>NZ_JBITJV010000003.1:0-528759 GCF_044460385.1 Streptomyces sp. NPDC050121 | reverse complement strand
AGGCGAACAAGCCCCACAAGGTTTCCGATGTTGTCTAGGCCCACCGTCAAGCATCACCTGGGACCAGAACGTCGGGCATCACCTGGGACTAGACAACGCTTCGGTGGTACGCCGTGTCTGTCGGCTGGTCGTTCGGCTGGGGTGTACTCGGAGCCCCGGGCTGGCAGATGCGGGGCCTGTGGCCATCCGGGGTGATCGTTGTTCGGCTGATCCGGGATGGTGTGGTGGGGGTACCGTCTGAGTGTTGCCGCAGAACGGAGTTCGCCGTGTCGCAGAGCATCGAGGAGCACGTCGGCGCTCGGGTCGCCCGTATCCGGAAGCAGCGCGGTCTGACGCAGCAGGGACTGGCGATGCGGGCTCACCTGTCGAAGTCGCTGTTGTCGAAGGTGGAATGCGGTCAGAAGCCCGCCTCCCCAGCTCTTGTTGCTGCCTGTGCCCGCGCCCTGGGGGTCTCCACCTCTGATCTACTTGGGCAGCCGTACGCCGAGGAACTGCGCCGGGACCGGATGGACGCGCTGATCCAGCCGATCCGTGAGGGGCTGGAGAACTGGGACATCGCTCTCGACTGGGAAACGGTTCCCCGTCCGGCTGCCTTGATCCGGGCTGACGTGCAGCGTGCCCTGGTGCAGCGCCGCCAGGCGCAGTACACGGACATGGTGCGCGATCTGCCGGCACTGATCGAGGAGTCGGTGCATGCAGTGCACACCAGTACCGGGGAAGAGCAGCGGCTGGCCTACGAGTGTCTGGCGGGGACGTTCCGGTGTGTGTTCACCGTAGCGTGGAACTTCGGCTACATCGACCTGGCGACCGTTGCGCTGGACCGTCTGGCGTGGACGGCACCGCGCGCTGATGACCCTGGTTTGGCCGCCATGCATTCCTACCTGCGTGCGCAGACCACGATGTCGTCCGGCCGCTATGACGTGGGAATCCGGGTCATCGACCGGGCCCTGCGCGACCTCGACGGGCAGGATGCACGCCGCCCGGCAGGCGTTGAGGCGATGCGGGGCGTGATGCAGTTGCGGGCTGCGGTGATCGCGGGCCGGATGAAGGACCGGGGCCTTGCGGACGCCCGCCTGGCCGAGGCCCGAGCACTCGCACGGACCACGGGTGAACTGCCCGACTTCGGCGTCACCTGGGGGCCGACCAATGTCGGTGTGCACGCGGTGGCCATTGCTTCCGAGATGGACGATTTCGGGCGGGCGATCGAACTTGCAGAGAACGTACGCATTCCGCGCGGCTGGACCCGTTCCCGGGCCGGGCACCACTGGATGGACCTCGGCCGGGCTCATGCCTGGGCAGGCGACCCGGCGCAGGCGCTGGACTGCCTGCACCAGGCCCGGCGTATCGCCCCGCAGCAGACGCGCTACCACCCGACCGTGCGGGAGACCGTGCTGACGCTGAAGCGGCGGGAGCGGACACGAAGCAACTCGCTGGCGCAGTACGCGGAGTGGGTCGGGATTTAACAGATTGTGGGCAAGGGTAGTTGCACTTCCTGGTGCAACTACCGTGCATCGCCGGTCGGCAGGCTGACGTCTCGTCAGGACCCCCGCGACCGGGCGAACGGTCCGGGGGCATGGCCAACGCTGACAAGGAGCGTCGACGTGCCGCACTGTATCGTCCGCATCTTCGAGCCGCTGCTGCGACTGCTGCTGCCCGCGCCGGGCCGCCATCGCGGCCCCGATCAGCCGTCCGCCGGTCCCTGCATGGAGGCGCCGACCGCGCGTCCGACCCGCGCATCGGCTTCCCCGGTACTGCGAGGTGAGGAGATCGGGCTGGTCCGCCCGTACCTGGTCGCGCACGAGCGCCGGGAGCAACAGCGCCGACGGACACGGCGACGCGTAGTGCGGCTGGCCGTGCATGGCATCGACATCGATGCCCAGCTGATCAATGGAGTGGAGGTCCGGGCATGGTGAGCCCAGCGGGTCAGCTGCGTCTGCTGCCCTGGGCCGGGCCGGAGGGCAAGCCGTGCTATCTCGCAGGCGAGGGCACGGGGTACCTGTCCCGGCTCGCGGACAACATGGAGTCGGCCCAGCTCGGTCTGGCTGGTGAACTCCTCCAGGAGGCGAAGCGCGTTCTGGACGGGCGTCAGTGGACGCCGGGTGAACTGCAGTTGCTGGCGGTCCAGTTGACCGAGGCGCTGACCAACGTGCACCGGATCGCGGTAAGCCGGGGGGAGCGCCTTCCTGCACCGGCATACGAGGACCTCGACGCCTTCGACGACGAGGTCGACCAGTTGGACGCCCCCCAACCCACACAGCGCGCCTGACCTGCGCACCGTCATACGCGTCCGCGTCTCGGCCGGACTGCACTCACGTCCCGGCCGGAGCAGGCCATGCTCGATGAGTCCCTGGAGGCTACGGCCGCTCCGGGGACTCATGATGCTTCAGGGATCGCACCTCAGCTGGCGTTGTGCGCCTGGCCCCCGTGTTCCAGGCGTTCGACGCGCTCTTCCAGTTCTTCGATTCGCTCCAGGGCGCGTTCAAGCCTATGAGCCAGGTCCGCGAGTCCGGCTTCCGCCGGGAACTCCCGCTTGGGCGTGTCGGGCGACTCGTTTCCTGGTTGCACCGGGACGGGCACCTCGGTGCCGAATTCGCCGCCCACGATGACGTACGCGGTCTGCTGGCGCGCCCCACTTCGTTGGTGGATCTTCTTGACCCGGCCTTCCAACGCAAGGTAGGTCAGGGCCTGGTCTGCGGCTTCGGTGTCGCCGCCGATCATGTCAACCACTTCATCCACGGTGACCCTGGCACCCTTGGGCAGTGAGCCGTCCCTGATCTTCCCAACGAGCCGTCCGTGGATGAGCTGGGTGGCGAACCCCTGGTCGTCCCAGTCGCGTACGTAGACCTCGTCGCCGGGCAGCTCGCCGGGGTACCGCAGGAGGAAGTTGCCGGCCAGCAAGGCGATGGCGTTGGTGACCACGTTGAGCGGCACCGAGTAGTGCTCGGCCAGGACCTCGCGGGCGGGAAGTCTGGCGCCGGGCGCGAGGATGCCGGAGTAGATCTGCTGCTGAAGGTCGCCTGCGACCTTCTCAAAGGCGTCCTCGAAGTCGGCCGAGCGCGTGACGAACGTGCCGCGCCCCTGGCGGGCGATGACCCAGCCCTCGTTACGCAGGAGCCGGATGGCCTTCTGCACGGTCAGGCTCGACGCCTTGTAGCTCTGCATGAGCTGGCTCTGCGTCGGCAGCAGCTGGCCCGGACGCAGTTCACCGTCCCGGATCTGCTGCCGCAGGTCGTCCGCGATGCGTTCGAACGTCAAGCGCGCCTCGTCAGCAGCAGCCATGTCCATCCCTGTCCGAGTCCCGATCCCATCAGCCGCAGGCCGCCCGCCAACTGCCGTTTTTCACCAGCTCAGCAGCCCCACGGGTCAGGGTAGCCGCCCGATGGATGGACCATCGCGGAAACGGATGGAACTCAATAGGGATAGACTTCGGATGGAATAGAGGTAGGGTTGCGGTACGCGATCACCCACACGGGTGACTCGCCCTCCCCTCTACCTGGAGGTTTGTCGTGAAGACCATGCCCATCGACCAGTCCCCGGCCCTGGTGATCCTGGCCTCCGAGTCCCGGCCGCGGTTCAAGGACCGCGAGGGCCAGCAGCCCGCGATCGACCGGGTCACCGGCGCCCAGCTGCACCTGGTGGACGTGATGTTCGCCTTCAACGGCCGCGCCGAAGTGATCACCGTGAACGTCCCGGAGCCGGGTCTGGGCAAGGGGCTGAAGGTCGGCATGCCGGTCGCCTTCACCGGACTGGTCGCCTCGGCCTGGGAGAACGAGATCAACGGCAAGGCCCGCCACGGCATCTCGCTGCGCGCCGACGCCATCACCGCCAAGGCGGGCGCCTGATGCCCGGCAACCCCCTCGGGCTCGTGCTGCTGATCGTCTTCGGCCTCGGCACGCTCGGGCTGCTGGGCTGGGCCGGGTTCTGCTGCGCCCGCTGGTACCGGGCCGATGCCGAGACCCGGGTCAGTCTGCGGCAGGCGCGGCGGATACGGTGGGGCTGGAAGCGGCTCGCGCCGATGCTGGGCCTGGCGGTCAAGGACGCCACCCCGACATTGCTCCAGCAGAACGGTCCGCAGGAGCAGCCGCCGAAGCCGCGCGTGCTGGTGCCGCGCCTGCACACCCGCGCTGACCCCTTCGGCGTCACCGTCACCGCCGACGCGATGCCGCAGGTGGGGCTGACTGCCTGGCAGGACGCCGACGAGGGCCTGTGCGACGCCTGGGGCATGCGCCGCATCCGGATCACCCAGCCCACGCCAGGCGTGATTGTCGCGCGCGGCTTCCGGCGCGAGCCACTGGAGGCGGTGATTCGCTCACCGCTCCTCGGCCCGGACGGCTCCCCGGCCTGCAGACCCGGTCAGTTCGTCTCCACCAATGACGTGCTGCTCGGCTGGGACGAGGACGGCACCCCCGTGGCGCTCAACCTCGCCTACTCCGCTCATGCCCTCATCGCCGGCGCCACCCGCTCCGGCAAATCGATCACCGTCAACACCTTGCTCGCCTACGCCTCACTGATGCGGGACGTGCGCCTGATCGTGATCGACCCCAACCTCGGCGCCGTCGCGCCCTGGTGGCGTACCGCCCACAGGGTCTCCGACGCCATCCACCCAGACGAACCGACCGAGATCCTGCGCTGGGTACGCGAGGAGATGGAGCGCAGGGAGCAGCTGTTCTGGTCCGGCCGCACCGACCGCATCACCGACTTCAGCCCCGAACTTCCGCTGCTGCTGGTGGTAATCGATGAGGTCGCGAACTACACCCGCCACCCCGACCGCAAGGCCCGCGAACGCTTCGAGGCCGAACTGCTGGCCATCGCCAGCCAGGGCGCCAAGTTCGGCGTCCGGCTGTGGCTGCTCACCCAGAAGCCCTCCGCCGACGTGCTCACCACCGCCGTGCGCACCAACCTGTCCGCCCGGATCTGCCACCGCGTCGACACCGTCGAGGACTTCCTGCACCTCTTCCCCGACGGCCGCGAGCTGGACATCACCGCCGCCGACCGCACCATGCCCCAGGGCGTCTCCATCGCCTCTGTCGGCGACATGCGCACCCCCGTCCGGCTGCGCTCGGTCTACCTGCCCACCGAAGCCTGCTGGCAGATCAACGACCTCATGTGCACCGAAGGGCTGAAGGTCCGCGAGCTGCCCGCCCACGTCGACCTGGACAAGGCTGCGTGACCAGCACCGGCCGGCCGCCCGAGCGGGCCCGTCCCGCTCCGGACCGAGTCCGTACCGCAGTGATCCCCGGCAAGGACGTGTAGTCGCCAAACCCTCGCCCCTGCCGGGGCCTTTCCTCCCCATCCATCCACGGCACACGCGTGTGCCGCAGCGCAGAGAGGTCCCGCCAGCATGCCACCGCACAACCTCACCGCCACAATCCCCCGCCCCGAACCGGCCACGGCGGTACAGCCGTCATTCACCGGGTACCGGGACCTGCCGGGTCTCGTCCGGCAACTGTCCTCGCTCGGCGGCTGTGCCCAGCCGATCCGGCTCGAAGGCCATCGCACCGAGATCGACGCCTTCACCGGCGAGATCCTGCGCGAACTGAAGTCCAAGGAACTGCCCGCCGGGCACCTCCTGGTGCGTTGCGGCAACCGCCGCAGCACCCGCTGCCCCTCGTGCGCCGAGCTCTACCGTCAGGACACCTACCACCTCATCGCCGCCGGCCTGCGCGGCGGCAAGAACATCCCCGACCAGGTCGCTGCCCGCCCCCGCGTCTTCGCCACGCTCACCGCCCCGTCGTACGGGCCGGTCCACGGACGACGCGTCAACGGCTCCGCGCGCTGCCGCTGCGGACGCCCCCACACCAAAGGCGACACGCTCCTCGGCACCCCGCTCGACCCCGAGCGATACGACTACACCGGCGCGGTGCTGTGGAACGCCCACGCCCCAGCTCTGTGGGCCCGCTTGATGCTCCACCTGCGCCGCACCATCGCCGCCGCAGCTGGTATCCCGCAGCGCCTGCTGCACAAGTTCGTCCGGGTCTCTTACGCCAAGGTCGCCGAATATCAACGGCGCGGCCTGATCCACTTCCACGCAGTGATCCGCCTCGACGGCCCCGCAGGCCCCTACGCCCCGCCACCCGCCTGGGCCACCCCGGAGCTCCTCGCCGATGCCATCCGGCTCGCGGCCTCTCGGGCCCACGTCGACGGGCCGGAGGTCAACGGCTGCGCCCGCTCCTTCACCTTCGGCGAGCAGATCGACACCCGGATCATCCGGTCAACGGCCTTCGAGGGCGGGACCGCGATCACTGAGGGCAAGGTCGCGGGATACGTCGCCAAGTACGCCACCAAGGGCACCGAAGCCGCGACCGGCACCCTCGACCACCGGCTGAAGAGGATCACCGAGCTCTGGTTCGAGTACGTGCCCGAGCACGCCGCACGCATGATCCGCACCGCATGGGCCCTCGGCGCCCGCGAGGACCTCAAGCACCTGAACCTGCGCAAGTGGGCCCACATGCTCGGCTTCCGCGGCCACTTCTCCACCAAGACCCGCGCCTACTCCACCACCCTCGGAGCCCTCCGCAACGCCCGCGCCGCATGGCACCGCCGCCACATCCCTCCGCCCTCCCCGACCACCCTCGTCATCGCCCACTGGGCCTACGACGGCACCGGCCTCACCCCCGACCTCGAACGCCTCGCTGCGCTCATCGGCGGCGGACCGACGCGCGAACCGGCGGTGACCACTCGTGCATGACGACGAACTCCTCACCGTCCCCGAAGCGATGGCCCGCCTCAAGATCGGCCGCTCCGCCCTCTACGACCTGATGCGCACCCGCCGCCTGGCCTCGCTGACCATCGGCCGCGCCCGCCGCATCCCCACCCACGCCCTGGACGACTACGTCCAGCGCCACCTGGAAGAGGCCGCCCGATGACCGCCCCCAAGCGCAAGACAGCCCGCGCCAACGGCGAAGGCACCATCTACCAGCGCAAGGACGGCCGCTGGGAAGCCGCTGGCTACGTCCTCGCCGCCGACGGCACCCGCAAACGCATCCGCGTCTACGGCACCACCCGCAGAGAGGCGGCCGACAAACTCACCGAGAAGATCGCCGACAGCAACCACGGCCTCCCCGTCGCTACCGCCGACAGCACCGTGACCGACTACCTCACATACTGGCTTGGCAGCGTCGCCGTCCACCGGCTCCGGGAGAACACCCACACCCGCTACGCCTCTTGCGTCCGCCTCCACATCATCCCCAGCCTCGGCACCAAGAAGATCGCCCGCCTCACCGCCAAAGAGGTCCGCACCTTCCTCGACCGCCTTCGCACCACCTGCCAGTGCTGCACCCAAGGACTCGACGCGGAACGGAAGCAGTGCTGCGCCATTGGTAAGTGCTGTCGAAGGCAACTGTCCCCCTCGACCGTGACGTACGTGCACTCGGTCCTCAAGTCAGCACTCGAACACGCCGTTCGGGAGGACGAGTTGCCTCGCAACGTCGCCCGGAACGTCAAGAACGCCACACCCCGGCCCAGGCGCTTCCGACCGCTCACAGCGGCCGAAGCCCGTCAATTCCTCAACTCGGCCAAGGCCGACCGGCTGCACGCACTGTACGAACTCGCCCTGCGCACCGGCCTCCGCAAAGGCGAACTCCTCGGCCTCCACTGGGAAGACCTCGACCTCAACACAGGCACCGCCACCATCCGCCGCTCACTCCAGCGCACCCGTACGGGCGGTCTCACCCACCTACCCACCAAGACACGAGCGTCGGAGCGTCGTATCGCGCTCCCGACCGAATGCCTCTACCCCCTCAAGGAGCACAAACAGCAGCAAGACAAGGAACGCGAAACGGCAGGGCCAGGCTGGAGAGACAGCGGCCTCGTCTTCACCACACCCACTGGCAGGCCTCTCGACCCGGCCAACCTCACCCGCCGCTTCCGCACCTTCCTCGACCGAGCCGGGCTCCGACGCATCCGCTTCCACGACCTCCGCCACTCGACCGCCACCCTCCTCCTGGAACAGGGCGTCGACCTCGTCGTGATCAAGGAACTACTCGGCCACGCCCACATCGGCGTCACCGCCGGCGTCTACGCCCACGTCAGACTTCGCCTCCAACGCCAAGCCATCGACCGCCTCAACAACGCCCTGAACGGCACCGAGGAGCCGCCTGACGACCCACCTGCCGCAAGGCTCGTCCGCTGACGTTGCCGTCAGCGTTGCCGTCAAACGCCCAGGAGCCCCCGCCGAGTACCGACTCGGCAGGGGCTCCCAATGCGCGTCCAAACGAACTCAGAAATCCCCGGCAACGCCCTCTCTGAGGCACCGGGGACGTCGGCGCCTACGACAGGTTGTGCCAGGCGTGCCTACAAGTTCCTCGGCACTCCGTTTCTCTTCGCCGCGTGTCAGCCACAGCGAACGTGGACAAGAGGACGCGGAAGGACTTCACGTACTCACCCGGGGGCAGATTTATAATCTTCCCCATTTGTTCGAGAATCGGTTCTCGAACAATCAACACTGCCGGGGTCATGGTCGGCTTGACGCCTGATCGCAGCAGCCCATCACGCGCGTCGTTCACTGTCGCATGGGCCTGCATGGAGTAACGAACAACCTCGTGCAGTACCGCCCTCTGCTCAACCTGCTCTAGCGAAGAGAACCAGGCCACAGCGTCCTCCAGGCTACGGAGTCCTTGGGCAACCTCGTTGATGATCCGCTCTGATGCTCGCAAGTGCTCACCTGCTCCGTGGCTCAAATACAACGTACGGCCTGCTTGGGTCCAGCTCCGCATAGTCTGGGCGGTTCGGATTGTAGTTCTGCCAGAAATCTCTACCGCGCCCACTCCCTTCACCGTCACCCGTACCTCGCGGCAGCGAATTCTTGACGCTGTGACGAGTTCTGGACGGACCCGACAGGATGTAATCCCAGTCCGATGTCGGGTTGGGTGTTCCGTTCGCACGGCTCCCGACCACAATGATTGGCTGCCCTGCTTTATCAGCGGCATTCTGAATTCGCCTGGCATCATTCGGGCTGATACCGGCTTCCGATGCCGTCCTAAGGCCAGGGCCACACAACCCACCGGAATTGTGCACCAGTACGGGCGTGGCCCCCGCCAGCACATAGTACGTGTGCAAGTCGTCCACAGTGAGGTTGTACGTACGTGCTTGCTGCGTGAAGGCCCGGTTACCAGTGACGATGACCGCGTGGCCTTCATCCGTACGCAGAGTCATACCTGGCTCTAGCTGCCCCGCTGGGACCCAGTCGTGCTCCGACTGGGACCAGAACGGGTGCTCATGCGTCGCGGTGAGCTTCTCAATGCCGTTGTCCGTAGCGATGGACAGCTCGTTGAAGTACTTGTCACCCTCGGTCTTGATGAGGCGGGTGACCTTTCTCGCAGCCGTCTCACCCGTCTCGGGATCGGTAGCCAGAACTTCGTCACTCAGATCGACGTCCTCGATGTCCTTGGTCGAGCCGTCGGCCATGAGGACGTCCGTTCCGGCCAGGAAACATTTACACGAGGCCTCGAGATCTCTGCTGAGCCCTCGCCCGATTCCACCGCCTTCCGGGATCGGGAGGACTGCACTCCGATATTCCTCGAAACGCTTACCGCGTTCGAACGACTCCTCGTCTGCCAGGCATTCATCAAAGTGATCAACGCAGTAGGTGGCAGCAATTTTCTTCGCTTGCTCTACATCGGCATCGTCTTTAATGAGGTATTGATAGGCTTTTTGACAACCCGTTCGCCCGAAGCAAGCCGAATGCTTCCCAGTGTCCTCCATGTAGGAGGTATCCCAGTAGCCATCCCCTGGACAGATGCCGTTGGGGCCACACTCATAGAACTCCGTCAGCAAGTCCTGAACATCATCCGTGATCGGGGAATCATCGACTTCCCGTGCGCCTTTAGCGGTACCCCCACTATTGTCGAACATCTGCTTCAGGCCGCTCGGATCACTGAGCGTGACAGGATTATTGCTCGCGTAGGTGTATCCGTGCGCCTGCTGAGGGTCCGTCAGGTCCATCAGGGGGTCGACGCTGATGAAGCGGCCGATCGCGGGGTCGTATTCGCGGGCGCCGAGGTGGGTCAGGCCTGTGTCGGCGTCCTTGGTGCCGCCGATGAAGCCCTTGTCGCCGGCCCACGGGCCGACCTGGGCGCCGCGCGGGGTGCCGAAGATGCCTGTCTTGCGGCGGGTGATGGCCTGGGTTGCGTCCGCGGTGACCTGGGTCGTGGTCGTGCCGTGGTGGTCGGCGAGCAGGAAGGTCAGCTTGCCGCCCGTGCGCATGGCGACCGTCTGCGTGCCGGTGCTGTAGTAGCGGGTGCCCGTGGCCTTGCCGGCCTTGTCGACCTGGAGCTCGTTGCCGCCGGGGAGGTAGAGCGTCGTGCCCGTCGAGTCGGTGCGGGTCAGACGCTGGCCGTCGACGTCGTAGGTGTAGCTGGTCGTCTGGCCGTTGCCGGTGACGGACTTGAGGTGGCCCTCCTCGTCCCAGTCCAGGTCCTGGCCGACAGTCGTCGTGCTGCCCTGCTTGAAGGTGCGGGTCTCGGTGTTGCCCGCCGTGTAGGTGTACGTCTCCGTGTGCGAGTCGGTGCCGGTCTGGGTGACGCCCGGCAGGTTGTGCGTGCCCGCGTCCGGCTCGGCGTACGTGCGGACGGTGTCCGCGACAGGACCGCCCGCCGTCTTGTGCTGGGTCTCCGTCTTCCGGTTGCCGAGCGCGTCGTAGGCGTACGTCGTCCAGTACGGATCCTGGCCCCCGACCACCGCGTCGGACGGCACGGCGGCGCACGTGCTGCCGGTGTTCGTCCACGCCTCGGTGATGCGGGCGAGCGCGTCCAGAGCGAAGCACTGCGTGTCGCTCGTGCGGGCCGCGTCCTGACCGTAGTTGGTCGCGATCTGGGTGATGTTCCCGGCCGGGTCGTACGTGTAGTGGTTGTCCTCGATGCGTTGGGGGGCCTTGTCCCGGTCGGTGTAGGCGTCGGTCAGCTTGCCGGTGTGGTCGTCATAGACGCTCGTGGTCCTCATGTGCTGGGCGAAGTCGCCGTATTCGAAGACCGTGTTGCGGCCGTAGTGGTCGTACCTGATATCCGAGATCAGCGGGTCGCTCTCGGCGTGCATGGTCCACAGCAGGCCGCCACCGTCGTAGCTGTAAGTGACGAGCTCGGCAGGCAGACCGCCGACCGCCGGCTGGTCTGTGTCGAGGAGCAGACCGGTGTGTTCCTCGTATGTGTTGGACCACTCGTAGCTGCCGGCGGGCACGCCGAGGCCGGCCGGGATGGTCACCTTGGTGCCGGTCGGCTGGTTGTAGGCGTTGTAGCCGGTGGTCTCGGTGACGTAGGCCTTGCCGTCGATGTAGCGGGTGGCCGAGGCCGGCTGTCCCTTGGCTACGGTGTCGTAGGTCCAGGCCGACAGCGTGGTCGTGTCCTTCTTGACCGCGGTCCGACGGCCCAGGGCGTCGTAGTCGGTGTGCAGGGTGATGCCGCGGGCGTCGGTGACGTCGGTGACCCGGTCGCCCTGGTCGTACGCGGTGTGCGTCTTGCCCGTGTCCGGGTCCGTGACGTCGGTCTTACGGCCGCGGACGTCGTAGGCGTATGTCCACTTGGCGCCGGAGGCGTCTGTGATCTGGTCGAGGCGACCGAGCTTGTCGTAGCGGTAGCGCATGGACTGCGAAGCCGTGCGGTCGGCGTTCGTGTACTGCTTGACCTCCGCCGTGCGGCCCAGCGCGTCCACCACCGTGGTCGTCGCGACGCCGCCCTTGGGCGGGATCACCGTCGTGGTGTCGCCCGTGTAGCTGGTGACCGTGCGCTTGGTCTCGTCCCCGAACTTCTTCGCGATCACTGCCGTGGGTCGACCAGCGCCGTCGAAGACCGTCTCGGTGGACGACGGGTACTTGGTGTCCTGGCCGGTGACCAGGACGGACTCGGGCGCGCCCGTGGCGTAGAAGGTGCCTGACGTACGCCAGGCCTCGCCGCGTGTGTTGTAGAACGTCTCCGTCACCAGGCGCCCGGCCAGGTCCGGGGAGACTGTCTGCGTCTGACGCTCCCGCAGAAGGCCGTCGTAGAAGGCGTAGCCGGTCTGGTACCTCGAGTTGTGGTCGAGGTGTTTGGTGGTCACGACGGCCGGGCCGTCGGTGCGGATCTGGTAGGCGTAGGAGTAGTTGGGCGCGTTGGGGAACTGGGCTGCCGAGCGGGTCGGCAGCCATACCTTCGTGGTCCGGCCGAGACCGTCGTAGGCCGTGGACGTGACCAGGCCGTTGGCGTCGGTGGCATCGGTCGGCTGGCCGCGCAGCGGATCCAGCACGGTCTTGGCGGTGTGGCCGCGCGGATTCGTCACCGTCGTGGCGGTCGGGTTCTCGCCTGTGGCAGGGGTGTACACCGTGGACGTGACCTGGCCGTACGCGTCCGCCGCTGCCAATCCCCGGCCGTACTGGTCGTAGCAGAGCTGGTTCTTGGCCGTGCCGCAGGTGCTGGGGACGGAGCTGGTGGTCTCGTAAGCCGTGCCGGTGCCGTTGATCCGCTCGGACTTGGTGACCAGGCCCTTTGTAGGGGCGACCCCGAAGGCAGCGCCGTCGTAGGAGGTGCGGACGTCATCGATGACGTCCTCGGGGCGGTTGACCGTCGAGTTGCACAGAGCGGCGACGGTCTCGGCTCGGGAGACGGTGTTGAGGATCCAGGCCGTGGTGTTGCGCAGGTACGTCGTGGTGGTGCACTTCTCGTCACCGACCGCCGTCTCACTTCCGGTCTTGGCGGTGTCGCCGTGTTCGGAGACCTGGGTGACCATGCCATAGGCGTCGAAGCCACGGGTGGTCTTCGTGATGCGGGTGCCGCCGGTGACAGTGGTGCGGGTCTCCTCCGCCGCGGTGCCCGTGTGGTAGGCCTCCAGGGCCGGAAGTTCTGCCTCTTTACGATCTCTGGTCGCGACCGCGGCCGAGCGCCACGGGGTGTAGGAGGTGGCCGAGACCAGCGGGCCTCCGTCTCCGTTGTATGTCGCGCTTTCACGGACCGCGCCGGCGAACTGTTCCCTGTCGGTGACAGCGACGCCCGCCGAGTCCTTCACCTCAGCACCGTCGATACCCCGGAAGTAGCGGGTCTCGGTCAGGGTTCTGGCATCCGAGCCGGCGCCCTTGCGGGTCTGTACGCGCTCATAGCCGCGGGAGACGGAGTAGGTGCGGTCCTTGGGCTTGGTGAACTCGTCCGTGCTCTTGGCCCACTTGGCACCGCCGACGTACGTGTACTCAGTGATGATGTCGGGGGATTCCTCAAGGTTGTCGTTTTCGACGACCTTCTTCACCGGGTAGGTGTTGAACCAGTCCTGCTTGGCGTCATCGCCTTCGAAAGGCCACTTGACCCCGTAGCAACGGGTGGTGTTGGTGCTGTCGGTCGGCGGCAGGGCGGTGTTGGTGCAGTCGGGGTCGTAGTAGTAGACGCCGATGGCACCACCGGTTTCGGTGATGATCTTCGACATGCGCAGCCGAACGAATGGGGCCAGGCTGTCGTGGAGCTTGTCGACCCGGTTCGGCTTCTGCTCTCCCTCGAAGGTGACTGCGGGCAGTGCCACGCTGCTGCCGGCCTTCCCCGTGTGCTGGATCGACTTGAGCCACATCGGGGTCGAGATGCCGTCACCGGCGGCCGGGAAGTTCTGGTCGAGAGTCCAGGTGTCGACGTCCTTGTAGGCGCCGCCGGTCAAGATCTTGGTGGTAATGGAGGTCAGGCGCTTCTGGGACCAGAACGTCGGGGAGTACTTGTCCTTGCACTCGGTGGAGCCGTCCTTGCAGTACTGGTCGTACGGGACGTCCGGCCAGTTGACGGCGTTGGCGTCGTCGAAGGTGCAGTTGGTCAGACACCGGGAGGTCACGCCGAACTGGACCTGGCCCGCGGCCTTGCCCGAGTAGACCTTGTCGTCGCGCAGGCCGTAGTCGATGCGCTCCAACCAGCCGCCGCGCACGTATGGGGTGACGGTGGCCTTGCCGGTGGTCTCGGAGACGTTCCGGCCGTAGTTGTTGGACTCTTTGGACCAGTAGTAGGCCATCGCGTTGCCGCGCGGGTCGACGACGTAGTCCAGCTGCCAGCGCCAGGCCTGCTGGCACCAGGCAGAGGCGAAGGAGGAGTTGTAGCAGGGCTCGCCCGAGTGGTTGCCGAAGACCGGTGCCGTCCAAGTCGAGTTGGTCACCGGGTCGTCGGCGGCGGTGCCGTTGTCGCTCCAACCCGGGAGCTTGTTACGGCCGAAGAAATACTGGGTGCCGTCGGCCGTGGTGACCTTCCAGTACTCGCCCTTGCCGTCGACGCCGTCCGTGCCGTCGTCGCCGTTCGCGGCGCCGGTGAGCTTCTCGATCTTCTCACCGTCGTCCGAGACCGCGTGCCAGCCTTCGTTCTTGTTTTTGAAGACGAGGTCGATGGTCTTGCCGCCCAAAGACATCACGGCGTTGTCGTTGTACCAGCACTGGTCGCCGACCTTGGTGGTGTTGGTGGCGCCGGCCTTGTCCTTGTCGTCCTCGCAGGACTTGTAGCGGCGTTCCACGTAGCCGGGCTGCCAGTCCCAGCCGTCGCCGATCCAGGAGGGCTGGTTGTTGGATGCCGAGGTGCGGCCGTCGACGGCCTTGGAGTCGTAGCCCAGTGACACGTTGGGCTTCAGGCCGCCCGGTACGGCCGGCGTGTCGATCGGGTACGACCAGGAGAACCCGCCGGTCGAACCGCCCGCCGTCCAGGAGCCGGAGGCTTGTAGGGAGGTCGCCTTGTAGTCGCCGCTGGCGCCTGACGCCTGGGCGGTGGCCGCCAGCACCGTCGCCGCGGACAGAGTCGCCGACTTGGCGGCCGTGGACGTACTCGTGGACGAACTGGACGTACTCGAGGCCGCGGACAGGGGGGCGTTCGCGGTCAGGGTGCCGGTCTTGGTGTTGTTCGTCGTGGGCAGGGGCTTGCCGACCCGGCAGGCAGGCTTGTCCGGGGTGGTCAGCGCGCAGGCGGGCAGTTGCACCAGGCGCAGGCGGGACGCCCAGTCGCCGCCGTAGGCGCCCCTGAAGGAGTTGTAGTCCACCTGCACCGAGGCGGCGCCGGCTGCGGTGCTGCCGTCCGCGCGAGCCAAGGAGAACAGCAGGCCGTCGACGCCGGCCCTGCGGGCGGTCTTCTGGTCGGCGAGCGTGACGGTCGCCTTGGTGGGTGTCGTGGCAGCAGTCCGCTGCTTGACGAGAGGGGCCGCCAGAGCGAGGGGAAGCGAACCCGCTCTCTGCGCACCGAACTTGGCGGTCACGGAGTTCAACTTCACCGTGGCCGAGCCAGGTTCGGGCCAGGCGACCTTCGGTACCTTCCAGGGGCGCGCCTCGTCATGGCGCTCGTCCGTGCTGCCGACAGCCATCGGCTTCACCGCCACAGTCGGCGGCTGCTTCGGCTCGGGAACACTGGCTCCCTTACCGGACGATGTCGCTGCCACGCTGTTCGCAGGAAGCATTCCCAGTATGAGGGCAGCAGAAATAAGGCCGCCCCATCTACGCGCGCCGTACCGGCTCACGCCCCACCCCTCGTGAAGGTAAACAAAGCCTCCAGAAGGTAACAGGAAGATCGGCCGCGAGAAATAGGTTTCCCGCCTTGATGTGCACCGAAACAACTAGAAATCACGACCCCTCGACGTCACATTTGAGCGACTTGTGAGTTTTCTATGGATCGGTAAAGTCGCAGTTCAGGCCACTGCAGCGAGTTTTGGCCATGATGGCGATTTGCCCACCTTCACATCGAATACGCACGTTCTCCACGTTTTCCTGTTGCTGCCAGACCGTGCAGCCGTGTGAAATACCTGGACGCGCCGCCGATAGAGTTGCGCGAAATCAGGGCGCAGGGATTGGGGATTGAAGTCGTGTCCAGAGAACACGAGGGTGGGGCACTTTTCCGAAGGCGTAGATTCCGCTTGCTGACCGGAATCCTGACCGCCGGTATTCTGGTGCCGATACTGCCTGCCAATGCGTCCGCAGCTGCACCGGAGGGGCCCGCCAAGGCGCTTACCGCAGCGTCCGACCCGGTCGCCGACGGCTCGATGACCGAGGAGGACAAGGCCCTCGCCGATGCGCAGGCCTCCGGTCAGCCGGTCGAAGTGGTCTCCGCCCGCACCGAGTCGAGTGACACGTGGGCCAAGCCGGACGGTTCGGTGTCGGTGCAGCAGTACGGCAGTGCCGTGCGGGTGTGGCGGAACGGGGCATGGGTCGGGACCGACCCTACTCTGGCGTTCGCTTCCGACGGTTCCGTGGTGCCAAAGGCTGCCGCGGTCTCCGTCCGGTTCTCGGGCGGTGGCACCGGTCCCATGCTCACCGGGAACCGTGACGGCCGCACGCTGTCGCTGACCTGGCCCAAGGCGTTGCCCAAGCCCACGCTGGCAGGGAACGTCGCCATCTATGCCGAGGTGCTGCCTGGCGTGGACCTGCAACTGAAGGCCGAGGTGGAGGGGTTCTCCCAGCTGCTGGTGGTCAAGAACGCGGAGGCCGCGAAGAACCCGGAGCTGGCCCAACTCCAGTTCACCATCGGCACCGTGGGCCTCGGTGTGTCCAAGGACAGCGAGACCGGGGCCCTGGAGGCGACCGACCCGGCGGGCCAGACCGTGTTCACCAGCCCCACCCCGATGATGTGGGACTCAAGCCGGCCCACCACCGCCCAGGCGAAGCAGCTGCTCTCCTCCCTGACCGCGACCGCCTCCACCACGCAGGGGACCTTCGACCCCGGAGCCGGAGCCAAGGACGCGGCCATGGCCACAGCCGTGAGCGGCGACACGCTGACGATCACCCCGGAGCAGGGTCTGCTGACCGGCGCCGGGACCACCTACCCCGTCTACATCGACCCCACCTGGTCCAGCAACGTCCGCACCCACTGGACGAGGGTCTATCAGGCCTACCCCAACACGTCGTTCTGGGATGCCAAAGAGGTGGTACGGGTCGGCTACGAGGCCGAGACCGGCGGTCGCGACCGCATATCGCGCTCCTTCTTCCAGATGGACACCAGCGCCGCTCAGGGGGCGCAGGTCAAGTCCGCGACCTTCCGGATCCGCAACACCTGGTCCTGGTCCTGCCAGGCCCGCGAGGTCCAGTTGTTCGAGGTCGGCGGCATCTCCGACAAGACCACATGGAAGAACCAGCCCGGCAAGGTCGGCTCGGCGCCGCTGGACACCGTCAACGCCGCCAAGGGATGGAGCAGTGACTGCCCGGCCGGCAACCTGGAGTTCAACGCCACCGGCGTCGTCCGCAAGGCGGCTGCCAACGACGCTGCCAACGTCACTTTGGGCATGTACGCCGCCGACGAGACCGACACCTTCGGCTGGAAGAAGTTCGACCCCAAGACCGCAGTCCTGGAGATCGTCTACAACAACCCGCCGAAGACCCCGACCGAACTGGGCACCTACCCGAGTACCAGTTGCACCGCGGGCGGCACCATCGGCAACACCTCGGTCAGCCTGCACGCGAAGGTCGACGACCCCGATCCTGGAAACCTGACCGCCGAGTTCCAGCTCTTCGCGGCCGGTTCAACCACCCCTGTCTACCTAAGCAGCGTCCCGGCGGTGCGCGGACGCGTCCCCACCGTCGTGCTGCCTGCGGACAAGACCCCGAGCGGGACGTACACCTGGAAGGTTCGGGCCAAGGACTCGGACGGCGCGTTGTCGCCGTACAGCAAGACCTGCACGTTCACTATCGACCGCGTCCGTCCCAGCAAACCGCCTGTCATCACCTCCCAGGACAACAAGTACCCCTCAGGAGACAAGGGCTGGCCGGAGCTGACCGGTCCGGCCCGTGCCACCGCACGCTTCCAGTTCGCCCCGAACGGCGTGACGGACGTGAAGGCCTACTTCTGGTGGACGGACACCAAGCCTGATCTCGAGGACGTACCGCCGGACGCCGCCTGGGCGCAGTTCACGGTTCCTTCCTACGGTCCGCACCTGGTGTACGCCTACAGCGTGGACTCGGCCGGCAACCGCTCCGACACCGCCGTCTACCTGTACTACGCCACGCGCGCCACGGACCGCGACGAGCCCGGTGACCTGAACGGAGACAAGTTCAAGGACATCTGGAGCACCGACGCGAACGGCACTCTCCTCACCCACGCCGGCCAGGAAGGCGGCCACTTCTACGCCGCCACCAACGCGGGCGGCACCTTCCCCGGCCGACAGGTCGGTCTCTCCGGCGACTGGGGCCGGGACGGCTACAACGATCTCGTCTCCCTCGAGTACGCGGAGAACGAGCAGAGGAACAAGTTGCGCGTCTACGTCAACAACGGCCAGGGAAGTATCGACAGGGACCGACCGCAGACCCTGAAGGTGAGCTCAGGCAGCGACGATCACTGGTTCAACGCCGAGCAGGTCAGCGCAGGCGGCGATGTCAACGGAGACGACCGCCCCGACGTCTTGGTCAGGCAGGGCGGAAGCCTCTGGGTCTACTACGGCAACCGCACGGACCGCCTCGACCGGGTAGAGCTCCACCCACCCCTCGCCGGCGGAACCGACTGGAGCAAATACACCGTGATCGCCCCCGGTGACCTGAACGCCGACACCGTCCCCGATCTGATCCTCCGCGAGGACGCCACCGGCAAGGTCTTCCGCTCCTACGGGACAAAGAATCCGGACACCGGCAAGCTCAACCTCGCCACTTGGGGAGCCTCACTCACCCAGATCGCCACCGGCTTCAAAAAAGCCGACTACCCCACCCTCGGCACCTCCGGTGACCTCACCGGGGACGGTGTCCTCGACCTCTGGACCCGCAAGGCCGACAACACCATGACCGGCTGGCCCGGCAAGGCAACCAACGGTCAACTCACGGGCCTCAGTGCCGCGTTCAACATCGACGGCATCACCGGCGGCGCCCGTATCGCGGCCGGCACCCAGCTCGCCTCCGGGCAGTCCGTCACGTCGAACTCCGCCACCCTGACCATGAAGGGCGACGGCAACCTCACAGTCACCAACAAGGCGGGGAACGTCGTGTGGTCGTCCAAGACCTCGGGCAACCCGAACGCCACCGCCCGCGTCGAGGCGGACGGAAACCTCGCCGTCTACAGCGCCGACGGTCAGGACCCGCTCTGGAGTACAGGGCTGACCGCCATGAACACCCCCAACCTCACCGGCGAGGGCTACGTCCTGCTCCAGGACAAGGGCAACCTGGTCGTCTACAACGCCAAGAGCCAGGCCCTGTGGTCCAACGGCTCCGGGGTGCGTCACGACTACAACGGCGACGGCCGCAGCGACCTGGCCTGGTGGAACGACTTCGACGCCGGCAGCGACGCCGCCTACAGTCTGCTGACCAACTCCGACGGCTCTTTCAAGGAACCCCTGAAGTCCTACGCCGCTGCGGCCGGTCTGTACGAGGCCAAGTACATGAAGTTCGTGACCGGCGACTTCAACGGCGACGGGCGCGGCGACATCGCGGCCCTGCACCCGCAGAGCGACACCAGCATCAAGATGCTGACGTTCCTGGGACAGGCGGGCGGAGGCTTCGCCGCGCCGTTCTCCTCCTGGAAGGTGGGGGCCAACGTCATGCACGGCACCTACATGACCCCGGAGGCCGGCGACTTCAACGGCGACGGCCGGGACGACGTCGCGATCTGGTACGCCTACCCCGACGGCACCACCAAGCTGTTCACCCTCACCGCGGACGTCCGCGGCGGCTTCAACAACCACTTCGAGTCGTGGTCGGCACCCTCCGGCACCTGGCTGCGCAGCCGCTGCAAGTTCACCACCGGCGACTTCAACGCGGACGGCCGCGACGACATCGCCGTCTTCTACGGCCAGGGCGACGACACGATCCGCACGTACACCTTCCTCGCCAACGTCACGGGAGGCTTCGAGAAGCCGACGTCCTGGTGGTACACCGCTTCCCTCGACTGGGACCAGGCCACCCCGCACGCGGGTGACTTCAGCGGCGACGGCCGCGACGACATCATGATCTGGTACGACTACGCCGACGGCAGCGACAAGGTCTCCACCATGTTCGCCGAGTCCCTCAAGGGCAACCAGTTCGGCTCGGCGAAGGTCACCCTTGACGGAAAGAAGAGCTGGGACATCAACGCGACGCAGCTCGCCACCGGCGACTTCAACGGTGACGGATACGACGATCTGGCCGCCCTGCGCAAGCAGGACTCCAGCATCCAGACCTGGACCTGGAACTGGTCTGCCGCGGACTCGACCTTCAAGGGCGGCCTCGCCGGCTGGACCGCTCCCACCAGCACCTATCCCTACGAGCCCATGAAGCTCGTCACCCCCTACAACTGACGTCAACGCAGCAAAGCAGGGCGGGGCACGCGGTACCTCCGTGTGCCCCGTACGTCCGAAGCAGTACTCGTCGGTTCTGCTTGATCTACGATGACGCGGTGAAGTTCGTCATGGTGCCGGGCGGCTGGCAAGGCGGGTGGGTGTTCGACTCGGTGGCTGCTGAGCTGCACCGAGACGGTCACCACGTCGAGGCGGTGACCCTTTCGGGGTTGGAGCCGGACGGCCCAGTCGATGTGGACCGTCCGCCGAACCTCGACACCCATATTGCCCAGGTAGCCGAGGTCATTGACCGTGGCGATGGAACGCCCGTCGCACTGTGCGGGCACAGCTACGGCGGGATGGTGATCGCCGGTGTCGCGGATCGGCTCAGCGACCGCCTCGATCAGCTCGTCTTCATCGACGCCTACGTCCCGGACGACGGGGATTCGTGTTGGTCTTTGACCAGCGACAGCTTCCGGGAGTTGTTCATAGCCGGCGCCCGCGCCGACGGTCGATGGGTCGCAGTCCCCGAAGGACTCGACCCTCGCGCGCGACCGCACCCACTGGCGAGCTTCGTCCAGTCGATCAGGCTGGGAGGCAAACCCAGCCGCGAGCTCGGCCGAACGTTCATCAGCGGAGGCGCGTGGCCTGGTAGCCCGTTCGTGGGCCTGACCGAACGGTTGCGCAACGACTCAGGCTGGCGGGTTCACGAGATCCCCGTCGGCCACAACATCGCCCGCCGCGACCCGCATGGCCTCGCAGCCGTTCTCGGCGCGTTGCCGCCCGACTCCGCCTGACGGACAGCCGTTCACCATGCGAAGTTTCAGCGGGCGCCGGGCGCCTTGTCGTCCGGGGCCGCCCGCTCGCGGAATGTGCGCGAGGTGCGCTGGCCGTTCAAGCGCGCCTGCGGCGGCGCTCCACGCCCGCCTCCGGCCGCCTTGGACAGTCCGTCCCGCCTCTGGACCTGACCGGCTGACACCATGTGTGCCGCCGGGTGAGAACTCTTGCCGTGCGCGGGCTGGTGGGGCTTCAGAACGGGCGATCAGTCGTGCCCAGGACGACGAGTTCGGTGCTGTCGAGCACCTCCGCGAGCGCCTGCGGCGCGCCGCGCATGTGGAAGTAGTCCCACTGCGCGCGGCGGATCACCTGGTCCGGGTGGCTGAGCGCGCGCAGCACGTCCCAGTGCAGGGCCTGGGCCCAGACGTAGCCCGGTTCGCCGTCGACGTCCATGTCCTGCGCATCGATCGGGGTGTCCGCGAGCGCGGAGGCCAAGCGGTGGCTGTCCACGGGCCCGACCGCGAAGTCCAGGAACGCAGTGGGGTCGGCGCCCAGGGGCGCATCGTCGGCGCTCTCGTCGTCCCGGGCCGGCCATGAGTCGTAGCGGTGGGCCCGCACTCCGTCCCGCCAGACCTCCAACTCCAGTCGGTCGCCGTCGTACTGGAAGGCAGCCAGCACTGGTACGCCCAACCCGGCGCTGATCGGCCCGGCGAGCGCGAAGACACTGTTGTCGTCGAGGGACCGGTCCGGATGGACGAGGCAGAATCTCGGCCCGGCGGGGATCGCATAGCCAGCCGCACACACCTCGCTCAGGACGGGGGCCGCCTGTTCGAGCGGCACGGGAATCAGAATCGTGCCGTACGTGGTCACGGCCTCACCTCCTGGAACGCGGTGACCCTACGCGGCGGTGAAGCTGCGAAGCAAAAGAAATGGGCGACCCTTGCCTTGCGGCATCCGTCCCCAGGCCAAGAGCCGCATAGAGGTGTCGAGGTCTCCCGAGGAAGGGGGCCGAAGGCCGCTCCAAGCAGGCCCTACGAGCCCGTGAAGGTCGTCATCCCCTACAACTGACGTCAACTCAGCAAAGGCAGGGCGGGGCATGCGGTGCCTCCGTGTGCCCCGTACGCTCTCCCCTCGATGACCTCGATGACCTCGATGACCTCGATGACCTCCATACCCGCCCCCGGTCGTGACCGGCTGCCTTCCCTGACCGGGCTGCGTTTCTGGGCGGCGCTGCTTGTCGTGCTGTATCACCTGTCCCGGCAGGTGGGGACCGTGCCCGGGGTCAGTGACGCCGTCTGGTACGGGCGTAGTGGGGTCACGTTCTTCTTTGTGCTGTCGGGCGTCGTTCTCGCCTGGACCTATGACGGCGCCGGCGTTCCCGCCCGGGTGTTCCTGTGGCGGCGGTTCGCTCGTATCTGGCCGATGCTTGCCGTCAGCGTCGCGGGGTCCGTCGCAGTGTGGGGCGTCATGGATCGTGCCGTGTCGCTCAAGGCCGTCGTCGCGACGTTGCTGCTGGTGCACGCGTGGTTTCCGCAGCCGGTCATCTTCACCGGCGGCAATCCGGCCGCCTGGTCGCTCAGCGACGAGGCCTTCTTCTATCTGACCTTTCCCGTGCTGCTGGCGCTGCTCGCCGGGCGGCGGGCCAGGGTCTGGGGCTGGACGGCCGTCGCGGTCAGTTGTGCCGCCCTCCTGCTGTGGCCCGCTGTGTCCGGGCTGTCGCCCACCGACCGGACCTGGGCACTCGACTATCTTCCGCTGACCCGGTTCCTGCAGTTCGTGCTCGGTGTGGTCGCCGGGCTCGCGCTCAAGCGCGGCTGGCGGCCTCCCGTGTCGCTGCCCCTCGCCGTCGGGCTCGTCGTCGGCTGGCATCTCGTCCTGATTCCCTGGTCGAACCGGGTGCCGGACGCCCTCTGGTACAGCCCTTACTCCGCCTCGCAGTTGCTCTCCGCGCCCCTCTTCGCGGCCCTGATCTGCGCCGCCGCCCGCGCCGACCTGGACGGCAGGCGGACCGGGCTGGGCGGGGCCTGGATGATCAGGCTGGGACACTGGTCGTTCGCCTGGTATCTCATCCATGAGGTCGTGATCCGCGCGGCGGTCTTCAAGTGGGGCAAGCCCGGCCCCGGCAGCGGCAGCGGCAGCGGCGAGACGCTCTTGTTCTGGGCGGGCGTGGTGGTCGTCAGTCTCACCCTCGCGGCGCTGGCCTATCAGTGGGTGGAGCGTCCTGCGGAGCGGTGGCTGCGAGGTCGGGTGGGCCGGCCGTCGGCCGTTCACGCGGCCGGTAACGCGCGACCGTCAGCACGACGGCCGCGATCAGGCTCCCCACGGTGATGAGCGCCAGACAGACCAGCGTGGGGTTGATCCAGAACGGAACGAGGTCGTACGACGCGTTGCACTTGTTGTGCAGAGGGAACGCACGCGACGGCTCACGCCAGTGCTCGGTGCGGTAGGCGTCATCGTAGACCTGGCCTTTCATGAGCTCGCAGGTCTCCTCTGGATCCAGGCCGCCGGAGAACGCTCCCCAGAGCCAGACGAGGGGGATTCCGGCGCCGGACAGCGCGGACAGCAGGAGCCAGAACAACGGCCGTCGCCGCCTGCGGTTCAGGACAGCCTTCCCGATCATGATCTGGTCTCCCCCGTCCGTCCCCGACAGATCAGCCGCTCGGCGTGCGTTGCTTGCCCTCCACCGACTCGACCGAGTCCACCGACTCGACCGAGTCCGCCGACGTCGGCGCATCCGCCGACTTGGTGCTCGCCGTCGCCGTCGCGAGCCGCGCTCTCGGGCCCATCAGCAGATACGACAAGCCGAAGCCGCCGCCCACCACCACCGCGCCGCCGACCGCGTCCAGGACCCAGTGGTTGCCGGTGGCCACGATCGCCGAGACCGTGAAGAAGGGGTGGAGCAGGCCCAGGGCCTTCATCCACCACTTCGGGGCGACGATCGCGATGACCAGGCCGCACCACAGGGACCAGCCGAAGTGCAGGGACGGCATCGCCGCGTACTGGTTGGTGAGGGCCGTCAGCGTGCCGTAGTCCGGCTTGGAGAAGTCCTGGGCGCCATGGACGGTGTCGATGACGCCCAGGTTCGGCATCAGGCGGGGCGGGGCCAGCGGGTAGAGCCAGAAGCCGACGAGGGCCAGCAGGGTCGCGAAGCCGAGCGACGAGCGGGCCCAGCGGTAGTCGACCGGGCGGCGCAGGTACAGGACGGCGAGGACCGACAGCGGCACCACGAAGTGGAAGGATTCGTAGTAGAAGTCGAAGAAGTCACGCAGCCAGCCGACCTTGACCACCGCGTGGTTGGCCCAGTGCTCGATGTCGATGTGCAGGAAGCGCTCGACGTCGAGGATCTGCCGGCCGTGGGCCTCCGCGCGGGCCCGTCCGCCGGAGTTCGTGCCGCCCGTCGCCGCCAGCCGGACCTGCTGGTAGGCCGCGTACGTCACCCGGATGAGCAGGAGCTCCAGGAGCAGGTTCGGGCGGGTCAGGACGCGCTTCATGAACGGCAGCAGCGGGACGTGCTTCCAGCGCGTCGGGATCGGGGCCGCGTGCTCCGTGGGGATCGGGGTCCGGTAGTGCGGGGAGGTGCGTGGGAGGAAGGGGACGACCGTGGCGGCGGCGAGCGCGGCCAGCAGGACAGCGTTGTCGCGCAGGGGGTACAGAGTCGCCATGTTCGGCAGCAGCATGTTCGCCGGGAGGGTCATCACGAGAATGACGGCCACCGGCCAGACATAGCGGTCGGAGGCGCGCTTGCCGCCCCTGCCGACCACCGCCAGCAGCACCCACAGGAGCTGGTGCTGCCAGGACGCCGGGGAGACGACGATCGCCGCACAGCCGGTCAGGGCCACCGCCAGCAGCAGCTGGCCGTCGCGGGCGTAGCGGACGGCGCGGCGGATGCCGAGGACGGCCACGGCCGCGCCCAGCGACAGGAACAGGACGATCTCCAGCGGGCCGGCGACGCCGAGGCGCAGCAGCGCGCCGTGCAGGGACTGGTTGGCCAGCGCGTCGGCCTCGCCGCCGAGGCCGACGCCCGCCGTGTGGTGCACCCAGTAGGTGTACGAGTCGTGCGGCATCGCCGCCCAGGCGAGCGCCGTGACTGCGGCGAAGGCGGCGCCGGTGGCGGCCGCGGCGCGGCGGCGGCCGGTGAACCAGAGCAGGGCGGCGAAGAGCAGGACCGTGGGCTGCAGGGCCGCGGCCATGCCGATCAGGGCGCCGGCCGCCCGCCAGTCCCGGGCGACGAAACAGCCGAGGAGGACGAGGAGGACGGGGAGGATGCTGGTCTGGCCGAGCCAGAGCGCGTTGCGCACCGGCAGCGACAGCATCAGCAGGCTGATGGCGACCGGCGCGGCCAGCAGCGACGTCCGTCTGTTGACCGGCTGGGGCAGGGAGCGGGCGACGACCAGACCGAGGGCGGCGACGAGCAGCAGGGTGCCGAAGGTCCAGCCCCAGCCGAGGGCCTGTTCGGCGGCCCGGGTCAGGGGCTTGAGGACGAGTCCGCCGAAGGGGGTGCCCGTGAAGCGTGTGGAGTCGTAGAGCGAGCCGTTGACGTGCAGCACTCCGTTGGGTCCGACCCAGGTCTCCAGGTCCGTCAGTCTCTCTCCGCGTGGGGTGCCGAGGACGACGGCCACCTGGCGTACGGCGAGGACCGCCGCCACCAGCCAGAGGCCGAGGCGGGCCGCGCGCAGCCGCGCTCTCGTCGTGTCGACCGCCGTCGACCCGAAGGCCTCCGTCGGCCGCCCGCTGTGCTCCGCATTCGCCACGACCGGTCGGCCTCCGCCCCGTTCGTTCCACACGTCTCGTGCGCGGGTTCCTGAGCGCACCTTACGAGGAGCCGAGACTCCCCCGGACAGAGACGCAGGCCACCCCTGATTCACCTGACGTCCGCTCTCCTTTTGTCCGGAAGACGATAGTGCTCCTGCGGCGGGGCCGCCGCCGCAGGAGCGGCTCGATGGCTGGATCAGGACGGCAGGTGGGCGACCGGCGACAGCCCCGTCGCACCCTTGTTGCGCAGCGGCTCTCGCCCCGTGCGCCGAACGGCTGAATTCCTCGGGCGGGGGGCCGTGGCACGCGGCGGAAGGGAAAACCGTGCGCGGCGGGTGGCGTTGACCTGTTCTAGTTAGCATTCCTAACGAGGTATGCCGACCATATGTCAGGCACACGATCAGGAACATGATCAAGCACACGATCAGGCACACGAGAGGCAGAGCGCATGAGCGAGTCGCAGGTCTGGGACGCCGTCGACGCCTACTTCATTGACCTACTCGCCCCGGACGACGAGGTGACGGCCGCCGCGCTGCGCGAAAGCGAGGCCGCCGAGCTGCCGCCCATCAACGTCACGGCGAACCAGGGCAAGCTGCTCCAGCTGTTCGCCGAGATGCAGGGCGCGCGGGCGATCCTGGAGATCGGCACGCTCGCCGGTTACAGCACGATCTGGCTGGCCCGTGCGCTCCCCGCCGACGGCCGTCTGATCTCGCTGGAGTACGACCCCCGGCACGCGGAGGTCGCCACCCGCAACATCGCCCGCGCGGGCCTCGACAAGGTGGTCGAGGTGCGGGTCGGGCCGGCCCTGGAGTCGCTGCCGCTGCTGGCCGACGAGAACCCGCCCCCGTTCGACCTCGTCTTCGTCGACGCCGACAAGGCCAACAACGCCCACTACCTGGAGTGGGCGCTGAAGCTCACGAGCGCGGGCAGTCTGATCGTCCTCGACAACGTCGTACGGGGCGGCCGGGTCATCGACGCGGGCAGCGAGGCCGGGGACGTGCTCGGCACCCGCGCCGCGATCGAGCTGATCGCCTCGCACCCGAGGCTCAGCGGCACGGCGATCCAGACGGTCGGGGCGAAGGGCTACGACGGTTTCGCGCTGGCGCGCGTCCTGGCGTAGCCGGCAAGCGGGAACGGGGAGCCGGGACGGGAGCCCACAGCCGTCACGCCTCGTGGTAGAAGCCCACGTTGACGCTGCGCGGCCCGGTGCGGTCGAGGACGATGATCTCGCCGGAGCCCGCCAGCGGCACGGTCCCGCCGTACGCGAGCTGCTGCGCGTACTCCCCGATCACCAGTCGCACCTCGGAGGACGGCTCGTCCTGCGAACCGCGCAGCCAGGTCACCTGCCAGGTGCCCTCGGGGCCGCACAGGAACTCCAGGTGCACGCGGGAGACGAACAGCCAGTCGTCCGGGGTCGCGAGACGGCACACGGACTTGTCCCGGCCCACCCGCAGCACGGCGCCCGGATCGCTGGGCGAGTCGGCCATCAGCATGCCGGCCGTGGCGCCCTCTTCCGTGCCGGAGACGGTGGCCATGGTCAGTTCGAGCACGTGCGCTCCCCTTGAGATGTCTGTGACATGCCTGTCGGCGTCCTGGGTCCTAAGTGTGCTTGTGCAGCCGCCGCATGATAAATCGCCCGGCCCCACCGCGTCCGGCACAATGGACGCATGACCGAGCGAAAGCCACCGGGTGTCCCGTTCGAGTCCTGGGTCGACAAGCAGATCCGTGACGCGGAGCGGCGCGGCGAGTTCGACCAACTCCCGGGCGCGGGAAAGCCGTTGCCGCCGGGCACGGACACCACGTACGACGAACTCTGGTGGATCAAACGCAAGATGGCCCGCGAGGGCCTTTCCGTCCTGCCGCCGACGCTCGCCCTGCGCAAGGAGGCGGAGGACGCGCTCGCGGCGGCGTACGCGGCGCCCTCGGAGCGCATCGTCCGGAAGATCATCACGGACGTCAACGTCAAGCTCCGCGACATGATGTTCAAGCCGCCGCCCGGCCCCCCGCTGGGCATGAAGCCGTACGACGTCGAAGCGGTCGTACGGGAGTGGCGGGAGCGCCGGGCGACGGCCGGGGAGTCCGGGACGTCACAGGTGTAGCAGTCGCTCCGTCAGGGCGCGGTAGTCCCGCAGGGCCAGGCGGAGTTGCTCGGTGTCGACGGTCGGCGCGGACGTGGCCGCCGTCGCCGCCCGGTCCTTGCCACCGTCACCCTTTCCGTTCGCCGACTCCTGCCAGGACCCGCGCAGGGTACGGCGGCGCCGGTCCACGGCGTCGGTGAGGCGGGCGGCGAGTTCTTCCAGCACCTGGTCCGCCTCCTCCACGGCGTCCCGGGGCCCGTCGACGAACCCGACGACCGCGTGCCGCATCCGAGAGGCGATCCGGTCGCACTCGTCCTCCGGGAGGAGAGGCGCCCCTTGACCGCCGGCGGGAGGCGCGGTCGCGGTGGCGGCGGGGGTGGCCGCGGCTGTCCCGGAAGCGACAGGAGCCCTGGAACCGGCCGTCGTGCGCCCGCGGGGATCGCCCTCGGCCGGCTCGGCCGGCTCGGCCGGCTCATCCGGCAGGACGCCCTCGCCGGGCGACACGGCCCCGGCCGCCGCGACGGTCCCGGCCGGGGATGGGGGCGGCGGCGGGGCAGGGGTCGGAGCCGGGGCGGGGGCCCGCATCGGGTCGTCCGGCCTGCGGCGGTTCCCCGGCCCCGTGCTCGTGCTCGTGCCCGTGCCCGTGCCCGTGCTCGTGCCGTGGTCCGTGCCCGGGTCGGGTGTCACGTTCGGTGTCGTGTCCGGCATGGTTCAGCCCTCCTTCGCCTGGTGGCGGTGGAAGCCCCACGGCAGGTGGTGGCCGGAGCGGGAGCGGTCCCCTCGTGCGGGCTGCTGAGCGCGGTGCCGGCCGGAGTCGCGGTGGGCCGGGCCGACCAGGTCGTCGAAGAGCGCGCGGGCCTCGACCATGGCGGCCCGCATGTCCTCCGTGCCGGGCGCGCGACCGTCGTCCACGCCACCTGCATCAGTCACCCCAGTCGCACCACCCCTATTGCCCGCGCCGGTCATATGGACGCGTGCGACGCGGTGGACGCGTCGGTAGCCGTGGACGTGGCGGGCGTGGTGGACGGAGAGGGCGGCGAGCTGCTCGTCGTACTGGGCGCCGTCCGGGAAGCCCCGGGCGCCCGCCACCTCCGCGAGGAGGTGGTCCGCCTCGGCGACCGCCTCCCGGGGCGAGTCGACGAAGCGCTCCTGCGCGGCCGTCCAGCGGGCCGTGAACCGATCGCGTTCGGCGGGCTCCAACGGCCGCTCGTGCAGCCCGCCGTGCCGCTGGACGAGAGCCTCCAGTTCCCGTTCGGCGGCCTTGACGTCCCCGTCGTGCCGGGCCACCGCCCGGTCGTACTCGGGTCCGAAGCGGTGCTTGAGGCTCCGTCCGCCGTGCGAGCCGCGGGCCCGTACGGCCAGGACGGCCGCGACGGCGACGACGGCCGCCACGATCACGATCAGAGCGATGATCACTCCTGTGGACATGCCTTGCCTTCCGGTGTGTCGGCCCCACGGGCCGGTTCCCGTTTCGGGTTGCCCGGACGGCCCCTCCCAAACGGCGAGCGGCGCACGGCGCACGGCACCCGAGGTCCTCGGAATTGAGGTGCGCAGCGTGTCTATTCGGCGGCGGACCGATCGACGCAGGGGTTGTGAACTGCTGGCGATCGAGTGCGCACGGGCGTGTTCTGGCGCGCATGGGTGGGCGTCCGGGCTGCGACGGGCCCGGCGCCCGGGAGGGGAACTGGAGTTTCCCTGTCGAATGGGTGACCTTTGCCGGTGGTGGTCGTTGGGTGTGGTGAGGGGTTCTGCGACTGACGCGGGAGGGGGCGGAAGGGATGGGCGGGTTGCGTGAGGTGGCGGCGCCGTCGTCGCCCTGGGGCCGTCCGGTGTGGCGGTGCGCGACCGGCTCAAGGGTCTGACTGTCAGGGACGAGGAGGTGCTGCGTCTGGTCGGTGACCATCTGGGCACGCTCGCCTGCCGGGACCTGAGGGCCCGCTGCGCGGCCGGGCTGGAGCACGACGGCGAGCGGTGGGCCGAACGCAAGCGCGCCCTCACACCGGAGTCCTCCTCGCGCTGGGCGCCCGGACGCGGAGCGAACGCGGCAGACCAGGACGCCCAACACCGTTCGGGACGTCCGGCTGAGCACGAGCCCTGGCACCAGGACTCACTCCCGCTCAGTCTTTAGGAACGGTGACGCATATCCGGTTGCGCGCCCCGCACACCGTCGCCGCAGAATGACCGGATGACGCTGACGTCCTGGACCATCGCCCCCGAACCCCACGACTCCCCGGTCGCCGGCGCGCTCTGGCGGGAGTACTACACGGAGGTCAGCGACCGCTGGTACCTGCTGCACGAGGGCCGGCGGACCGATCCGGACGAGCTGGAGCGGGAGATCGCCGCCCAGAGCTGGGCCGAACTCACCCCGCCCGGCGGGCAGTTGCTGGTCGGGCGGTACGACGGTGAGCCGGGCGGCTGTGCGGGTGTGCGGCTGCTGGACGCGACGACGGCCGAACTGAAGCGGGTGTTCGTGCGGGAGGGGCTGCGCGGGAAGGGCGGTGCGGCGCTCCTCGTCCGGGCCGCCGAGGACGCCGCCGTCGCTCTCGGCGCCGCACGGATGATCCTGGACACCCGGGGCGACCTCGTCGAGGCCCGCGCTCTGTACGCCCGGCTGGGCTACGCGGAGACCGAGCCGTACAACGACGAGCCGTACGCCGAGCACTGGTTCGCCAAGCCGCTCGGCCAGGACCTCAGCTGAGTCGGTGGTCGGTCACCACCCGTCCGCCGTACGGCTGTTCGCGGTCCGAGCCGCACAGTTCGTCGTTCAGTTCCTTGACCAGTTGGACGAGGTCGGTGGGCCGGTCCGGGCCCCACCAGTCGCCGAGCAGTTCGGCCAGCGACTCCTCACGGGCCTGCGCGAGCCGTTCGGCGACCTCGTGGCCCTCGTCGGTCAGCAGCATGTCGAGCCCCTCGCGGGCGGCGAGCCGGCGCTCCTCGACCTGCCGGGCCCCCTCGATGATCACCGGGAGCGGGACGGTGCTGCGCTCGGCGAGCACGCCCGGCTCGACACTGCCGTACCGCTTGATCCGCAGGAGCAGCCAGCTCGCGGCCGGGAGGAGGTCGTAGCCGGCCCGCGCGGTGATCTTCACATAGATCTCGCGGCGGCCCTCGCGGGTGCCGAGGACGGACAGCGCGCGGCACACCTCGTCGTACGACGACCGCTCGACCGGGTTGCTGGCGAGGGTCTCCGTCACGTCGGGGGCGGTGACCGAGCCGCGCAGCGGGTCCTCCTTGAGCAACCACGCCAGGACGAAGCCGAGGAGCGCGACCGGCGCCGCGTACAGGAAGACGTCGGTGATGGAGGAGGCGTAGGCGTGCAGAACGCGCGGCCGCAGCGCGGACGGCAGGTCGGCGATGCCGCGCGGGTCGGCCTCCAGCGCGCCCGGCGAGACCCCGGGCGGGAGCGGGACGCCCCGGAGGGCGTCGGCGAGCTTGTCGCCGAGGCGGCCGGCGAAGACCGTGCCGAAGACGGCGACGCCGAAGGAGGCGCCGATGGAGCGGAAGAAGGTCGCGCCGGAGGTGGCGACGCCGAGATCCTCGTAGGCGACCGCGTTCTGCACGATCAGCACCAGCACCTGCATGACCAGGCCCAGTCCGAGGCCGAAGACGAAGAAGTAGGCGCTCATCTCGCCGGTGGAGCTGTGCTCGTCGAGCCGGTGCAGGAGGAGCAGGCCCAGGGCGGTGACGGCGGTGCCCGTGACCGGGAACACCTTCCAGCGGCCGGTGCGGCTGACGATCTGCCCGGAGCCCGTGGACGACAGGAGCATGCCCGCCACCATCGGCAGCATGTGGACGCCGGACATGGTGGGCGAGACGCCCTGCACCACCTGGAGGAAGGTCGGCAGGTAGGTCATCGCGCCGAACATCGCGAAGCCGACGATGAAGCTGATCACGGCGGAGAGGGTGAAGGTGCGGATGCGGAACAGCTTGAGGGGGAGGACGGGTTCGGCCGCCCGCCGCTCCACCGACACGAACGCGAAGGCCAGTAGCACGCCCAGGACCGCCAGTGCGACGATCTGCGGCGAGCCCCAGTCCCAGGTGGTGCCGCCGAGGGAGGCCACCAGGACCAGGCAGGTGGCGACGGAGGCGATGAGGAAGGTGCCGAGGTAGTCGATGACGTGCTTGGTCGCCTTGAGCGGGATGTGCAGGACCGCCGCGATGACGGCGAGGGCGACGACGCCCACGGGCAGGTTGACGTAGAACACCCAGCGCCAGCTGAGGTGTTCGGTGAACAGGCCGCCCAGAAGCGGGCCGAGGACGCTCGTGGTGCCGAACACCGCGCCGAACAGGCCCTGGTAGCGGCCGCGGTCGCGCGGCGGGACGAGGTCGCCGACGAGTGCCATCGACAGCACCATCAAACCGCCGCCGCCCAGGCCCTGAAGGGCCCGGAAGGCGATCAGCTGCGGCATGTTTTGCGCCATTCCGCACAGCGCCGAACCGATCAGAAAGAGGACGATCGCGATCTGGAACAGCCTCTTGCGCCCGTACTGGTCGCCCAGTTTGCCCCACAGCGGGGTCGCGGCCGTCGACGCCAGCATGTAGGCCGTGACCACCCACGACAGGTGCTCCATACCACCCAGGTCACTGACGATGGTGGGCAGGGCGGTGGACACGATCGTCTGGTCGAGGGCGGCGAGGAGCATGCCGAGCAGCAGGGCGCCGATCGAGACGAGGACGTTTCCGGACACGTGTTCCTGACGTGGATCCGCCGTCCTGCTGTGCGCGTCCAAGGCCATGGATGCCTCCTGAGGCTCTGGTGACCCTTTCCATCGTGATCGGTGTGACCCGTTATGGCCTCTTGAGTCTCGTAAGCCCCCCTGATTCCTGGCGGAATATGACATTCCGGGGGGCGCGGGCGGCCCACTGTGTGGAGGATCTGCATAATCCTTGAAGTTTGGATGGGGAGGGACGAACACGTGATCGATCCGACGGGGCGGCAGGGGCCACCGGGGCAGCGGGGGCTGCCCTGCCCGCAGTGCGGAGCGCTCCGCGCGCCCGACAACACCCCGTCCTGCTCGTGCGCCCAGCGCGCCGCCGAGTCCCTGCGCGACACCCGCACGGCGGAGGCGGCCGCGGCGGAGGACTTCGATCCACTGCGGATACGGCCGTACGTGGAACTGGAGGGACAGCAGCCGCCCGCGGAGGGGGGCTCGGGTACGCCCCCGGAGGGGGGCTCGGGTGCGGCCGGGGGTGTGGCGTGGGCCGCGGTTTCGCCGGACGGTGAGCTGACCATGCCGCTGCCCGCGGTTTCGGCCGACGCGACGATGCCGTTGCGCGCGGTGGATCCCGCCGGGCCACCGCCGCACACGACGGCGGTGCCGTTCGCCCCTCCGGCCCCGCCCGCCGCCGGGCCCGGCGCCGGCGACCTGAGCCTGTTCGAGGCGGCGGCCGCCGGTGCCGCGCACCCCGACGACGAGGAACCGCGAAGCCCACGCCGTCGCCGGACGCTGCTGGTCGCGACGGCCACTGCCGTCGTGGCCGTGGTGGCCGCGGCCGGGTTCGCGAGCGGGCTGTTCTCCTACGACAAGCCGACGCGCGACGGGGCTGCTCCGAAGGACGTACGGGCGGCCGTGCCGGTCTCCTCGACGAGCGCGTCCTCCGGGACGCCGTCGGCGAGCACGTCCGCGCCCCCATCGGCCTCCGAGGCGTCGGCGTCCCCGTCCGAGAGAGCGACTCCGTCGCCCTCCGCGGCGAAGGAGAGCGCCTCGCCCTCGCCCTCGGCGTCGCCGTCGTCGTCGGCGGAGGCGGCCGCGAGACAGGCGACGCCGACCGCCCCCGTCAGCGCCTCCGCGAGGCCCGGGAACGGGGCCGACAAGAGCGCGCCGATCTCCGAGGGCACGGTCCTGCGGCGCGGCGACACGGGCGCCGAGGTGACCGAACTCCAGTTGCGGCTACGGCAGGTGTTCTTCTACAACGGCGAGGCCGACGGCACCTTCGGCAGCGAGGTCGAGGAGGCGCTGCGCAACTACCAGTGGTCCAGGGGGACGACGGCGGACGGGCTGGGCGTGTACGGGGCGGCGACGCGGACGAAGCTGGAGTCCGAGACGAAGGAACCGTGACGCGGGAGGTGGCGCGTCCTGCGCGGGGGACCCTTGGGGACCCCTACGAGCTGAAGGACAGCCGAACCCCGTCCGCCGCGACCTCCACCCGCACCTGCCGCAGATCCCGCACCACCACGTCCGGGCCGTGCACGGCCGCCCGCGGCCCCACGCCCACGACGCGCATCCCCGCGGAACGCCCCGCCGCGATGCCCGCGCCCGAGTCCTCGAAGACCACGCAGTCCGCCGGGGCGACGCCGAGCTCGGCCGCGCCCTTCAGGAAGCCCTCGGGGTCCGGCTTGCTCGCGCCCACCGATTCCGCGGTGACACGCACGTCGGGAAGTTCCAGTCCCGCCGCGGCCATCCGGGCGGTCGACAGGGGGACGTCCGCCGAGGTGACCAGCGCGTGCGGGACGCCCCGCAGGGAGGCGAGGAACTCCGGTGCGCCGGGCACCGGCACGACGCCGTCCAGGTCGGCGGTCTCCTCCGCGAGCATCCGCGCGTTGTCCGCCAGGTTCAGATGCATCGGACGGCCGGGCAGCAGCACGGCCATCGAGGCGTGTCCCTGACGGCCGTGGATCACCTTCATGACCTCGTCCCCGTCGAGCCCGTGCACGTCGGCCCAGCGCCGCCAGATGCGCTCGACGACGGCGTCGGAGTTCACGAGGGTGCCGTCCATGTCGAGCAGGAGGGCGCGGGCGGTCAGGACCGGCATCATCAGCTCCAGACACGTAGAAACAAGGCGGCCCCGCCCGCCGGTCAGGGAAAACGGGCGGGAGCCACTTTGTTTTCCCACGGTACAAAACAATCACCGCCCACCGCCACCCCCCACAGGAACCTCCAGCAACCGTTCACCATCCGTTCAGCCCAGCGACCCCGCCCCCGACTCCCCCCGCCCCCGGCTCAGCCGGCGGTTGCCTCCCACAGGCTCCATGCGCCGAGGGTCAGCATCAGGAGTGCCGCCATCCGGGTGATCAGTTGCAGCGGGACCCGCTTCATCAGGGCCTTTCCGCCGACGATGCCCAGGCCGGCGACCGCCCACAGCGCCAGCACCGCGCCGAGGCCGACGGAGAGGGGGTCGTCGTAGCGGGCGGCGAGGTTGGCCGTCATGATCTGGGTGAGGTCGCCGAACTCGGCGACGAGGATCAGCATGAAGCCCGCGCCGGCGACCTTCCAGAAGGACTGGTTCTCCGGCCGCCGGATCTCTTCGTCGTCCCCGTCCTTCTTCAGCAGCAGCACGGCCGCGCCACCCAGGAACAGCACGCCCGTCAGCACGTGCACGAGCCGCTGCGGGAGCAGGGTCAGCACGCTGCCCGCCGCGACGGCCAGCGCGACATGCAGCGCGAAGGCGGCGGCGACGCCGGCGAAGACGTACGAGGCGCGGTAGCGGGTGCCGAGGACGAGGCCGGCGAGTGCGGTCTTGTCGGGCAGCTCGGCCAGGAAGACGACGCCGAAGACGAGTGCCGTCACGGTGATGCTGATCAAGGTTCCTCAATCGGTCGGGGGCCGCCCCACCGAGAGTCCCGACTCCTCGGGAATGAGACACCTCGGCACGGCAGCACACAAGTCATCCGTGCCGTACGGCACGGATGTGCACTGCTTGCCGAAGGTCTCGCCGGCCGACCCGCCATGACGGGTCCGCCTCCGGGCGCCGGCTCAGACGAGCTGAGCAGTATGTCGACGGTCCGGCGAAGAGCTACTCCCCTTCTGCGCATCCCATTGTACGAGATCGTTCTGCCATAAACCTTGTCGTGTCATGAGCACGTCACTAACTTCTAACCGGACGCACACCTCCCCGCAATGCGACACGGCGAGCATTCCAATGCTCGCGCTCCAACACCCCCGCCTCCCCAAGGGAGTTCGCATGTCGAAGTTCTACGCGCGTGGACGGCTGAGCATACTCGCCGCCCTCACGGGTCTCATAGCCTCGGTCGGACTGTTCACCTCCCCGACCGCCTCCGCCGCTCTCCCCACCCCGGTCAGCGCCGCCACCGCGCGCAGCTACCTCGCCTCCCTCACCGTGGCGAGCGAGGTCAGGACCGGCTACAGCCGGGACCTGTTCCCGACCTGGATCACCATCAGCGGCACCTGCAACACCCGTGAGTACATCCTCAAGCGGGACGGTACGAACGTCGTCACCAACTCGGCCTGCACCGCCACCAGCGGCAGCTGGTACTCCCCCTACGACGGCGCCACCTGGACCGCCGCCTCGGACCTCGACATCGACCACCTCGTCCCGCTCGCCGAGGCCTGGGACTCCGGCGCCCGGAACTGGACCACCGCCCAGCGCCAGGCCTTCGCCAACGACGTCACCCGCCCGCAGCTGATCGCCGTCACGGACAACGTGAACCAGCAGAAGAGCGACCAGGACCCGGCCGAGTGGATGCCGTCGCTCACCTCCTACCGCTGCACGTACGTCCGCGCCTGGGTGCAGGTGAAGTACTACTACGACCTCTCGGTCGACTCCGCCGAGAAGAGCGCGCTGACGAGCTACCTCGCCAACTGCTGAACTTCTCGCCGCGTTGACGCCGGGGAGTCGAGGGTCCTGGCGCCGGCGGCCGGCCGGGGCTGTCACTCGCACGGGTGACAGTGATCGATGAGGTGCGCGGACGGGGAACGTGTGGTCTACGTTCACGGCATGGCACGGTTTCGGATGTACCCGACGGGCGAGCAGGAGCGGCAGATGCTGCTGCACTGCGCGCACGCCAGGTACGTCTGGAACCTTGCCGTGGAGCAGCATGCGCACTGGCGGAAGGGTCGCAGGTCCGCGCCCGGTTTCGCGGAGCAGTGCCGTCAGCTCACCGAGGCCCGGCGCGACAACGAGTGGCTGGGTGCCGGGAACGCGGACGTGCAGCAGCAGGCGCTGAAACGTGGCGCAGAAGTCGGGCCTGAACCGGTCCATCCTCGCCCAGGGCTGGGGTCTGCTGCGGCAGCGCACCGGGCACAAGGCCCCCGGCCGGGTCGAGGACGTTCCCGCGCCGTACACGAGTCTGCGGTGCAGTGCCTGCGGGTGGATCGAGAAGAAGTCGCGCAAGAGCCAAGCCGAGTTCGTCTGTTCGTCCTGCGGCTTCACCTGCAACGCGGACACCAACGCAAGCCACAACGTCGCGGCAGGACAGGGCGGGATCCCCCGCCCCCGGCGGACAGCCGGTACCGGAGGGACGACACCGCCCACGCGGTCGAAGAACGTCCGTGAACCTCAACCCAAACCGGCTGAAATCCCCCTCTTCTAAGAGGGAGAGGATGTCAAAACTCCATCCCCCTGTCGATACGGGTGGGCTTCCGCTTCGGCTGGAGCGCCGTGGCCCGTGCGCTCGGGCGGCGCTTCCGTCGGCACGGGCGCTGTCCGCGACCGCCCGCCGACTGGCGCAGGACCGGCGGGCCGTGGTTCGGCAACCAGCTCATGTCCCTGACGCTGAACGGCCGTTCGGCCCGGCTGCGGCTGGAGCAGGCGCGGGGGAACCGTGTGCTGGCCACCGTGGAGGAGTCCGACCTCACCACCTGATGCGGGACAACCGGGGCGTGTGGGGCCCACGTTGGCTTCCGTGACGGTGGGGGTCCTCCCGTTCTCGAAGAGTTCGGGGAGCATGATGAGGCGGACCGTCCGCTTCCGTCAGGGCCTCGCGGGCGGCCAGCTCCATCGCGCCCCACACGCCCGGGAGTCACCCCCTTGCCCTCAGTGAACGCCGGCCACGCCGGCCCTGCCGCCGATCTCGCCGTCGCCCTCGTCGGCGCCGGGCCGCGCGGCACCAGCGTCCTGGAACGTCTCTGTGCCTCAGCGCCCGAGCTGTTGCCGCCCGGGGTACGGCTGACCGTCCATGTCGTCGATCCCGCCCCACCGGGACCGGGGCGCGTGTGGCGGACCGCGCAGTCGCCGGAGCTGCTCATGAACACGGTGGCCTCGCAGGTGACCCTGTTCACCGACGACAGCGTGGACTGCGCGGGCCCGATCCGCCCGGGCCCGAGTCTGCACGCGTGGGCGGGCGGCGAGCTGGGACCGGACGAGTACCCGACCCGTGCGCACTACGGCCGCTACCTGGCGTGGGTGTTCGCGCGGACCGTGCGCCAGGCCCCGCCCTCGGTGCGCGTCGAGACGCACACGGCGAGCGCGGTCCGGCTCGACGACGCCGCCGACGGCCGGCAGGTCCTCACCCTGGACGACGGCCGTGTCCTGCCCGGCCTGTCCGCCGTCGTCCTCGCCCAGGGGCATCTGCCGGTGGTCGCCGACGCCGCCCGGCAGCGCCACGCCGCCCACGCCGAACGGCACGGCCTGCGCCATGTCCCGCCCGCCAATCCGGCCGACGTCGACCTCGGCGCGCTCGCCCCCGGTGAACCGGTCCTGCTGCGCGGCCTGGGCCTGAACTTCTTCGACCACATGGCCCTGCTGACCACCGGCCGGGGCGGCCGCTACGTCCCCGTCCCGCACGGCCTGCGCTACCTGCCCTCCGGCCACGAGCCGCGCCTGTACGCCGGCTCCCGGCGCGGCATCCCCTACCAGGCGCGCGGCGACAACGCCAAGGGGCCGTACGGGCGTCACACCCCGCGCGTGCTGACCCCGGAGGTGATCGCGGGCTTCCGCAAGCGCGCGGACTCCGGTGAGGCGCCCGACTTCCTCGCCGAGATATGGCCGTTGGTGGCGAAGGAGGTGGAGACGGTGTACTACGCGGCCCTCGTACGGCATGCGGAGTTCCCGGACCGGTTCCTCCCCGTCCCGCACCGCGCTCCCCAAGAGGCTCTGATACTCGACGAGTTCGGGGTGCCCGAGGCCGCCCGCTGGAACTGGGACCGGATCTCCCGGCCGTACGGGGAACGCCGGTTCGCGCATCCGGGGCAGTGGCGGGACTGGCTGCTGGCGTATCTGCGCAGGGACGCGGCGGAAGCCGCCCGGGGCAATGTCGACGGCCCGTCGAAGGCGGCCCTGGACGTGCTGCGCGACCTGCGCAACGAACTGCGGCTGATCGTCGACCACGCGGGGCTGGCCGGCGCCTCCCGCCGGGACCACCTGGACCGCTGGTACACACCGCTGAACGCCTTCCTGTCGATCGGACCGCCCCGCCGCCGCGTCGAGGAACTGGCCGCCCTGGTGGAGGCGGGGGTGGTGGAGGTGCTCGGGCCCCGGCTGGAGGTGCGGGAGGTGGACGGGGCCTGGCGGGCGCACTCGCCGCAGGTGCCGGGCTCGGCCGTCCGCGTGAGCACCCTCATAGAGGCCCGGCTCCCGGAGACGGACGTGCGCCGCACCGCCGACACCCTGCTGGCCCGGCTGCTGAGGACCGGACAGTGCCGTCCCCACACGGTGGACGGTTACGTGACCGGAGGACTGGATGTGACACAGCGCCCCTATCACCTGATTGACCGTCAGGGACAGTCGCACACAAGGCGATTCGCCTTCGGGGTGCCCACGGAAGGCGTGCACTGGGTCACCGCGGCGGGCGCCCGCCCGGGGGTGGATTCGGTCACGCTTTCGGACGCGGACGCGGTGGCGAGAGCCGTTCTACGTGCCGCGAAGGCGGAAACGGAGCCCCAAACGGAGCCCAAGTCATGGCCAAAAGTTGAACTTGAAAGCATCTATTAGGTCCACCTAACGTGAGTCGCTCGTTCGGTACCGCCGCCCCACCGGCCCGTCAATTCCCCTTGTACGGAACCGGCCCAGACCGACACCGAAGGAGCACCCCCCATGTCCGCTCGCCTCAACACCGCACAGCCCTATGCGGTCGGCCTCTTCCGCATCGTCGTAGGCCTGCTCTTCGCCTGCCACGGCGCGTCCTCTGTCCTGGGCGTCCTCGGCGGCGTCCCGGGCACCGACGGCGGCACCATCGACTCCGGCACCTGGCCCGGCTGGTACGCGGCCGTCATCCAGCTCGTCTGCGGCAGCCTGGTGCTGCTCGGCCTCGGCACCAGGGCCGCCGCGTTCCTGGCCTCGGGCTCCATGGCGTACGCGTACTTCGACGTGCACCAGTCGGCCGCCCTGTGGCCCATCGAGAACGGCGGCGAGGCCGCGGCGATGTTCTGCTGGGCCTTCCTGCTGCTGGTCTTCACCGGTTCCGGCGCACTCGGCCTGGACCGCCTGATCGCACGCCGCTCGGCCACCGAGCGGGAGCCCGCGGAGCAGCAGACCACGGTCGCCGCCTGACCGCCCCGGCCGAACGACGCCTTGCTCCACGGCCTGGACCCTGCCGCGGAGCATGGCGTCGGTTCCGGCGCAGGTGAACGTGCTGTGCCGAACACACGAGCCCCCCGTGAATCCGCTGTCACACCCCACGCGTACGCTGTACGGCTGTCATTGGCCGCACCTGCCGCTCCCCCGCTACACAGCGGCACGGTCGGCTGGCACGGGGGAGACACGGGGAGTCTGCGGTGTTCGAGAGTGTGGGGGCTTTGCTCGGCAGCCCCTGGATCTACGCGGTGGTGGGCCTGTCGGTCCTCCTCGACGTGTTCCTGCCGGTGCTGCCCAGCGGAGTGCTCGTCATCACCGCGGCGACGGCCGCGGCGGCGGGCTCGGGCGCGGCCACCGGCCAAGTGCCGAACGACGTCCCCGACATCCTGGTCCTGATCCTCTCCGCGACGACCGCCTCGGTACTGGGCGACCTGGTCGCCTACCGGCTGGCCTGGCGCGGCGGTGAGCGCCTGGACCGGGCGATCTCCCGCTCCCGCCGGCTGACCACCGCGCAGGAACGTCTCGGCGACGCGCTCGCCCGGGGCGGCGGCGCCCTGGTCGTGCTGGCCCGCTTCGCCCCGGCCGGCCGTTCCGTCGTCTCCCTCATCGCGGGCGCCGCCCATCGCCGCCCGCGCGAGTTCCTCCCCTGGTCCGCGCTGGCCGGCCTGTCCTGGGCGGGCTACAGCGCCGCCCTCGGCTACTTCGGCGCGCACTGGCTGGGCACGACCTGGCTGGCGACGGGGGTGTCGGTGCTCGCGCTGTTCGGCGCGGGCGCGGGCGCGGCGTACGTGATGCGACGGCAGCCGGCGTAACCGGGCCGTTCCCGGCCCGCGGGCAGCTTTCAGCGCCCGCGCCCGCGCCCGCGCGCGTACCTCATCAGCGCCCGCGCGGGTACGTCGACGTCATGCCGCCGTCGGGCGGTGCGACCCTCGCACCTCCAGGTTGTCCAGCAGTTCCGCGGTGGCCGCGGCGATGACCTCGACCGCTCTCTCGAACACCTCCCGGTTGTGTTCGGCCGGCGCCCGGAAGCCGGACACCTTGCGTACGTACTGCAGGGCTGCGGCACGAATCTCGTCCTCCGTGGCCTCTTCGGGCAGGGCGGGGGGACGCAGCGTCTTGATACTCCGGCACATGTGCCCAGTCTGCCCCGGGACCCCGCCCGCGTGCCATGATCATGTCCGAGGCGGCCACCGCACCCTTGGGGCCGACCGACGAGAGGACGACATCAGCTTGACGAACGACACTCTCCGCGTTGCCGTGCTCGGCCCCGGCGGGGTGGGCGGCCTGCTCGCGGCCCTGCTGTCCCGGGCCGGACACCGGGTGACCTGCCTGGCCGGCGAGGAGACGGCCGCGGCCCTGCGCACCGACGGCATCCGCGTCCACAGCACGCAGTTCGGCGACTTCACGGCCCGCGTCGACGCGGACACCGAGCTGCGCGTCCCGGTCGACGCGGTCCTGATCGCCGTCAAGCACACCGCCCTCGACGCGGCCCTGACCCGCATCCCCGCCCCGGCGCTCGGCGACGACACCCTCCTCGTACCGTTCCTGAACGGCGTCGAGCACCCGGACGTGCTGCGCGCCCTCCACCGTCCGGACCGGGTGGCCCCGGCAGTGATCCGCGTCGAGTCGACCCGGGTGGCGCGGGGCGTGATCGAGCACGCGAGCCCCTTCACGGAGATCGACCTGGCCGGCGACGCCGTGCCGCGGCCCCGCCTCGACGCACTCTCGCGGACGCTGACGGCGGCCGGCCCGACCGTCCGTGTCCTGCCGGACGAGACGGCCGCGCTGTGGGCGAAGATGGCGTTCCTCGCGCCGTTCGCCCTGCTCACCACCCGGTACGGCCTGCCCCTCGGCGAGGTCCGCACCCGGCACCGCGAGGAGCTGATCGCCCTCGTCGAGGAGAGCGCGGCCGTCAGCGGCGTCTGCGGCGCCCCCGCCGACCCGGCCCAGGCACTCGCCCTCCCCCACTCTCGACTCCGCTCGAGCGGGGGGACCCCCATCGACGCCTTCGCACCCACCACCAAGTCCTCCATGCAGCGCGACGCCGAGGCGGACCGCCCTCTCGAACTCGACGCGATCGGCGGGGCGTTGCTGCGGGCGGCCGAGCGGCACGGCATACCGGCGCCGGTGACGACGCGCCTGGTACGGGAGTTGGCGGCCGCTACACGCTGGGCAGCGTCGTGCCGATGCTCCGCAGGTCGACGTACCAGTCGTTGGACCGGATCGGGTTCCCCTTCGGGTACTCGAGGTCGATCTGCCCGAGCAGGGTGAAACCGGCCTTGCGGCACACCCCGTTGGACGCCGTGTGGTCGACCTTGGGGAAGGCGTGCAGGGACGGGTGACCGCCGTGACCGGCCGCCTGTCCCGCGACCTCTATGAGCGCCCGGGCGGCCCGCACAGCGAGGCCTCTGCCCTGGAACTCGGGCAGGGTCGCCCACCCGGTCTCCCACACCGTGCCGCCCCGCACCTGGGTCTCCCAGTAGCCGATCGACCCGATCGTCTCCCCGCTGTCCGCCAGCGCGACGCGGTACATACCGCCCGGGGCCACCGCAAGGTAGCGGCGGTGTCGGTCGGCGAGCTTCTCCTCGCTCTCCGGCCCGCCGAGATGCGCGGTCATCTCGGGGCTGTTGGACCGCTGCAACAGCCAGAAGTCGCCCTGCGACCATGGCACCAGCCGCACCTGCTCCACACCACTGTGATCCATACGGCAACCGTAGAACGAGGGTCTGACAACGGGCCGTCCGCCAGCGGGCGACCCGGTCCGTACCGGTCCGTACCGGTCCGTACCGTCCCCTCGGAACGGTTGTCCTGACGGAAGGGAACGCCCATGCCCGCCTCCGCACCCCCCGTTCTCGCCTACGACGGGGACTGCGGCTTCTGCCAGACCTCCGTCGACCGCGTCCGGGCGCTCGCAGCGCCGACGCTGGAGGCGGTGCCCTGGCAGTTTCTGCCCGCCGAGGAGACCGCACCGCACCTCGAACGGCTGGACCAGGAGGTGCTGTTGCTGCGCGGCGGCACGGTTCTCGCGGGCGGGTCGGACGCGTTGGCCCGCTGGGTGGGCACCTCGCCGTCCGGCGTGTACCGCGTGCTCGCGGCCGTCGTGCGGCTGCCCGGCATCCGGGCCGGCGCCCGCGTGGTCTACCGGTGGGTGTCCCGCAACCGGCACCGGCTGCCCGGCGGCACTCCCGCGTGCGCGGTGCCGCCGCGCTGATCCGGACGAGCGGTGACTTCGTGAGTCCCCCACGACCCCTCTCGAACGCACGTTCACACGAACACCCCAAAGGAGCTCGCCACTCAAATTCGAACAGGCGTACCATTGTCGTGTGGCTAAGACCTATGACTTTCCCAGCGACCTGCGCGCCGGTCAGGAGGAGCTGCATCAGGTCCGGGCCGAGCTGGCGGCCCTGCTGAAGCGGCTGCCCTGGTCCGTCGAGCCGCTGGACGGCTTCAGTGACGACGGGGGCTGGCGCAAGGTCGAGCGCCCCGCCTCCCCCGGCTGGACGGCCGACGAACAGGCCGAGGTGGAGAAGCTCCGGCGCCGGGAGCACGAGCTGGCGGTGTTCGTGAGCTGCCACCGCTTCTGGGCGGAGGTCGCCGAGGCGGACCGGGTCGAGGCCCGTATGAGCCTCAAGCACGCGCATCCCGACACGTGAAAGGGCCCCCGGATCGCTCCGGGGGCCCTCTCGCTCTCCTGGTGGGCGCGGACGGTTTCGAACCGCCGACATCCTGCTTGTAAGGCAGGCGCTCTACCCCTGAGCTACGCACCCAGGACGAGTCGACAGCCTACATTGCCGGTGCCTGTGTCCTGCAAACCCGTATCCACCCGAAGACTCCCCCGAGCATTCCCCCGAGCATTCCCCCGGGGGCTACCCCCACCCCGGATCCGGGAGCCCACCGGATCGTCCGCCCGCCCGCGGCTGCCTACGGTCGTCAGTGCGCATCAGTACGCATCAGTGCAACGTCAGGCAGCAGCCCAGGGGGAGACCGACATGGCCCGCAGGACCCGCACGACCCGCACGACCCGCACGACCCGAACGCGCCGTTCGACCCGTGGGGCGCTCGCCGCCGTCGTCGTGGTCCTCGCCGCGGGAGCGACCGCCTGTGCCTCCGCCGACGACGACGAGCATCCCGACCACCGGTCCTTCGGCCTGCAGGGCCGCACGCTCACGATCGACTCCGACGACTCGGCGCTCGAGATCGTCGCCTCGGACACGGCCAAGGCGGGCACGGTCGACGTCACCCGGTGGTTCCAGGGGTCGGTCACCGTCGGCAGCGGCCCGAAGGTGACCTGGTCGATGAAGGACGACCGGCTGACGCTGCGCATGCACTGCTCCGGCCTGGTCGCCGACTGCGCCGCCAAGCACCGCGTCGTGGTGCCCCGGGGCGTCGCCGTGAAGATCGACAGCGACGACGGCAGCGTGCGGGCGCAGGGCTTCCGGGACGCGCTGAGCGTGCGCACCAAGGACGGCTCCGTACGCGTCACCGACTCCAGCGGGCCGCTGGAGCTGCGCAGCGACGACGGCTCCGTACGCGCCGAGGTCGCCTCGCGCACGGTGAACGCCCACACCAAGGACGGCTCGGTGCACCTGACCCTGAGCGCCGTACCGGACCGGGTGGAGTCGGTCAGCGACGACGGCTCGGTGACGATCGCGCTGCCCGCGGCGACGTACCGGGTGACCACGAAGACCGACGACGGCGGGGTGCATGTGTCCGTGCCGCGCGACGAGTCCAGCGCGCATGTCGTGGACGCGCGCACCGCCGACGGCGAAGTCACCGTCAAGAACGCGAACTAACGGGCCCGAGTGTTCGTCGCTGCCGGGGGCGGGGGATTCCGCCCTGTCCTGCCGCGACGTTGTGGCTTGCGTTGGTGTCCGCGTTGCAGGTGAAGCCGCAGGACGAACAGACGAAGTCGGCTTGGCTCTTGCGCGAGTTCTTGTCGATCCACCCGCAGGCACTGCACCGCAGACTGGTGTACGGGGCGGGTACGTCCTCGACCCGGCCGGGGGCCTTGTGCCCGGTGCGCTGCCGGAGCAGGCCCCAGCCCTGGGCGAGGATGGACCGGTTGAGGCCCGACTTCTGCGCCACGTTCTTGCCGGGCTGCTCCACGGTTCCCTTCGCGGAGCGGGTCATGTTCTTGATGTTCAGCTTCTCGAAGCGGATCAGGTCGTAGGAGCGGGCGAGCATGGTGCTGGTCTTCTCGCACCAGTCCTTGCGTCGGTTCGCCTCCCGCGCCTTGAGCCTGGCCACCCTTGCGTGCCCGGCCGCCTTGGCTTCGCTGCCTTTCGGCGCGCGGGCGGCACGCCGCTGGTGCTTGCGCCCCGACGACGACCCGGCGACGCCTGCCCCACTCCGCGGGAGCAGGCATTCACCCCGGCTTTGAAGGACCGGGCCCCCTCCCCGAAAGCCAGGTGGGAGAATGGGACCGGGCAGGGCGGATCACAGTACGGGAGAGGGATGTGACGGCGACACCAGCGCAGCCGTACTCGCCGTTGGTGCCGCGTGCACGGCGTCCCGTGCGAAAAGCGTTGCGTTCAGCGCTCCAGGACACCGTCACGCTGGTCGCCCTTCCTCTCGTGGTCGCCCTCGCGCTGCCCGCCGCGTTCGCCGGCGGCGGCACCCGGCGCTGGTTCGGCGGGCGGGCGGAAGGTCAGCGGGCCGAGGCGCAGGCCGCGAAGGACGCCGCGGCGGCCGCGTTCTACGAACTGGACACCGCCCAGCGCGACCTGCGGATCTCCATCGAGACGATCATGGCGGTGGACGACACACCGGCCGCCCGGCGCGCGGTCTCCGACTTCGAGGCCGTCGGCCGGCGCATCGACGAGGCCAGCAGCCAGTACATCAACGCCGTCGACGCCCACGATCTCGACCGGGACGACCTGGAGGCGTCAGTGGCCGCCCGGGCGCGCGCCGAGCTGACCCGCGCGAAGGACGAGTTGGGGCGCGTCAAGCAGGAGCTGGACCGGTTCGCCGACGGGCTGGGCCCGCTGCTCGGCAAGGCCGAGACGCAGCTGGCCCGGCTCGCACCCGCCGTGGAGCGGGCCCGGCAGGCGCTGCTGGCCGCGTCCCAGGCGCTGGACGCCGTACGGGAGAGCGGTCTGCGGGCGGACGATCTCGCGGCGCGGCTGGCGGCGCTCGCGCCCGAGCTGACGATGCTGAACCAGGGCGCGGGGCAGCACGGGGTGCCGCAGACCTTGGAGCGGGCGGAGCGGGTGTCGCGGGAGGCCGAGGCGGTCCGTGTGGAGGCGGAGCGGCTGCCGGAGCGGGCCGCCGAGATCGACCACCGGCTGGTGTCGCTGCGTACGCGCGCGCAGGCGCTGGAGACCCGCTCGGGGCAGGTGGAGCCGATCCTGAGCGAGCTGCGGCGGCGGTTCTCGGCGGCCTGCTGGCAGGACCTCCAGCACGTCCCCGAGCAGGCCGGGGAGAACGTCCGGCAGGCGGAGGCGAAGCTGAAGGAGGCGCAGGCCGCGCGGGACGCCCAGCGCTGGGCGGACGCCACCGCGCTGCTGTCGACGGTGCGGGCGCTGCTGAACGGCACGGACGAGGCGGTGTCGGCGGCCGGTGACCGGCTGAGCAGGCTGAACGCCGTGCAGAAGGATCCGCAGGCGGAGATCGACCGGACCCGGTTCGCGATCCGGGACGCGCAGCGGCTGGCCATGTCGGGCCGCAACACGCCCGATCCGCGGCATGCGCGCCCGCTGGACGACTCGGTGGCCCGGCTGGAGCGGGCGATCGCCACGCTGGAGGGCCGGCACCCCGACTACTGGCACTTCCTGACCGAGACGGAGGGGGTGCGGCGGGCGGTGGCGGACACGGTGGCCCGGATCCGCGAGGAGCGCGGCACCGGGCACTGACACCTTGGCCGCCGTGGACGTCCCGGACGCTCCGACATTGCCCTCGGCGGGCGGCGGGCGGATATTGAGAGGTACGTACGGCCCCCGTCGGCACGTCCACCCCCAGGGAGGCGGAGATGGCCACACACGTACAGCACGGCCGGTCCGGGCGGCGGATCAGACTCGACGACCACCTGCCCGTCGACCATCGCCTGAACCTGGTCTACCGGATCGGCGCCGGGCTGATGGGTCTGGGTCTCGTCGTCTTCGGGATCTTCGGGGTCATCGACAAGATCGGCTTCTTCGACACCGGCGGGGACGAGGTGTGGAGCCTGAACACCGACGGCGCGCTGAGCTGGCTGTCGATCGGGGTCGGGCTGCTGCTCTTCGTGGGCATGGTGATCGGCGGGAACTTCGCGTCGACGCTGAACATGACCCTCGGCGTCCTGTTCATCCTCAGCGGCTTCCTGAACATGGCGCTGCTGGAGACGGACTACAACTTCCTGGCCTTCAAGATCCAGAACTGCATGCTCAGCTTCGTGATCGGGATCCTGCTGATGGTCTTCGGGATGTACGGCAGGGTGGGATCCGCCCTGCCGCACGACAACCCGTACTGGCGGGCCCGTCATCCCGAGGAGTGACGGAGCGACGGGCCGGCCGGATCAGGTGCGGTAGGCGTAGTAGTACGCGTTCGGGTACGACGCGACGAGGCTCGCGACCGACCGGCGGAAGGTGTTGTTCGAGTGGTACGTCACGTACGGGATGCCGTTGCTCTTCGCCGTGACGATCATCGTGTGGTCCTTGGACCCGTCCCGGTCGAAGTCCATCTGGAGGACGTCGCCGACCTCGAGCTGGTAGACGTTGGCGAGCGGGGTGGTCCGCTTGGAGTTCTGGGCGAACCAGGACCACTCGTTGACGCCGACGAACGAGTCCGACTGGATGTCGGCGTTGCCGAACCACTTGGTGTAGTCGTACACGTAGCCGGGCACGTGCTTCCAGCCGCCCGCCTTCAGGGACTGGCTGACGAAGTTGGTGCAGTCGCCGCCGGCGGTGTGGTTGTTGAAGTCCGGGTAGTCCTTGTTGTAGACGTTCCAGTACTTCTCGGCGTAGGCCGCCATGGCCTTGTAGTCGTACGCGGTGCCGGTCTTCGGGACAGCGGGCGGGTTCCAGCTGGTCGCCGCGCGCGCGGCGTTCGGCATCGGGTTGTCGTCGGCCGCGGTGTTCACCTTGACGGACGTCGGCTTGGACAGCGTGTTCACGGCGAGGCCACCCTGGTCGGTGTCCGTGATGCCGGTGAGCTGCCAGTTGCCCTGCCGGTCGGCCTTGAACGTCAGCTCGTGCCTGGCCTGGAACCCGGTGGTCTTCGGTGCGTCTCCGCGGGCCTGCGCGTAGGTCAGGGTCGTCGTCTCGGTGACCGCGGCCTTGGCCGTGCGGCCCGTCACGCGCGTGGCGTTCAGGGTGACGGTGGTGGCGGCCTTGCTGTACTTCTCGCCGGTCTTCGCGAGCTTGTCCTTGCGCTGCCCCAGGGAGGACAGCGTGGCGCCCTCGCTGCGGGCGGTGCCGGAGGACAGCTTGACGCCACCGGAGAAGCCGTTGGTCAGCGGCTGCTCGCGGTCGCCCTGAGCGCCGGTGACGAGGGCGTCGGTACGGTCGGTGAAGACCGCGTCCGCCAGCCGCTGGAAGGTGGCCTTGGTCTTGGCGTCGACCGTGGGGTCGTCGACGACCGCGGCGCCGGCGGACCAGTTGGGCAGCAGCGCGACTCCGGCGACGACCGAGGTCGCCGCTGCCCCGAGTATCGTGACGCGGCGGCGCGTCCCGCTCAATTTCCTTGACTTCACTGATGTTTCCCCTCTTGACCCGGCGGGGGGATGCCGGGCAGGGGCATCTTTGCATGACATGTGCAGCTCGTGTGAAGAGGGTTGCGGTTGAGGTTTGGTTACGCCGTACCCGGGATCCGGCCGTCACTTCACGACGGTCGACCAGTCCGGATTCTGCGCCGGGTCCAGGGTGCGCATCCGCTCCAGCGTCGCGGGCGACTGCACGTCCATCCAGTCGGCCAACTCCCTGAAGGACACGCACTTGACGTCCTTCTTGGTGCACACGTTCTCGATGACCTGGTCGACGGCCTTCATGTAGATGCCGCCGTTCCACTGCTCGAAGTGGTTGCCGATGAACAGCGGGGCCCGGCTGCCGTAGTACACCCGGTTGAAGCCGGCCATGTAGGAGTCGAGGGTCTCCTGCTCCCACTGCGTGTACTTGGCGGGGTCGCCGTCGGGCTGGCCGTCGGACTGGTTGGCCAGGAAGTTGAAGTCCATGGACAGGGACTGGACGTCGCCGTTCGGGAGCGCCTGGAGCGGGAAGTCCCAGAGGCCGTTCTTCTTCGTCGGCCAGATCTGGAAGCCGCCCGGGTTGGACGCGTCGTAACGCCAGCCGTAGCCCTTGGCGGCCTTCAGGAGGTTCGGCTGGCCCTCCAGGCAGGGCGCCCGGCCGCCGGTGACCTCCTTCTTGAAGTCGAAGGGCAGCGGGGGGATGTCCTTGTAGCCGGTGTTGGTCTTCCAGTTCTCCACGAACTTGTAGAACTGGTCGATCTCGCTCTTCCACTCCGCGACGCTCCAGTCCTTGCCGCCCTTGGCGCCGCAGAAGTGGCCGTTGAAGTGGGTGCCGATCTCGTTGCCCTCCTTCCAGGCCTCGGAGAGCTGCTCCAGGGTGGTGCGGATGTGGTCGTCGGTGGGGTAGCTGATCGCGGCCGAGCCCCTGGGGTGCTGCGGCGGGGAGTACAGGTCCTTCTTGCTCTTGGGCAGCAGGTAGATGCCGGTGAGGAAGAAGGTCATGTCGGCGTTGTACTTCTCGCCCAGCTTCCGGTAGTGCTCGAAGAGGCCGTCGTCGCCCATCAGCGCGCCGTCCCAGGAGAAGACGACGAACTGCGGTGGCTTCTCACCGGGCTTGAGCGGGACCGGCTTCAACTGGCCCGTCTGCGGCCCGGTGTACGAGGTGGAGCCGTCCCCCAGGACGTGGGTCTTGCCGTCCCACGCCGGCTCCTTGGTGGCCTCCGACGACGCCTTTTTGCTGTCCCCCGAGGACGCCGTCGGCTGGGTGTCGTCCGTGCGGTGGAGCACCAGGTAGCCGGCCATCAGGGACGCGACGACGAGGAGCGCCGCCAGTGTCAGGAACCCCGGGTGGGTGGCGGCGGGGCGGCGCGTGGCTGCCGGGGCCTTGCGGCGGCGGCCCGACGGTGACTTCATGTGCGGATCATTTCTCCGGATTCGGGGGCGCGGGTGCCCGGGGTCGGTGGTCAGCCGAGCGGGCTCATGGCACCTGACCAGATGCCGTACGGAACGCTGTCGTCGGTCGTGCCGGCGATGCCCTTCAGAGGAAGCGGTTCGAGGCTCTTGGCGAGGTCGATGCGGTAGACGACGACGGCGGTGGACACGGCCTTGGCCGAGCCGACGTACCAGGCGGCGGTGTCGTCCTGGGTGGTGCCCGCCTTCCCGGTCACCCGGCCGAGCGAGCCGGACCGGGCGGCCTGCAGCTGCGAGGAGGGCACGTCGTCGGGGTGGGCGAGGCTGAAGGAGTCCGCGAGCGCGGAGTTGACCTCCTCGGCCACGTCGGCGCCGAACGCGCGGTCGGTGGCCGGGGTCTCCAGGCCGACCTTGGTGCCGTTCTTGGTGATCATGCGCACCGAGTACGGCTCGGTGTGCTTGCCGCCCGCGGCGAAGGTGGAGTAGCCGCTCGCCATGCGGATCGCGCTGGGCGTGGCGCTGCCCGTGGACAGGGCGGGCACCTGAGCCCCGAAGCTGGAGGACAGCAGCCCGGACTTCTCGGCGGTGGAGCGCACCACGTCCAGGCCGGTGTCCATGCCGAGCTGCATGAACGGCGTGTTCACCGACCGGGCCAGGGCCCGGTGCAGGGAGATCTGCCCGTAGGACTTGCCGCCGTCGTTCTCGGAGACGACCCGCTTGCCGTTGCGGTCCCAGTAGTAGCCCTCGGGGGTGGTCAGCAGCACCTTGTTGTCGCCGTCGTAGAGCGAGTCGCCGGTGATCTCGGTGGTCTCCCCGTCGCGGGTCTTGTGGGTGCCGTGCTCCAGGCCGGCCGCGTACACGAACGGCTGGAAGGCCGACCCGGCGGACACGGTGGTGGCGTTGGACTCGTTGTAGCCCTGCGTCCGGTGATCGGGGCCGCCGTAGACGGCGAGGATCCGGCCGTCGGCGGCCACCGAGGAGGCGCCGTAGTGCGCGGTCGCGGCGCTCTTCGGGTCGTCCTTCTGGGCCTGCTTGCGGGCCTTGGTGACGGCGTCGGTGAGCTGGGTCTCGCGCTTCTTGTCGAAGGTCGTGTAGATCTGGTAGCCGCCCAGGTCGAAGTCCTTGTCGGAGATGTTCCCGGCCTTCTTGGCGTACTGGGAGGCGAGTTCGACCAGGTAGTCGCTCTGCTCGCCGGTGTCGTACAGCGGGTTGGCCTTGAGCGGCTCGGGGAACTTGGTGTACTTGGCGCGCTCGGCCTTCGACAGCTTGCCGATCTCGACCATCCGGTCCAGGGTCCACGACCAACGCTCCACGGCGCGGCCGCGGTTGGCGGGGTTCAGGGTCGGGTCGTACAGGCCCGCGCCCTTGAGCAGGGAGGCGAGGAACGCGGCCTCGCTGGCGTTGAGTTCGCCGACGTCCTTGCCGTAGTAGGCCTGGGCGGCGCGCTGGATGCCGTAGGTGCCGCGGCCGAACCAGCTGGTGTTGAGGTAGCCCTCGAGGATGTCGTCCTTGCTCATCTGGTTGTCGAGCTTGAGGGCGATCATCGCCTCGGTGAACTTGCGGCTGACCGTCTGGTTCTGGTTCAGGTAGACGTTCTTCACGTACTGCTGGGTGATCGTGGAGCCGCCCTGGGTGTCGCCCTGGCCGATCGTGCGGAACAGGGCGCGGCTGATGCCCTTGAAGGAGATGCCGGGGTCGCTGTAGAAGCTCGCGTTCTCCGCGGCGAGCACCGCCCAGCGGACGTCCTCGGGGATGTCCTTCAGCGGCATCGCCTGCCGCTGCACCCAGCCGGTGCGGGCCATCGGCGTCCCGTCGGCCCAGAAGTACACGTTGTCCTGCTGGGTGGCGTACGAGTTGATGTTGTCCGGTATGTCGGTGGCCGCGTAGGCGACGACCAGCAGCAGGCTGCTCAGGCCCATCGACGCGAGGAAGCCGCCGAGCCACTGCCGCCAGGAGGGTATCCAGCGCCGCCAGCCGGTACGGCCCGGGCGCGGGTACTGCGGGCGCAGCTTGCGGGCGTACGGCGTGACACGAGCCACATACGGGGCCAGTGCCGCGAGAAGCGGGGTCAGCCGGGGACCCAGAGCCGCGGATATTCGGGCAAACAAGGAAGGACGGGGGGCTTTCCGCCGGTTTTTCGACGAACGTGCTTTCTTGTCGTCGCCGCCTTCACCACCCCCCTCGGATATGTCCGGCAAGGCCGGTATATCCGATACCCGCAGTTGCATGGTCTCGTCCGCCCGGAAAGAGGCAGGGACCTTCAACTGCATGGTGGCATCTGGCTCCTGGGGCTCCTCCCCCTGCCCCGCCTGGGTCACGACGCGTCTCCCTCCCGCACTCCGTATTGCTCGCAGGCAGACGTACAGACTTACGAGGGCCTGACATGGTTGCCGTTGACGCGGCCGCAAACCGTGAACCCTTCCGACCTCGGAGTTCATGCGGCGCTCTCAAATTACCAGCGCCCTTCGCAATTTCTCCACATAAGAAAACGACAGAAGTGAACAACGGTCAAACTGCTGACGCCCCGTCCGAGCATAAGGCCCTAATCTGGGGCCATGCCTCGCTACGAGTACCGCTGCCGGACCTGCGGCGACACCTTCGAACTGAGTCGGCCGATGGCCCGGTCCGCCGATCCCGCGTCCTGCCCCGCAGGTCATGACGACACAGTGAAGCTTCTCTCAACCGTGGCCGTGGGCGGCACCGCCTCCGCCCCCGCGCCCGGAGCGGGCGGCGGGGGCGGAGGCGGAGGCGGTTGTTGCGGCGGCGGCTGCTGCGGCTGACGGCCGGCCCAGGGCGCATTCTCAGGAGTTCTTCAGAAACTCCCGCAGGATGCGCTCGCCGGCCAGCACGCCCCGCTCGGGCAGGGCGGTGATCGCCGGGGCCGTCCAGGCCGCGTCGGCCAGTTCACCGTGCCCCGGGCGCCAGCCCCGGTCGGCGGCCAGCAGCAGGTCGGCGTCGAGCAGCGAGTCGCCCGCGGCCAGCGTCAGTTCGGCGCCGGTGCGGCGGGCCACCTCGCGCACGGCCGCGCTCTTGGTCAGCGGCTTCGGCACGGCGTAGATCTTGCGGCCCTGCAGCGACACGGTCCAGCCGCGGTTCTCCGCCCAGGCCGCGAGCTCCTTCACCCACTCCTCGGGCAGCAGCTCGCGTTCGACGACGAGGTAGGCGAACAGGTCCTCGGCGATGCGCTGTTTGCGCAGCCAGAGCGGGTCCGCCGTCTTCGTCAGGTACTCCTGCACCTCGGCGAGCGGCGCGCACTCGTCGGCCAGCCGGGCGAGCACGGACCCGTGCCAGTCCTGGTCGGTCGCCCCGTCGACCAGCAGATGACCGCCGTTCGCGCAGATCGCGTACGTCGGCTGCGGGCCGGGAAGGTTGATGCGCTGGTACTGCTTGCGCGTCCGGGTCGTCGTCGGCACGAACACCGCCGTGTCACCGAGGTCGGTGAGCAGCTGCGCCGCCGTCTCGGTCATGAACGACAGCGGCCTCGCCTCGTGGACCTCCACGCACAGCAGGCGCGGCGCGCGGGCGTCCGGCATGGTCAGCGCCAGGGCGGCCGCCGAGTAGATGAGCGTACGGTCGAGGTCGCTCGCCACCAGAACCGGCATCAGACCGTCACCGCCCTGCCGTCGGCGCCGGTCGCCCCGCGCGTGAACTGCGGGTGGATCAGCCCCACGCAGGTGTACGGCAGATCGTCGACCTCCTCGACGGGCACCCCGCGCTGCCCGGCGAGCAGCCGCACGTGGTCCAGGTCGGCGCCCGCCCCGGCCCGCGCGAGGATCTTCCAGGGCACCCGGCGCAGCAGCACCCGGGTGGTCTCGCCGACGCCGGGCTTGACCAGGTTCACGTCGTGGATGCCGTACTCCTCGCTGATCCGCTCGACGGCGGCCCAGCCCTCCCAGCTCGGCGTGCGGTCACTGGCCAGGAGCTCCTTCGCCGCGCCGTCGACGGCGTCCGCGACCTCCGGGAAGCGGGCGGCGACGGCGTCCAGGAAGGCCACCGAGACGTCCGCGCCGGCGAGCTCACGGTAGAACTTCGCGCCGTGGAAGTCGTCCGGGCCGACAAGGTCGGCGCGCAGGACGGTCCGTGAGATCAGCCCCGACACGGTCGAGTTCAGACAGGCGGACGGGATCAGGAAGTCCTCCCGGGTGCCGTACGTCCGCACGCACGAGCCCGGGTCGGCCAGCACCGCGATCTCCGCGTCGAAGCCGGCCGCGCCACCGCCCGCCTCGAACTCCTCGATCGCCGCGGCCAGTTCCCGGGTGATCGCGCCCTTGCCGGTCCAGCCGTCGACGAAGACGACGTCCCGCGGGTCGTGATGGGCGGCCAGCCAGCGCAGCGCGTTGGCGTCGATGCCCCGGCCGCGCACGATGGACACAGCGTAGTGCGGCACGTCGAGCCCGTGCCGGAACCGCGCCCAGCGCCGCATCAGCACACCGATCGGGGTGCCGGCGCGGGCGAGCGAGACCAGGACGGGCCGCGGCGACCGCTCGGCGATCACGGTCTCCGTGACGACGCCCACGGCCTGCGCGAGCCGCGCCGCGGAGGTCTCCAGGGCCGCGTGGAACAGCTCCTGGTACTGCTCGCTGGGCTGGTACTCGACGGGCAGCGACTCGGCGTAGTGCGCGCCGCCGCTCTGGATGGCCTCCTCCCGCTCCTCGGTCGGCGCCTCCAGCGTCACGTCCGAGAGGTCCTGGAGCAGCCAGCCGACCTCCTCGGGCGCGTACGAGGAGAAGGCGGGGCCGCGAAGGGGCTCGGGCAGCATGGCGGGTCTCTCTTCCGACAGGGCGGCTGCGGACAGCGGCTCGGGGACGTACGACGGTACGACCGCGAGGATCACGTGCGGGGTGTGCGCAGCGAGCTGGGCCAAGAGGCCGTCGGGGGCGTGCAGGTCAGGCGTGTCGGCGACCGAGTCGACGATCGCGATCACGGCGTCGAAGCCGCCGCCCGCGACGTTATAGGCATAGCGCTCGCCGGGGCCGTCAGCGGGGTCGTCGTGCGCGGGGAAAACGATTCGGCTGCGGATCGCGTACCCGGGGTCGTCGACCGCGAGTACGGGCGAGCGGGTGGTGGTGGAGTAGCGCACCTCGGCGGTCACCACCTGCTCCAGCTCCCGCGCCAGCCGCAGCGGCGCGTACATCAGCTCCTCGAAGCCGAGTACATGCACGCGCCCGGCCCCCTCGGGTATCGCCTCGGCGAGCCGCGCGGCCATCGCGGGCAGCGCCCCCTCCAGCCGGCCCCTGTGCCAGGGCGTGAAGCCGTGCCGACCGCCGTCCGGGAGGCCGCGGGGCCAGAGGAGGTCGACGCGGTCGATACGGCCGCGCGAGGACCGCTGTGGGGGCACCGCGAGCCGCTCATGGCGAGCGACCAGCTCCTGCCCCTTCTCCAGCACCCTCTCCGGCAGCCGTACGGTCCCGGAGGCCGCCGCGACCAGGTCGACGCGGGTGCCGATCTCGCGAGCGAAGTCGTCCAGGCGTCCGGCGTCGATGGCCGAGCGCATGTCTACCAGGGCGACGACGACGTATCGTCCGCGCGGGTAGCGCTCGTGAAGATCACGGATGGTGTTCAGGACCGTGCTGCCGGTCGAGAACTCGTCGTCGACCAGGACCAGCGGCCCGCCCCCGGCCAGCAGGGCCGGGTCCTCCGGCAGGAGGAGGTGGGACGTGGCGTGGGAGTGGGACTCCTCGAAGCCGCCCGCCGCCGCGACGCCCGCCACCGGACGGCGGGTGGAGTGCAGGTAGGGGGCGGTGCCGAGACCGTCGGCGACGGAGTGGCCGAGGCCGGTAGCGGTCTCCGCGTAGCCCAGGACGACCGCCTCGGCCGCCTCCTCGGCGCCGAGCAGCTCGCGCACCCGCCGACCGAGGGCGAACCCGTGGCCGTGCACGACGGACGGGGACTGCGGGACGTGCTTGCCCAGCACGTTGGACACCAGCAGGTGCGCCCGCTTGGGGTTGCGGCGCAGAGCCAGCCCCAGCATGTCCGTCAGCGTGTCGTCGCCCACGAGCTCGACCCCGAGCCGCTCGGCGACCCACGTGCCGGACCAGACCCAGTTGTCCCGGCGCTCCCGGGTGTCCTGGCGGTCCTGGCGGTCGCGGTCGTCCCCGTTGTTCGCTGCGTTGTTCATGCGTCCCTTGTGAGTGAGGTGGTGGTTCAGCCGGGTATGCCGGCGGCGAGCAGGTCGACGAAGCTGACGTCCTCGTGCGCGACGCCGAAGACCTCCGCGCGGAGCATCGTGCGCTCGGCCCAGGCGCGGTGCGGTTTCACCTCGTTCATCTTGTTCGTGTACTGCGACCGCAGCACACCCCCGCCGCCGCGTTCCGGCCGCAGGATGTCCGCCGCGTCGCTGTACTCCTCGTGACTGACGACGGACAGCGCGTGCACGGCCGGCACGTGCGAGGGGTGGATGCAGGTCTTGCCCAGCAGGCCGTTGGCGTGGTCGAGGGAGATCTCACGCAGCAGCCCGTCCATCGCGTGCTCGATCAGTCTCTCGCGCAGTTCCACGGCCTGCCCCTCCAGGAAGGGGCTGTGTCGCAGCATCGGCTTGAACATGCGCTCGGGGACCCGGAAGTACTCCCACACCGGGCCCGTGACCGTGAACCCGGTGCCGTCGGCCCGCCCCAGCATGTTCACCACGTCGGCGATCACGGAGGCGACGATCTGGACGTCGTAGGCGGTCATGTCGGGGGCACGGCGCAGGCCGTAGGACGAGCAGAAGTCGGTCACGCCGAGGCGCAGGGCGAGGACCCGGCTGCGGTACTTCTCGACGGCGCGGGCGATGCCCTCCAGCGCGTCCACCCGGGACTCGCGGTACATCAGCTCGGGCGTCTCCAGCACGGGCATGCCGAACAGCCTGCGGCCGCTCGCCGCCTCGGCGCCCGACAGCGCCTCCAGGAAGGGGATGCCCCGCTCCTCGGTGAACTTCGGGAACACGAACCCGCTCAGCAGCTCCGCGCCGGCCCCGAGCCGCCGGACCAGGTCGGGTATCTGCTCGGGCGTCCGCACCCGGATGAAGAGCAGCGGCGGCTCCGGGTCCGTACGCGTCGCCAGGTCGGCGAACTGCCGGACGAGGTTCTCCTCGCCGGCCGCGACGTCCTCGTCGCCGATGGAGTCCTCCAGGCACAGCACCATCGACACCACACCGCGACCGGTCTGCTTGACGATGTCGTCCGCCAGCCGGGGCCGGGTGGCCGGGCTGTAGAGCGTGGCGCCCAGGGCCGCGGAGAGCAGTCTGGCCGGGGAGTGCCTGTCGAAGACGCACGGCTCCCGGTGGAAGAGGCGCTGCCGCACCTCAGGGGCGAGGTGCCCGAAATGACGCATAAAACTCCCCCGTGGTGCAAGGTAAGGCGGTGGATTCGGCAAGAGGTGGCCGGTAATAGTACGTAGGGATCCATGTCTGGGGTTCCCGCCGGGCATGAACTTCAGGTAACTCGCCCGTGAGACTTGTCCGGACCCGCCATGCACCCCGCGTTGTCGTGAGCAGGACCGAGAAGGCAGGATGATCGCATGACGCACGCGATGCTGAAGGGGTCGAACGTCCCGCTGAAAACCACCACGGTACGCGCCGTGCTGCGCTGGACCCCCGGGCAGGGCGTCCCGGACGTCGACGCCTCGGCGCTGCTCCTCGGCCTCGACGGTCGTGTGCGTTCCGACGAGGACTTCGTCTTCTACAACCAGCCCCGGCACCCTTCCGGGAAGGTGTGGCGGCTCGGCAAGAAGCGGGTCGCCGAAGGCCTTACCGACACCATCCAGACAGATCTCTCCGGTGTCGAGTCCGGCGTCGGCCAGATTCTGCTGGTCGCTTCGGCGGACGGCGTCCCGTTCGACCGCGTACGTTCCCTCAGCATTCTGCTGTACGACGCGAAGAGCGACGGCGAGCCGCTGGCCACCTTCGACATCCGTCCCGAGACGGGCGAGGAGACGGCCCTGATCTGCGGCGAGCTGTACCGGCGCGGCGACGGCTGGAAGTTCCGCGCACTGGGCGAGGGCTACTCCAACGGCCTCAAGGGCCTGGCCACCGACTTCGGCATCTCGGTGGACGAGTCCGAGGAGGCGTCCGACCCGACGCCCGCCCAGCCGACCCCGAGCCTCTCCCAGCCCCTGCCTCCGGAGCAGCCGACCTCAGCCGTCCCGCAACAGCAACAGCAACAGCAACAGCAGCCGGCCTACGGCTACCCGTCCAGCCTTCCGACCCACGGCTACGGCTACCCGGACGGCTCCTTCCGGCTGCCACCGCAGGGGCCGCAGTTCGTCGGCCGGTGAGGACGAGGTGGCGCGGGGCCGCGGGGACGTGGGATCGCAGGGCCGCGGGGCCGTGAGCGTTACTTCTCCACCTTCGTCTTGTAGCCCCGCCCCCACTGCAGCCCCCACCCGTACAGCCGGTCCAGCTCCGCCTGGAATCCGTAGACGAACCGCACCTCGCGCCGGACCATCAGCTCCCCCTTCACGTTCTCGATCATCACCACCGCGCAGGACCGGGCCTGCGGATGCCGCTCGTCGAGCCCTATCTCGATCCGCGGCCCGTTGCTCGGGTACAGCGTGACGATGGCGTGGGTGCGGTCGAACGCCGGCGTCTGGTCGTAGATGTAGACGAAGACCAGCAGTCGCTTGATCTCGTCCCGGTGGTCGAGGTTGACGTACATCGTCTCGCCGGACGCCGAACCGAACCGGTCGTCGCCGCTCAGCTTCACGTACGGCGCCGCGTTCACGTCCCCCAGCAGGCCGCCCAGCGGCTGGACGACGCCCTTGGTGCCGTCGGCCAGCTCGTACAGGCAGCCGAGGTCGAGGTCGACGTTGACCATGCTCTGGCTGTGTCCGATGACCTCCGGGGGCCGCAGCGCCTTGAAGGGGTGGCGCAGCAGGCTCTCGCGCTGCGGACCGCCGATGTCGGACGTCCGCATCCGCCAGGTCAGGTTCACCCGTAGGTTCCCCGTCGCGGCGCCCTGCTTGGTGAGGGAGACCTGATGATGCCGCTTGGTCAGCTCGATCGCGTTGCTGGCCGCGCTGCCCGAGTCGAACTCGGCCGTTCGGCTGCCCAGAATTCCGTCGAAGAAGCCCATTCCCGCCCCCTGCCTCCCCATCGTTCGCCACAAGGATCCGCCACAAGGATCCGCCGCAAAGCCGGCGGGGCGGCCGTGGAGGACAGTTTCCTCACCGGCCGCCCCGCACAGAGCGTTCCTCAGTCAGAAGGTGATCACACCCCGGACGAGACCTCAGTCTTCTCGTCCGAGCCCTCCGCTTTTCCCTCGGCGGCCGCGAGTGCCTTGTTGCGGCGAACGGAGGACCAGAAGGACCAGGCGATCAGGACCACGCCGACGAGACCGGTGATGACCTCGTTGATCTGGTGCTGGATGGTGACCAGGAGGAGCACGGCGAGGGCGCCGATGGCGTAGTGGGCGCCGTGCTCCAGGTAGACGTAGTCGTCGAGGGTGCCCTGGCGGACCAGGTACACGGTCAGCGAACGGACGTACATGGCGCCGATGCCGAGGCCCAGGGCCATGAGGACGATGTCGTTGGTGATGGCGAAGGCGCCGATCACGCCGTCGAAGGAGAAGGACGCGTCGAGGACCTCGAGGTAGAGGAACATGAAGAACGCGGCCTGGCCGGCCAGCACGACGGGCGAGCGCTGCTTTCCGCTGCGCACCGCCTCTTCCTCCTCCTCGTGCTCGCGTTCCTCCTCTTCTTCGAGTTTGTCCTCGAAGTAGCCGGAGAGACCGCCGACGATCATGTAGGTGATCAGGCCGGCGATGCCGGAGATCAGCACCGTCTGCGCCTTGTCGACGTGGGCGCCGCCGTGCTGGTGGGCGTGGGTGGCGAAGGTGAAGGAGGTGATCAGCAGGACGATCAGGGCGATGCAGACCGACAGCATGTCGACCTTGCCCAGCTTGGCCAGCGGGCGCTCGATCCAGCGCAGCCACTGGATGTCACGGTCCTCGAAGATGAAGTCGAGGAAGATCATGAGCAGGAACATGCCACCGAAGGCCGCGATCGACGGGTGGGCGTCGGTGACGAGTTGCTGGTATTGGTCCTTGTCGTTCAGCGCTAGATCGACGGCGTCGATCGGACCGATCTTGGCGCTGATCGCCACGATGACGACGGGGAAGACCAGCCGCATACCGAAGACGGCGATGAGGACACCGACGGTGAGGAAGATCTTCTGCCAGAAGGCATTCATCTTCTTCAGGATTCCGGCGTTGACCACCGCGTTGTCGAACGACAGCGAGATCTCGAGGATGGAAAGGATCGCCACGATGCCGAAGGCGGTCCATCCGTCGTAGAGCACTGCGGCGACCAGGCCGAGCGCGGTGACCGCGAACGACCAGCCGAAAGTTTTCAGAAGCACTGGCTACCCAATCGTGTATGTACGGGTCTCCCCCGCGCCGTACTCGGCTTTACGAAACTTTGAAGCCGAAGTCTAGTCCCGCCCCCTTCGCAGCCCACAGGGGAGGGCTTTTTGCTCATAAAGCGCTAGGAGACGTGCACACCGAAGTCCAGGGCGATGCCTCGCAGACCCGACGCGTACCCCTGGCCCACCGCCCTGAACTTCCACTCGCCGCCGTAGCGGTAGAGCTCGCCGAAGATCATCGCGGTCTCGGTCGACGCGTCCTCGCTGAGGTCGTAGCGGGCGAGTTCCTGGCCGTCGGCCTGGTTGACGACGCGGATGAAGGCGTTGGAGACCTGACCGAAGGTCTGGCCGCGCTCGTCCGCCATGTGGATGGAGACCGGGAAGACGATCTTGTCGCACCGGTCGGGCACCTTGGAGAGGTCGACCAGGAGCGACTCGTCGTCGCCTTCGCCCTCGCCGGTGAGGTTGTCGCCGGTGTGCTCCACGGAGCCGTCCGGACTCTTGAGCTGGTTGTAGAAGACGAACCACTCGTCCCCCATGACCCGCCCGCTCGAGCACAGCAGCGCGCTGGCGTCGAGGTCGAAGTCGGCTCCGGTGGTGGAGCGCGCGTCCCAGCCGAGTCCGACCATCACCTGAGTGAGGTTCGGCGCGGCCTTGGACAGGGAGACGTTGCCTCCCTTGGCGAGCGTGACGCCCATTGCTGGTCCTCCCCTAGGTACTGCTTCTTCGGTTGTCCTGCACTCCCCCAGAGGGGGGCGGACCCCCAGGCGCCGCCCGTAAACGGTGCGGCGCCGGAGGGTCGGGCTTTCGGTGACCTCAGGTCCTCCGGGTCAATCAGACGTTGACGCCGAAGTCCTGCGCGATGCCGCGCAGACCCGACGCGTAGCCCTGGCCGATGGCGCGGAACTTCCACTCCGTGCCGTGCCGGTAGAGCTCGCCGAAGACCATCGCGGTCTCGGTCGACGCGTCCTCGCTCAGGTCGTAGCGGGCGATCTCGGTGCCGCCGGCCTGGTTCACGACGCGGATGAACGCGTTGCGGACCTGGCCGAAGGACTGCTGACGGTTCTCGGCGTCGTAGATCGACACCGGGAAGACGATCTTCTCGACGTCGGCCGGGACGGCGGCGAGGTTGACCTTGATCGCCTCGTCGTCGCCCTCGCCCTCACCGGTGGTGTTGTCACCGGTGTGCTCGACCGAGCCGTCGGGGCTCTTGAGGTTGTTGAAGAAGACGAAGTTGGCGTCGCTGCCGACCTTGCCGGAGTTGTTCAGCAGCAGCGCGCTGGCGTCCAGGTCGAAGTCGGTGCCGGTCGTGGTGCGGACGTCCCACCCCAGACCGACGATGACCGCGGTCAGGCCCGGGGCCTCCTTGGTCAGCGATACGTTGCCGCCCTTGCTGAGGCTGACTCCCACGAGTCCTCCATTGGTGTCCTGGGGCGGGGAGCCCCGTGGTGCGTTGGATATCGGATCAACGAGTCGATCCTAGTGACGGGTTCCCGCACCACGCAGGCCTTGGAGCCGAAGAATCACAGGGTGTCGGCGCCGGGCCGGGCCGGCGGCGGGACCGGAGGGGATCAGAGGGTGTCGAGTGCCGTGACGTACTCGCCGAGGTCGCGCGCGTCGGGCAGCGCGTTGACGACCGTCCAGCGCACGACGCCCTCCTTGTCGATGACGAAGGTGCCGCGCACCGCGCAGCCCTTGTCCTCGGCGAAGACGCCGTAGGCGCGGGAGACCTCGCCGTGCGGCCAGAAGTCGCTCAGCAGCGGGTACTCCAGGCCCTCCTGCTCGGCGAAGATGCGCAGGGTGTGGATGGAGTCGTTGGAGACGGCGAGCACCTGGGTCTCGCGGTCCGCGAACTTCGGCAGGTTGTCGCGCACCTCGCACAGCTCACCGGTGCAGACGCCGGTGAAGGCGAAGGGGTAGAAGAGCAGGACGACGTTCTTGCTGCCCCGGAAGTCGGAGAGCTTCACGGTCGCCCCGTGGTTGTCCTTGAGTTCGAAGTCGGGGGCCTTGTCGCCGACCTGGATCGCCATCGCGTGGATGTCCCTTCGGATGGGGCTGTCTGGGTGAGAACACCCTACGCAGCAGGCACCACGGGACGGCGGACGGGCCGACCGGAGTCGGTCGGCCCGTCCGTTTCGAGACCGGATTACCTCGACGAGGTCACTTCTTGGACTTGGCGGCCTTGGGCGTCACCAGCCGGCTGCCGCTCCAGTCCTTGCCCACGCTGACGCTCTTGCTGGCCGACAGACCCGCAGTCGTCGCGGCTTCGGAGATGTCGCTGGGCTCCACGTACCCCGTACGGCCGGTCTTCGGCGTCAGGAGGAGGATCGACCCGCCTTCTTCGATGTACGTGGTGGCGTCCACCAGCGCATCCGTCAGGTCTCCGTCATCGTCGCGGAACCAGAGCACCACGGCGTCGGCGACGTCGTCGTAGTCCTCGTCCACCAGATCGCTGCCGATGACTTCCTCAATGGACTCGCGGAGCTCCTGGTCGACGTCGTCGTCGTAGCCGATCTCCTGGACCACCTGCTCGGGCTGGAACCCCAGCCTGACGGCAGGGCTCGTCCGCTCCTCCGCGTGGTCCGCGGTCGCGCTCACGGGTTGCCTCCTGATCATGATTCGGGAACTAACTCAGCCACGCGCGTGCGCGAAGCATTGGCCGTAGTCCACACGGGCGGGACGGATCGCGCAAGTACCCGGCGGTTCGGACCGCCGAAACGGTGACGATCCTGGCCGTGTCGACGCAACTCCAGGCATGAGATCCAGACGGAAGGTGACATACGCCACACCCATCTGCCCTGTTTGCGTATTTGAGAACCATCCAAGGGTACGAGATTCGAACGAGTGCCGGTTACCTAGGGGTAGAGATGACGTTTGCGGCCCCTAGGTACACGATGGGGGCTGTGCAGGTCACCCTCGCCCAGTCCCCCACCCAATCCTGCACCTAGTCCCCCACCCAGCCCCACACAGCCCTCTGACAGGTAAGGAACAGCGTGGCTTCCGGATCCGATCGCAACCCGATCATCATTGGCGGCCTTCCGAGTCAGGTTCCTGACTTCGATCCCGAGGAAACCCAGGAGTGGCTCGACTCCCTCGACGCCGCGATCGACGAGCGCGGCCGGGAGCGGGCCCGCTACCTCATGCTGCGCCTGATCGAGCGGGCCCGCGAGAAGCGCGTGGCCGTGCCCGAGATGCGCAGCACGGACTACGTCAACACCATCCCCACCAGGGCCGAGCCGTTCTTCCCGGGCAACGAGGAGATCGAGCGGCGGATCCTGAACGCGACCCGTTGGAACGCGGCCGTGATGGTGTCCAGGGCCCAGCGCCCGGGCATCGGCGTGGGCGGCCACATCGCCACCTTCGCCTCCTCCGCGTCCCTCTACGACGTCGGCTTCAACCACTTCTTCCGCGGCAAGGACGAGGGCGACGGCGGTGACCAGGTCTTCTTCCAGGGCCACGCCTCCCCGGGCATCTACGCGCGCGCGTTCCTGCTGGACCGGCTCAGCGAGGACAACCTGGACGCGTTCCGCCAGGAGAAGTCCAAGGCGCCGCACGGTCTGTCCTCGTATCCGCACCCGCGGCTGATGCCGGACTTCTGGGAGTTCCCGACGGTGTCGATGGGCCTCGGCCCGATCGGCGCGATCTACCAGGCGCGGATGAACCGCTACATGCACGCGCGCGGGATCGCCGACACGTCGAAGTCACACGTGTGGGCGTTCCTCGGCGACGGCGAGATGGACGAGCCGGAGTCGCTCGGCCAGCTGACCATCGCCGCCCGCGAGGGCCTGGACAACCTGACCTTCGTCGTCAACTGCAACCTGCAGCGGCTCGACGGGCCGGTGCGCGGCAACGGCAAGGTCATCCAGGAGCTGGAGTCGGTGTTCCGGGGCGCCGGCTGGAACGTGATCAAGCTGATCTGGGACCGCTCCTGGGACCCGCTGCTCGCGCAGGACCGGGACGGCATCCTCGTCAACCGGATGAACACGACGCCGGACGGCCAGTTCCAGACCTACGCCACCGAGTCAGGCTCGTACATCCGCGAGCACTTCTTCGGCGACGACCAGCGGCTGCGCGCGATGGTCGAGGGCATGAGCGACGACCAGATCCTGCATCTGGGCCGCGGCGGTCACGACCACAAGAAGATCTACGCGGCGTTCAAGGCGGCCGTGGAGCACACCGGCCAGCCGACGGTCATCCTGGCCAAGACGGTCAAGGGCTGGACGCTGGGCCCGAACTTCGAGGGCCGCAACGCCACGCACCAGATGAAGAAGCTGACGGTCGCCGACCTCAAGGGCTTCCGCGACCGGCTGCACCTGCCGATCTCCGACAAGGAGCTGGAGTCCGGCGCGCCGCCGTACTTCCATCCGGGCCGGGGCTCGGAGGAGATCCAGTACATGCACGACCGCCGCAAGGGCCTCGGCGGTTACGTCCCGACCCGCGTCGTCCGCTCGAAGCCGCTCGCGCTGCCCGAGGACAAGACGTACGCGAGTGTGAAGAAGGGCTCGGGTCAGCAGTCGATCGCCACGACCATGGCGTTCGTACGGCTGCTCAAGGACCTCATGCGGGACAAGGAGCTCGGCAAGCGGTTCGTGCTGATCGCGCCGGACGAGTACCGCACGTTCGGCATGGACTCCTTCTTCCCGAGCGCGAAGATCTACAACCCGCTCGGCCAGCAGTACGAGTCCGTGGACCGGGACCTGCTGCTCGCGTACAAGGAGTCGCCGACCGGCCAGATGCTGCACGACGGCATCTCGGAGGCGGGCTGCACGGCCTCGCTGATCGCGGCGGGTTCGGCGTACGCCACGCACGGCGAGCCGCTCATCCCGGTCTACGTCTTCTACTCGATGTTCGGTTTCCAGCGCACCGGCGACCAGTTCTGGCAGATGTCGGACCAGCTGGCGCGCGGTTTCGTCCTGGGTGCGACCGCCGGCCGTACGACCCTGACCGGTGAGGGTCTCCAGCACGCCGACGGCCACTCACAGCTGCTGGCCTCGACGAACCCGGGCTGTGTCGCCTACGACCCGGCGTACGGCTTCGAGATCGCGCACATCGTGCAGGACGGGCTGCGCCGCATGTACGGCAGCTCGGCCGAGCATCCGCACGGCGAGGACGTCTTCTACTACCTCACGGTCTACAACGAGCCGATCCAGCACCCGGCCGAACCGGCGAACGTGGACGTCGAGGGCATCCTCAAGGGCATCCACCGCTTCAGCGCGGGCACGGCCGGCCAGATCCCGGCGCAGATCATCGCGTCCGGTGTGGCCGTCCCGTGGGCGGTGGAGGCGCAGAAGATCCTCGCCGAGGACTGGAACGTCAAGGCGGACGTCTGGTCGGCGACCTCCTGGAACGAGCTGCGGCGCGAGGCCGTCGAGGTCGAGCGGCACAACCTGCTGCACCCGGAGGAGGAGCAGCGGGTGCCGTACGTGACGCGGAAGCTGACCGGGGCCGAGGGGCCGTTCGTGGCCGTCTCGGACTGGATGCGGTCGGTGCCGGACCAGATCGCGCGGTGGGTGCCGGGCACGTACCAGTCGCTGGGCGCGGACGGCTTCGGCTTCGCCGACACCCGGGGCGCGGCCCGCCGCTTCTTCCACATCGACGCCGAGTCGGTGGTGGTGGGCGTGCTGACCGAGCTGGCCCGGGAGGGCAAGGTCGACCGGTCCCTGCTGAAGCAGGCCATCGACCGCTACCAGCTGCTGGACGTCGCCGCGGCCGACCCGGGGGCGGCGGGCGGCGACGCGTAGCGCGTACCCGTACCACGGGGGTGGGGCGGTGGGGCTCGTGGCTCCACCGCCCTTACTCGTTCTTTACGATGCGAGCATGCAAGAACAATCGGCGCAGGGCCGGTGGGAGTTGTGGACCCAGCGGCCGCTGTTCGCCCTCGCCGTGGTGTTCGCCGTCGCCTACGTTGTCCCGATCGTGGACACCTCGGCGGACCATGCGCTGACGAGCCTGTGCACCACGGTCGAGTGGGTGGTGTGGGGGGCGTTCGCCACGGACTATGTGATCCGGCTGGCGCTGACGTCCGACCGGCGGCAGTTCGTCCGTACACACTGGATGGACCTGTGCGCGGTGGTGCTGCCGGTGGTGCAGCAGCTCAAGCTGTTGCGGCTGGTCGCGACGCTGCTGCTGGTGGGGCGGCGGGCGCGGATGGCCTCGCAGATCCGGATGACGACGTATGTCGTGGGGGCGGTCGTCGGGCTGCTGATGTTCGGCTCGCTCGCCGTGCTGTCGGTGGAGCGGGACTCGCCGGACGGGAACATCCGCACCCTGGGTGACGCGCTGTGGTGGTCGTTCACGACGATGACGACGGTGGGGTACGGGGACCACTCCCCGACCACCGGGCTGGGCCGGATCATCGCCGTGGGGTTGATGCTGTCCGGGATCGCGTTGCTCGGTGTCGTCACCGCGAACATCGCGGCGTGGTTCATCGAGCGCTTCGAGAAGGACGATGTCGAGGAACGCGCCCAGACGGAGGCGATCCTGGCCCTGACGGAGGAGGTACGGGCCCTGCGCGCGCAGGTCGCGGCACTGCAGCCCGGTCCGCTAGGGCCTGTCCGGCGGATCGAGTCGCAGGAAGCAGCGGCGCCTGATCAACGCAGGTGAGCGGGGAATGGTGCGTCCAACTGCAAGGCGGAGGAGGGCGTCGACGCGGAGCATCGGCAACCGACGACAACGCCGGTGGGGGCACCTCCCGCTCGAGCGAAGCCGAGAGTGGGGGAGGGCGTGCCATCCCCCACGTCTGCGGCACGATCCGCCGGACAGGCCCTAAAGCAGCCCGTTGCCCGTGCCCGCCGCACCCGCCAGCCAGATGATCGCCAGCAGTGTGTCGATCGCGCCGAGGACGACGGCGACCAGGGCCGGTACCGGGCGGGAGCCCGCCCAGGTGCGGCCCATGGCCAGCCAGCCGCAGACGATCGCCGCGGGGCCGAGGACGATCCCCAGCGCGAAGAACCCGGCGACCGCACAGACGAGGCCGACAAGGCCGAGCGTCGCGCGATCCGGCCCGGTCCGTGACCCCATGCGGCCACGTGAGCGGGGGTACCTGCGCGTGCCGTGTCCGAAGCCGGCCATCATCAACTCCCTGGTTTCCGGGGATGTTTCGATGGCCGGGTACCCACGGCGCGCGGTTCATGCCCGCCGAACCGGTCAGGGCCGCGGCGCGCTGTCCCCCTCCGGCAGCGCGCCGCGGCCCTGACCGCCCTCCCATCCGGAGGGCTTGACTAACTGTGACCTGCGACGCGTGCCGGATGCGAGGAACCTTTAGCGTTGTCACCCTGATAGGGGAAACTTCTTGAAGTCCCGTCAGATATGACCGACGCCCGCGCCCGCCTCCGCGTTCTCCCCGCGCTTGGTGAGCAGCGCGACGAACACGGCGACGACCGCCACCCCGGCCGCGACCAGCGACGCGAGGCTCATGCCGGAGATGAACGTGTCATGGGCGACGTCCGTGATCTTCGCGGCGACCGCCTCGGGCGTTCCCTTCGCCACCGGCGCGACGCCGACCTGGACGGCCTCGGAGGCCTGGTCCAGCTGGGCCGGGGTGAGCTCGGGCAGGCCCGCGCCCTTCCAGTTGCCGGGCAGGTCGCCGTCCACCTTGGACGCCATCACCGCGCCCAGCACGGCCGTGCCGAGGCTGCCGCCGATCTGCATGGCCGCCTGCTGCAGTCCGCCCGCGACGCCCGACAGCTCCATCGGGGCGTTGCCGACGATGACCTCCGTCGCGCCGACCATGACCGGTGCGAGGCCGAAGCCCAGCAGGGCGAACCAGATCGACATCACAGCGCTGCCGGTGTCCGTCTCCAGCGTGGACATGCCGTACATGGCGATCGCGGTGGCGGCCATGCCGCCGGCCAGCGGGATGCGCGGGCCGAGCTTGGTGATCGCCGCGCCCGCGAGCGGGGAGCCGACGATCATCATGCCGGTGAGCGGGAGCAGGTGCAGGCCCGCGTCGATCGGGCTCATGCCGTGCACGTTCTGCAGGTAGAACGTCACGAAGAACAGGCCGCCCATGAAGGCGATCGCCATCAGGACCATGAGGACGACGCCCGCCGACAGCGGGACGGAGCGGAACAGCCCCAGCGGGATCAGCGGCTCCCCGACCTTCGTCTCCCAGAGGGCGAAGGCCGCGAAGAGGACCACCGAGCCGATGATGAACGCCCATGTCAGGCCGTCGCCCCAACCCCAGGTCGGGGCCTTGATGAGGGCCCAGACCAGGCAGAACATCGCGCCCGAGAGGAAGGCGATGCCGAGCAGGTCGAAGGAGCGCGGAGCGTTCTCGGCGCGGTGGTCGAGCAGGATCAGCACACCCAGGACGAGCGCGATGGCGCCGACCGGCACGTTGATGAAGAACACCGACTGCCAGTTGACGTGCTCGACGAGAACGCCGCCGAGGATCGGACCGCCGGCGGTCGAGGCGCCGATGACCATGCCCCACAGGCCGATCGCCATGTTGAGCTTCTCGGCCGGGAAGGTCGCCCGCAGCAGCCCGAGCGCCGCCGGCATCAGCAGCGCGCCGAACAGGCCCTGCAGTGCCCGGAAGGCGACGACCGCGCCGATGCTGCTGGACAGGCCGATCGCGCCGGACGCGGCGGCGAAGCCGACGACGCCTATCAGGAACGTCTGACGGTGGCCGAAGCGGTCACCGAGCTTGCCCGCGGTGATCAGGGAGACCGCGAGGGCGAGGAAGTACGCGTTGGTGATCCACTGGACCTCGGCGAAGGTGGCGCCGAGGTCGCTGGCGATGGCCGGGTTGGCGATGGCCACGATGGTGCCGTCGAGGGCCACCATCATGACGCCGACGGCAACGGTGATGAGGGTGAACCACGGGTGGCCGCGCAGCCCCTTGGCGAGCGGCCCCTCCGACGGGTCTGCCGGCGCCTTGCCCCCCGGACCCGTCGAGTCGATGGTGGTCTGACTAGTCATGCGTTCGAGGCTAGTGACAGCCACTGACAATTGACAAACGAGTTCACAAGTCGGTAACTGACACCTATGGAAACACTGCGCGAACGCAAGAAACAGCGCACCCGGGAGGCGCTGCTGCGGGCCGCGGTGGAGCTGTTCACCTCGCAGGGATACGAGCGGACGACCGTCGACGAGATCGCCGAGGCCGTCGACGTGTCGCAGCGCACCTTCTTCCGCTACTTCGCCGGCAAGGAGGAGGCCGCGCTGGCCCTGGTGGAGATGACGGTGGCACGGTTCGTGGCGGCGGTGCGCGAACGCCCTTTGCACGAGGCGCCGCTGGAGGCGCTGCGCCAGGCCGTCGTGGAGGGCTGGTACGCGATCAACGACGTCGTCGAGTCCGTCGTACCGGTCGAGACGTATCTGCGGCTGTACCGGGTGATCGAGTCGACGCCGGTGCTGCTCGCCGCGCATCTGCGGCGCTCGGCGGAGGTCGAGGAGACTTTGGCGCGGGTGATCGGCGAACGCGAGGGCCTCGACGTGGACGCCGATCCGCGGCCGCGGCTGGTGGTGGCCGTGTTCAGCGGGGTGATGCGGGTGACGGAACGGCAGTGGACCCTCGGCGACGACTTCAGCCTGGAGGGGGTGCGCGCGCTGACGGCCCTCAATCTGGACGGGGTGGGACCGGCCCTGCTGGGCGGCTGGCGCGAGACCTGAGAGCGCGAAGGCCTGAAGCGCTATATGACCATTCCCACGCCGAATGAAACGTGATCCCCGTCACTTGGGTCACCCGAGACCCTCCCGTTCTCCTAGTGTGTCCTTTCAGTGACTTCCTTCGACACCTCCCCTCAACTCAGCGTCTGGCGCGCCCTGGCCGCCCTGGCCGTGGTGTTCGTGATGCTGGCGACCACCGGCTGGACCGCCAACCGCCAGCACCGGGAGAGCACCGCCGTCCAGGCCGCGCGCACCGCGTGGGAGCACGGTCGACTCGCGGGCCACCAGCTGCCGGATCCCGACGCGGCCCCCGCCCGCCTCGCCCGCTTCTTCGCCTCGCTGACCGCCCCGCAGCGCACCGCGCTCGCGCAGGACTACCCGCTCGCGGTCGGCAACATGAACGGCGCCCCCGCCGAACTGCGTTACCGCGCCAACCGTGTCGCCCTGCTCCAGCAGATCCGCCTCGAGCGCACCCGCATGCACGACAGCCGCCTCACGCCCTCCGGGCAGCAGTTGGCCGGCCGCCGCATGCACCGCTACGAGGCGCTGAGCGCGGCCGGCCGGCAGATCCTCGCCTTCGACCCCGACGGCTCCGGCCGGGTCGCCGAGGTGTTCGGCAGCCTCGACAAGGCCGAGCGGATCTCCGTCGTCGTCCCCGGCGTCGACACCGACCTGCTCACCTTCCAGCGCACGAACCGCAAGTACTCGGCGCCCGTCGGCATGGCCCAGGCCCTCTACGCGGCCGAGCGCGAGGCGAGCCCCTCGACGCGTACGGCCGTGATCGCCTGGGCCGACTACACCTCCCCCGACGGCCTGGGCATCGACTCGGCCACCGCGATGCGCGCCCAGAGCGGCGCCGTCCGGCTGAACGCCCTGCTGGGCGCCCTGCCGGGGAGCGCGCCCGTCTCGATGTTCTGCCACAGCTACGGCTCCGTGGTGTGCGGGGTGGCCGCGCACGCCATGCCGGACCGGGTGGCCGACATAGCGGTGGCCGGCAGCCCCGGCATGCGGGTGGAGAAGGCGGCCCAGCTGGACACCGACGCCCGGGTGTGGGCGATGCGGGACGCCGACGACTGGATCCAGGACATTCCGCACCTGGAGTTCGGCGGCCTCGGGCACGGCGAGGACCCCATGGCGGAGGCCTTCGGCGCCCGGGTGCTGTCGGCACGGGACGCCAAGGGCCACGGCGGCTACTTCCAACCGGGCACGGACAGCCTGCGCAACTTCGCCGAGATCGGCACTGGCTCGTACCGCTCGGTGGAGTGCGCCCACGACGACGATGCCTGCACGACGGGTTTGTCCGACACGACAAAGGCCGGACGCGCGTAGAGACGCAGGAATTGCGGCGCGCGCGGGGAGGGGACGAAGAATGGGTGTCCCGCATACGATGAGCCGCATGGGTGACGTACTGGCCGGATTTCATGCCGCCTGGGAGTTCGAGTCCGACTCCGTCCTCATCCGCTACGAACGGGGGCTGCGCACGCCCAAGCTGCTGTCGGCGCTGGGAGAGCGCCGGATTCCGCTGGCGGCCATCGGCCAGGTGACGCTGGCCCCCGGCAAGCGGGGGACGGTCGTCCTGCACGCGGAACCGCGGCCGGGAGCCGACCCGTTGATGGAGGCGGCGGCGGGGCAGCTCAAGGAAGGGTGCGACCCGTACCGGCTGGTGCTGCCCGCCGAACGCGAGACGCTCGCCGAGTACTACGCGGACGAGCTGAAGTCGCGGCTGACCGACTCCGGTCCGGCGGATCGTTTCCTGGTGGACGCTCCCGAGGCGCCGCTGTCCTTCAAGGCGTACGACGGGAAGGCCTCGTTCGACGGGCGTACCGTGCGCTTCCGGTGGTTCTGGACGGGCGCGTCGTCGGCGAAGTGGAAGGCGGGCGACCAGAGTTTCGCCGTCTCCGAGCTGAGCGGGGTCGAATGGCGCTCGCCGGAGGTGTTCGAGGGGCATCTGCGGCTGCTCAACGGGGAGCCCGCGCCGGTGCAGGCCGACCAGGATCCGGCGACGGTCGTCTTCGGGCTGGGGTACGGACCGGTGCACGAGTCGCTGCCGTTCGCGGCGGCGGTCCTGGCCGCGGTCCGCGGGCGCGGGGCTGCGGCGGCCGTCCCGGCAGCGGCCGCGCCCCGCCGGGATCCCGCCGACATCGCCGAGCGGATCCGGCATCTCGGAGAACTGCACAGCGCGGGGCTCGTCACGGACGAGGAGTTCTCCGCGAAGAAGGCCGAGCTGTTGGCCGAGCTCTAGGGGCGCGCCCTTCTCTCCCTCGCCCCTCGCCTCCGGGCAGCTCTACTCGCGTCCGGCGGAGGTGGACCTCATGTCGGCGTAGCGGTCGCCTGCCACCTTGCCCGCTATCGGCTCCAGCAGGGCCAGTTGCTCCTCCGTCAGCTCGATGGTGGCCGCCGCCGCGTTCTCCTCCACCCGGCCCGGCTTGCGGGTGCCCGGGATCGGGATCACCGGCAGGCCGTGGACCTGGGACTGCTGCTGGACCCAGGCCAGGGCGATCTGGCCGATCGTCGCGTCGTGGGCCCCCGCCACCGTGCGGATGGGGTCCAGGAGCGTCACGTTCGCGGCGGCGTTCTCGCCGGTGAAGCGGGGCTGCTGGCGGCGGAAGTCGTCGGCGGTGAGGTCCTGGTCGGCGTTGGTGAAGGAGCCGGTGAGGAAGCCCCGGCCGAGCGGGGAGTACGGGACCAGGGTCACGCCCAGTTCGCGGGCCGCGGGCACCACGTGGGCCTCGATGTCCCGGCTGAACAGCGACCACTCCGACTGCACGGCCGCGATGGGGTGGACGCCCTGCGCGGCGCGCAGCTCGGCGGCCGTCACCTCGCTCAGCCCCAGCTGCTTGACCTTGCCCTCGCGCACCAGTTCGGCCATCACGCCGACGGTCTCCTCGATCGGCACGTTCACATCGCGCCGGTGCATGTAGTAGAGGTCGATGACGTCGACGTCCAGCCGCTTCAGGCTCGCCTCGACGCAACTGCGCAGGTAGGGAGCGTCGTTGCGGATGATCCGCCGGGTCGGGTCGTCCGGGTGGACCGCCAGGGCGAACTTGGTGGCGATCACGACCTCGTCGCGGTGCGCCTTGAAGAACGGGGAGAGGAACTTCTCGTTCTCGCCCGCGCCGTACGCGTCGGCCGTGTCGTAGAGGGTGACGCCGAGTTCCAGGGCGCGTTCCAGGGTGGCCCGGGACTCCTTGGCGTCCGCGGGGCCGTACGCGAAGCTCATGCCCATGCAGCCGAGGCCCTGGACGCCGACCTCGGGGCCGTCCTCGCCGAGTCGTGCCGTCGGGATCGTGCTGTCGGTCATCCGGCCTTCTCCTTCTCGTAGACGCGCCCGGCGTCCGCATAGAAACTGATTTTCCGGTCCAGTACGGCGAGGGTGTCCTGCAGTTCGGAGATCCGGTCCAGGACGTCGCGGCGGGTCGACTCGAGCAGTTCGAAGCGCTCGGTGAACGTCTGGTCGCCCTCGCGCACCAGCTCCGCGTACCGCACCATGTCGGCGACCGGCATGCCGGTGAGCCGGAGCTTGCCGACGAAGTCCAGCCAGTCCAGGTCGCGGTTGCTGTAGCGGCGCTGACCGGTGTGCGAGCGGTCGACGTGCGGCATCAGGCCGATCCGCTCGTACCAGCGCAGGGTGTGCGCCGTCAGGCCCGTGAAGGCGACGACCTCACTGATCGTGTAGCTGTCCTGCCCTGCCGGTCGCCGATGCGGGTTCGGCGGGGCGGCGCAGCTGTCGGTCCTGGTACCCGTGGTCTCCATCACCGTCATGGCCCCAACGCTATGGCCTTGGAGTGCGCTCCAAGCAAGCGGAAACGGTAAGAAAACGGGGGGACGGGGCTTGATCGCACTGGTTAGCGTGCGGGGCATGAGCCTCGTACGCCGTGCCCTGCCCGAGGACGCCGCCGAAGTGCTGCGGCTGCGTCAAGTGATGATCGACTCGATGTGGCCCGTGGACGGGTCCACCGACTGGCATGTCGAGTCGCTGCCCACGCTGCGGGCGCGGCTGGCGGAGCCCGACGGGGACTTCGCGGCGTTCGTCGTGGAGCACCCGGAGCGGGCGGGGGCGCTGGCCGCGCTGGTCGTCGGGACGATCGAGTACCGGATCGGGCGGGCCGGCGACCCGCACGGGATCACCGGGTACGTCTTCAGCGTCGCCACCGATCCGGACGCGCGCCGCCGCGGGTACGCGCGCGCGTGCATGGACGCGTTGCTGGAGTGGTTCCGCGCGCGGGGCGCCTCGAAGATCCACCTCACGGCGTCCGCCGACGCGGCGCCGCTCTATGCGTCCCTCGGTTTCAAGCCCAAGCCGGACCCGTTGATGGAGCTGCTGCTGTGAGCGTCTCGGGCAGGCTCTAGGCTCGTCGGCATGTCGTTGAAGAGTCTTGCGTCGATCGAGAACTGGCCGGTTCCCTCCGCCGCGGCGGGTGTCGTGCGGGCCGACGGTACGGTCCTGGGGACCCATGGCCCCGTCGGCCGGCGTTTCCCGCTGGCCTCGGTCACCAAGCCGCTCGCCGCGTACGCCGCGCTCGTCGCGTACGAGGAGGGGGCGCTCGAGCTGGACGAGCCGGCCGGGCCGCCCGGGTCCACGGTCCGTCACCTCCTCGCGCACACCTCCGGGCTGGCCTTCGACGAGCACCGGGTGACCGCGCCCCCCGGGGAGCGGCGGCTGTACTCCAACGCCGGGTTCGAGCAGCTCGGCGACCATCTCGCGAAGGCGACGGACATCCCGTTCGCCGAGTACCTGCGGCAGGCGGTGCTGGAGCCGCTGGGGATGACCGACACCTCCCTGGAGGGCGCGGGCTCTCCGGCCAAGGACGGGGTGTCGACCGTGACGGACCTGCTGCGGTTCGCGGCCGAGGTGCAGGCGCCCCGGCTGCTGGACCCGCGCACGGTGGCCGCCGCGATGACCGTGCAGTACCCGGGCACCAAGGGCGTCCTGCCGGGCTACGGCCACCAGAACCCCAACGACTGGGGTCTGGGCTTCGAGATCCGCGACTCCAAGTCCCCGCACTGGACGGGCAGTTCGTCCTCCCCCCGCACCTTCGGCCACTTCGGCCAGTCCGGCACGTTCCTGTGGATCGATCCGGACGCGGGGGCGGCGGGCGTCGCCCTGACGGACCGCGCCTTCGGACCCTGGGCGGTCGAGGCGTGGCCGCCGTTCACGGACGCGGTGCTCGCGGAACTCCGGTAGCTAGGGCGTGTTTCGAAAGTCCCGTCTGGCCCGCGACTTTCGAAACACGCCCTAGCCGGACATCTCCCACACCAGCAGCTCCGCCTCCGTCACCCCCACCGCCTCCAGGTCCTTCGCGTCCTCGATGCGCGCCGCGTCGCCGGGGCCCAACCGCACGCCGTCCAGCCGGACTTCGCCGCGTACGACGTGCGCGTAGACGTAGGGCGCGTCCGGTACGGCCGTCCGCTCGCCCGCGGCCAGGCGACGTACGTGGAGCATCGCGCCCGCCTCCGGGACGGCGTACGGCGTCGAGTCCGCGATGCCGTGGACGATCTCGTAGGACGGGTCGCCGCCGGGGTCCAGGGGGGCCAGCCACATCTGGACGAAGGTGAGGGGGGTCGAGCCGTCGTTGCGTTCCACGTGCCGGACGCCGCCCGCCGCACTGAGCCGCTGGACGTCGCCGGGGCGAACCAGTGTCTCGTGGCCGGTCGAGTCGCGGTGGGTGAGCTCGCCCTCGACCACCCAGGTGACGATCTCGGTGTGGCTGTGGGGGTGCTCGTCGAAGCCGGCGCCGGGAGCGAGGCGCTCCTCGTTGCAGGCGATCAGCGGGCCGAAGCGGAGGTGGTCGGGGTCGTAGTGGGGGCCGAAGGAGAAGGCGTGCCACGACTCGATGCCGGCGGCCTGGTCCCCGCCCGGGTAGCGCTCGTCGGCGCGCCGTACGTCCATCACGGGACCACCGTAGACCCGGGGAGCGGAAAACCGGCCCGTCCGGCGTTCGAGGACGACACGACCCACCGGCGCAGGCGAGCACAGCGATAAGGCAGTCTTGTCCACGTGCCCGAACCCGAAACGAGTCGCCCCGATACCGTGGCGCGCGCCGTCCACTCCCATCCCGCGACGCTGAAACGGCTGGAGAAGTCCTCCGGAAGTCTCGCCGCCCAGGCCATCGCGCGGATGGACGAGACACTGCCGTGGTACCGGGCGATGCCCCCGGAGAACCGTTCCTGGATCGGGCTGGTCGCCCAGGCGGGTATCGCCGCCTTCACCGAGTGGTTCCGGCGCCCGGACGCCCCGCAGGCGATCTCCACCGATGTGTTCGGCACGGCGCCGCGTGAGCTGACGCGGGCCATCACGCTGCGGCAGACCGTCGAGATGGTACGGACCACCATCGAGGTCATGGAGTCCGCGATCGACGAGGTCGCGGCCCCCGGCGACGAGAACGTGCTGCGCGAGGCGCTCCTGGTGTACGCCCGGGAGATCGCCTTCGCCACCGCCCAGGTCTACGCCCAGGCGGCCGAGGCGCGGGGCGCCTGGGATGCCCGGCTGGAGTCGCTCGTCGTGAACGCCGTGCTGAGCGGCGAGGCCGACGAGGGGGCCCTGAGCCGGGCCGCCGCCCTCGGGTGGAACGCGCCCGAGCATGTGTGCGTGCTCCTCGGGACCGCGCCCGACGGGGACTCCGAGCTGACCGTGGAGGCCATCCGGCGGGCGGCGCGACACGCCAAGCTCCAGGTGCTGACGGGGGTGCTCGGTTCCCGGCTCGTGGTGATCGCGGGTGGCAGCGACAATCCGCTCGGCGTCGCCAAGTCGCTGATCGGGCCGTATGCCGCCGGTCCCGTCGTCGCCGGGCCGGTCGTGCCCGACCTGCTGGCCGCGACCCGGTCCGCGCAGGCCGCCGCCGCCGGGCTCAAGGCGTGTTCCGCCTGGCAGGACGCGCCCCGGCCGGTGCTGGCGGACGATCTGCTTCCGGAGCGCGCGATCGCCGGAGATCCCGGGGCGCGTGAGCAGTTGGTGGAGGAGATCTACAGACCGCTGGAGGAGGCCGGGTCCGCGCTCCTGGAGACGCTCTCCGTCTATCTCGAACAGGCGTCCAGTCTCGAAGGGGCCGCACGGATGCTCTTCGTTCATCCGAACACCGTGCGCTACCGGCTTCGACGTGTGACTGACGTCACCGGTTGGTCGCCTTCGGATGTACGCTCCGCGTTCACGCTCCGGATCGCACTGATCCTGGGGCGTCTGGTCGATGGTGAACCCCAGACCTAGGCTTTTGTTCGAACTCCACAAAACCCCCTGCCGTTCTTCGTCCCTGTCCCCACGGGCGGCTTTGGCCGTCCCCAAGAGAGAGTGTGAGAGTGCTCGTACTCGTCGCTCCCGGCCAGGGCGCCCAGACGCCCGGCTTCCTGACCCCCTGGCTCGACCTCCCCGGTGTCGCCGACCGCCTCGCGGCGCTGTCCGCGGCCGCCGACCTCGACCTGGTGCACTACGGCACGAACGCCGATGCGGACGAGATCCGTGACACCGCGATCGCGCAGCCGCTGCTCGTGGCCGCCGGAATCGTTTCCGCAGCGGCCCTGGGCGACGAGGTGACGCCGGGCGCCGTCGCGGGCCACAGCGTCGGCGAGTTCACCGCCGCCGTCTTCGCCGGCGTCCTGGACGACACCGCCGCGCTGGCCCTCGTCCGCAAGCGGGGCCTGGCCATGGCCGACGCCGCCGCGATCACCGAGACCGGCATGTCGGCGCTGCTCGGCGGCGACCCCGAGGTGTCACTCGCGCATCTTCGGACGCTGGGGCTGACCCCGGCGAACATCAACGGCGCGGGCCAGATCGTCGCCGCGGGCACGCTGGAGCAGCTCGCCGCGCTGAACGAGAACAAGCCCGAGGGCGTCCGCAAGGTCGTCCCGCTGAAGGTCGCCGGCGCCTTCCACACGCACCACATGGCTCCGGCCGTGGAGACCCTCGCCAAAGCCGCCGCGGATCTCGCCCCCGCCGACCCGAAGCTCCGTTACGTCTCCAACAAGGACGGGCAGGCCGTCGCCACCGGCGCCGAGATCCTGGACCGGCTGGTCGGCCAGGTCGCCAACCCGGTCCGCTGGGACCTGTGCATGGAGACCTTCAAGGAGCTCGGCGTGTCCGCGATCATTGAGGTCTCCCCCGGCGGCACGCTGGTCGGCCTCGCCAAGCGCGCCCTGCCCGGCGTGCGGACGCTGGCGCTGAAGACCCCTGACGACCTGGACGCCGCTCGTGCGCTCGTCGCCGAGTTCGGCGTCGCCTAAGGAGCCCTGATGGCGAAGATCAAGCCCAGCAAGGGCGCCCCGTACGCGCGCATCCTCGGCGTGGGCGGCTACCGGCCCACCCGGGTCGTGCCCAACGAGGTCATCCTGGAGACGATCGACTCCTCCGACGAGTGGATCCGCTCGCGCTCCGGCATCGAGACCCGGCACTGGGCGAACGACGAGGAGACCGTCGCCGCCATGTCGGTCGAGGCGTCCGGCAAGGCGATCGCAGACGCCGGGATCACCGCCGCGCAGATCGGCGCGGTGGTCGTGTCCACCGTCTCGCACTTCAAGCAGACTCCGGCCGTGGCCACCGAGATCGCCGACAAGCTCGGCACGGACAAGGCCGCCGCGTTCGACATCTCGGCCGGTTGCGCGGGCTTCGGCTACGGCCTGACCCTCGCCAAGGGCATGGTGGTGGAGGGTTCCGCCGAGTACGTGCTGGTCATCGGCGTCGAGCGGCTGTCCGACCTGACCGACCTGGAGGACCGCGCGACGGCCTTCCTGTTCGGCGACGGCGCGGGGGCGGTCGTGGTCGGCCCGTCCAGGGAGCCGGCGATCGGCCCGACGGTCTGGGGCTCCGAGGGCGACAAGTCGGACACCATCAAGCAGACCGTGCCGTGGACGGACTACCGCGACGGCGAGGTCGCCAAGTTCCCCGCGATCACGCAGGAGGGCCAGGCGGTCTTCCGCTGGGCGGTGTTCGAGATGGCGAAGGTCGCCAAGGAGGCGCTGGACGCCGCCGGCATCACCGCCGACGAACTGGACGTCTTCATCCCGCACCAGGCCAACGAGCGGATCATCGACTCGATGGTGAAGACTCTCAAGCTGCCGCAGTCCGTCACGGTCGCCCGTGACGTGCGCACCACCGGCAACACCTCGGCCGCCTCGATCCCGCTCGCGATGGAGCGGCTTCTGGCGACCGGCGAGGCGAAGAGCGGCGACACCGCGCTCGTCATCGGATTCGGGGCGGGTCTCGTCTACGCCGCCACTGTCGTTACCCTCCCCTAGGCACTCCGTGCCGGATCACCTGGTCCGGTACGGGAAGCACCACTGCCACACCCTCTGGATATCTACGAAGGAGCGCCCATATGGCCGCCACTCAGGAAGAGATCGTCGCCGGTCTCGCCGACATCGTGAACGAGATCGCCGGCATCCCGGTTGAGGACGTCCAGCTGGACAAGTCCTTCACCGACGACCTGGACGTCGACTCGCTGTCCATGGTCGAGGTCGTCGTCGCCGCCGAAGAGCGCTTCGACGTCAAGATCCCGGACGAGGACGTCAAGAACCTCAAGACCGTCGGTGACGCGACGAGCTACATCCTCAAGCACCAGGCCTGATCAGCCGATCCCTGGGCTGAACTGCCCCGCCACCCGGCGGTGGCGCCGTTGAATCCTCGCAATGTTGGAGAAAGAATCCGTGAGCCCGACCAATCGCACCGTGGTCGTCACCGGTATCGGCGCAACCACACCGCTGGGTGGCGACGCAGCCTCGACCTGGGAGGGTCTGGTCGCCGGCAAGTCCGGTGTCAAGGCCCTGGAGCAGGAGTGGGCGGCCGAGCAGGCCGTCCGTATCGCGGCCCCGGTCGCGGTGGAGCCTCTTGAGGTCATTCCGCGGCCGTTGGCCCGCAAGCTGGACCGTTCGGCGCAGTTCGCGCTGATCGCGGCCCAGGAAGCCTGGAAGGACGCCGGTTTCGTCGGCAAGGCCGGCGAGGCGGGCAGCGAGGGCGACGTCGACGCCGACCGGCTCGGCGCGGTCATCGCCTCCGGCATCGGCGGCGTGACCACCCTCCTCGACCAGTACGACGTGCTGAAGGAGAAGGGCGTCCGCCGCGTCTCCCCGCACACCGTGCCCATGCTGATGCCGAACAGCCCCTCCGCCAACGTGGGTCTGCTCGTGGGCGCCCGCGCGGGCGTGCACACGCCGGTCTCGGCGTGCGCGTCGGGCGCGGAGGCCATCGGCTACGCCATCGAGATGATCCGCACCGGCCGCGCCGACATCGTCGTCGCCGGCGGCACGGAGGCGGCGATCCACCCGCTGCCCATCGCCGCGTTCGGCAACATGATGGCGATGTCCAAGAACAACGACGATCCGCAGGGCGCCTCGCGTCCCTACGACGTCGCCCGTGACGGCTTCGTCCTCGGCGAGGGCGCCGGCGTGATCGTCCTGGAGTCCGCCGAGCACGCCGCCAGGCGCGGTGCGCGGGTGTACGCCGAGGCGGTCGGCCAGGGCATCTCCGCCGACGCGCACGACATCGTGCAGCCGGAGCCCGAGGGCCGCGGCATCTCGCACGCCCTGCAGAACCTGCTGGACAACACCGACCTCAACCCGGCGGAGATCGTGCACGTCAACGCGCACGCGACGTCGACGCCGGCCGGTGACGTGGCGGAACTGAAGGCGCTGCGCAAGGTGTTCGGCGACGACGCCGACCACATGGCGGTCTCCGCCACCAAGTCGATGACGGGTCACCTGCTGGGCGGCGCGGGCGGTGTCGAGTCCGTCGCGACGGTCCTCGCGCTGTACCACCGCATCGCCCCGCCGACCATCAACGTCGAGAACCTCGACCCCGAGGCCGAGGCCAACGCGGACATCGTGCGCGGCGAGGCCCGCAAGCTGCCCGTCGAGGGCCGTATCGCCGCCCTGAACGACTCGTTCGGGTTCGGCGGCCACAACGTCGTCCTGGCGTTCCGCTCGGTCTGAAAAGCGCCTGTACGCAACTGAAGGGCCCCCACCGGCCGGTGGGGGCCCTTCACGTGTCCGGAACGTGTCCGCCGACTCGAACCGCCCGACTCGGACCGCCTGACTCAGACCACCTGGTGCAGCCAGCGCACCGGTGCTCCCTCGCCCGCGTATCTGAACGGCTCGAGTTCGTCGTCCCACGGCTTGCCCAGGAGTTTGGAGAGTTCGCTCTCCAGGTCGGTCTCGCCGCGCCTGCTGCGCAGCAGGGCCGCGCGCAGCCGGTCCTCCGGGATCAGGATGTCGCCGTGGATGCCGGTGACGGCGTGGAAGATGCCGAGCTCGGGGGTGCAGCTGTAGCGCTCGCCCTCGGCGGTGGCGCAGGGTTCGGCGGTGACCTCGAAGCGCAGCAGGTGCCAGCCCCTCAGCGCCGACGCCAGCTTGGACGCCGTGCCGGCCTCGCCCTTGAAGGAGAACTCCGAGCGCCAGGTGCCGGGCGCGGCGGGCTGCCGGATCCAGTCGAGGCTGACGCGCGTGCCGAGCACCCCGGCCACCGCCCACTCGACGTGCGGGCACAGCGCGCGCGGCGCGGAGTGCACGTACAGAACTCCACGTGTCGTCACCGGGACCTCCGGGCAGAGCGGGACAGTCTTGCAGGCTGGCGTGGCGGCGGTGGCGGGCAGCCGCGTTGATGGCGAGGCTACCCTGCGGCGGCGCAAGGAGTGTGACGTACCGTCGGTCCCAGTGCCGTGAAACCACCGCCATTCACCCGGCAGGACGCCTGTACGGGCGGGAAGCGTTCCATCTTGTGGGTGATGATTCGACGGGAACTCCCGCGCGTTGTCATAGGGGGGCGTTGTTCGAGGAGCGAGGGGAACACCAGCGGATGCGAAAGCGATACCGGCACACGCGAGCCGTGCTCGCGGGCACGACGGCGGCCGTACTGGGCCTGGCCGGATGTGACGCTCTGGGGGGCGGCGACAGCCCCGCCGCCGCGGGCACGCAGGCGCGGCAGGCGAAGCCGTCGCCGGCCTCGGTGTGGGACTCCAGCCCCGACTCGGTCGCGGCGGTGGGCGACTCGATCACCCGTGGCTTCGACGCGTGTACGGTCCTCGCGGACTGCCCCGAGGTGTCCTGGGCGACCGGCAGCAGCACCGAGGTCAACAGTCTCGCGGTACGCCTGCTGGGCGCGGCGAAGGCGGCCACGCACAGCTGGAACCACGCCTCCAGCGGGGCGCGGATGGCGGACCTGCCGGCTCAGATGACGCAGGCGGCGGCCGACAAGCCGCAGTTGGTCACGGTGATGGCGGGCGCGAACGACGCCTGCCGGGACTCCACTGGGGCGATGACGTCGGTGGCCGACTTCCGGGCCCAGTTCGAGGACGCGATGAGCACGCTGCGCCGCGCACTGCCGAAGACGCAGGTGTATGTGGCGAGCGTGCCGAACCTAAAGCGGCTGTGGTCGCAGGGGCGGACGAACGCGCTGGGCAAGCAGATCTGGAAGCTGGGCATCTGCCCGTCGATGCTGGGCGACGCGGACGCGCTGGACTCGGCGGCGACACTGCGGCGGGACACGGTGCAGAAGCGGGTGGAGGACTACAACACGGTGCTGAAGGAGGTCTGCGCGAAGGATGTGCGGTGCCGGTTCGACGGCGGCGCGGTGTACGACTACCGGTTCGGCACGGAGCAGTTGAGCCACTTGGACTGGTTCCATCCGAGCAAGAACGGGCAGGCGCGGCTCGCGGAGATCGCCTACCGCGGAGTGACGGCGAAGGCTTCGTAACGAGGGTCCGGAGGTCCGGTGACTTAGGGTTTCGCTCATGAGCGAACACTTCGGAACACTTTCCGACGGGACTCCGGTGCACCGCTGGACCCTGGAGCGGGCGGGCACGCGGGTGCGGGTTCTGTCGTACGGCGGAATCGTGCAGTCCGTGGACGTTCCGGACCGGGCCGGCCGGACGGCGAACGTGGTGTTGGGCTTCGCGGACCTGGACGGCTATCTCACGCATCCGGAGCCCTATCTCGGCGCGCTGATCGGGCGGTACGCCAACCGGATCGCGCACGCCCGCTTCCCGCTGGACGCGGTGACGTACGCGCTGGAGCCCAACAACGCGCCGGGCTCCCTGCACGGCGGCGCACGGGGCTTCGACAAGCGGGTGTGGGACGTGGAGCCGGTGGAGCACGGGCTGCGGCTGAGCCGGGTCAGCCCGCACGGCGAGGAGGGTTTCCCGGGCCGTCTCGAGGTCTCGGCGACGTACACCCTCGACGCGTCGGGGGCGCTGCGGTTCGTGTACGAGGCGGTCACGGACGCGCCGACGGTGGTGAACCTGACCAACCACAGCTACTTCAACCTGGGCGGGCCGGGCAGCGGGGAGGCCACCGGCCATGAACTGCGGCTGGCGGCCTCCCGGTACACACCGGTCGACGCCGACCTCATCCCGACCGGGGAACTCGCGCCGGTCGAGGGCAGCCCCCACGACTTCCGCACGGCCCGCAAGACCGGGTCCGGCCACGACCACAACTTCGTGCTCGACAAGGGCGTCACCGACACGCCGGAGGAGGTGGCCGAGCTGCACGATCCGGCGACCGGGCGGGTGCTGACGGTGTCGACGACCGAGCCGGGGCTGCAGGTGTACACCGCGGACCACCTCGGCGAGCCGTTCGTGCCCTGCGAGGGCGTGGCGCTGGAGACCCAGCACTTCCCCGACTCGCCGAACCGGCCGGAGTTCCCGAGCACGGTGCTGCGGCCGGGGGACGTGTACCGCTCGGAGACGGTGTACGGCTTCTCTGTCCAGTAGATGTTGCCCCGGTCCGGGGGTCAGGTCCCGGACCGGGGCTGTTCGTGCGGCGACGAGCGCCTGATCACACGGTAATCGTCGCGGTGATCCTGCGGTCCGCGATCGAGCGGCCCACCTGGATTTCGTACGAACCTTTCACAAAGGACCACCGGTGGTCCGCCTCGTCCCACACCTCGAAGGCACGGTCGCGGATGTCCACGGTGACCTCGGCGCTCTCCCCCGGGCCGGCCTCCACGGCGGCGAAGCCGGCCAGCCAGCGGGCCGGACGGTCGGGCGCGGGGGCCGTGCCGGTGGGCGCGAGGTAGACCTGCACGACCTCCCGGCCCGGACGCTCGCCGGTGTTGCGCAGACGCACCGTGACCGTGGAGCCCGCGATGTCGACCGACTCGTATGTCCAGTCGGTGTAGCCGAGACCGTGCCCGAAGGGGTACGAGGGGGTCCTGCCCTCCTTCTCCCAGGCGCGGTAGCCGATGAAGACGCCCTCGGTGTACGGGAGTTCGCCGTCCGTCGGGGTGACCTGGGTGACGGGGGCGTCGGCGAGGGAGCCCCAGGTGGTGGGGAGCCGGCCGCCGGGTTCGTGGGCACCGGTCAGCACGTCCGCCAGGGCCGCGCCGCCCTCCTGGCCGGGGAACCAGGTGAGCAGGACGGCCGCGACGTCCTCGCGCCACGGCAGCTCCACCGGGGAGCCGGCGTTGACGACCACGACGGTGTTCGGGTTGGCGGCGGCGACGGCGCGGACGAGGTCGTCCTGCCGGCCGGGCAGGCGCAGGTCCTTGCGGTCGAAGCCCTCGGACTCGACGCGGTCGGTGGTGGCGACCACGACGACGGCGGTGTCCGCGGCCCTGGCCGCCTCGACCGCCTCGGCGATCAGCTCGTCGGCGTCGCGCTGGGGCTCCAGATGGGCGAGCGCGAAGGCGACGACCTTGAAGGGGAAGTCGTCGGGGACCGCGTAGACATGGGTGAGGGAGACCTCGACCGGTTCGCCGGCGGTCAGCTCGGGATGTGCGTGGGGCACCGGGGAGCCGAAGAACGCCTCGAAGGGGTCGGTGTCGTCGGCGGGGAGCTGGACGTCGTCGAAGTACGTCGTTCCGGCGACGGTGAGCCGGAAGGCGCCGGCGCCCTTGACGCCGAAGGTGTGCGGGCCGGTGTCGCGCGGGGTGAACGTGCCGGTCAGCTCGACGGTGTGGAGGCGTTCGTGGGTGACGCCCTCGGGGAGGTCCGCGCCCGTCCACTGGATCTGGCCGCCCGGCGCGGAACCGGTTCCTAGGATGTTTCCGTCCACGTCCCGGCAGACGGCCCGTAGCGCGAAGCCCTTGTCGGCGACCGCGAGTTCCGTGGTGGGGTCGGCGCCGACGGCGTAGGTGAGGGCGCCGTCGGGGAGGACGGCGGTGAGGCCGTCGAGCGGGGAGACGGTGCGGGCGGGGAAGACGGTGGCGGAGCCGCCGCCGAGGACCCGGGCGTCGCGGGCGGCCGCGCCGATCAGGGCGACGGTGCCGTTCGGCCGCAGCGGGAGCGCCTCGTGCTCGTTGCGGACCAGGACGAAGGAGCGGCGGGCCAGTTCACGCGCCAGGGCCTCGCCGTCGACGGGGGCGGGCGGCTCGGCGACGGCCGGGGCGACGTCCGCGAGGGCGCCGACGCGGGCGGCCAGCAGCAGGACGCGGCGTACGGCCTCGTCGACCTCGGACTCCTCGACGTGGCCCTCGCGGACGGCCTGGGCGAGGGTTTCGCCGTAGACGGTCCGCGGGCCCGGCATGGCGACGTCGAGGCCGCCCTTCAGGGCGCCGACCGTGTCGCGGGCGGCCATCCAGTCGGAGACGTTGAAGCCGTCGAAGCCCCACTCGCCGCGCAGCACCTCGTTCACGAGGCGGTGGTGCTCGGTCATCGTCGTGCCGTTGACCGAGTTGTAGGCGGTCATGACGCCCCACGGGCGGGCGTTCTCGACGACGGCCTCGAAGGGGGCGAGATACAGCTCGCGCAGGGCGCGCTCGCCGACCAGGTTGTCCACGGTGAAGCGGTCGGTCTCGGCGTCGTTGGCGACGAAGTGCTTGACGGTGGTGCCGACGCCGCCTTCCTGCACGCCCGTCACGTAACCGGTGGCGATACGGCCGGTCAGGTACGGGTCCTCGCTGTACGCCTCGAAGTGCCGGCCGCCCAGCGGGGAGCGGTGCAGGTTGACGGTGGGGGCGAGCAGGACGTCGACGCCCTTGCGGCGGGCCTCCTGGGCGAGAAGGGTCCCGGCGCGGCGGGCGAGCTCCGGGTCCCAGGCGGCGGCCAGCGCGGTCGGGGAGGGCAGGGCGACGGAGGGGTCGTCGGCGGTCCAGCGCACGCCCCGGACGCCGATCGGCCCGTCGGACATGACGAGGGACCTCAGGCCGATCTGCGGCAGGGCGGGCAGCGACCACATGTCCTGGCCGGCCAGCAGCCGGGTCTTGGCGTCCAGGTCGAGCTTGCCGAGGGCCGCCTCCACGGCCGCTCCGGTTTCCGTCATGGCGGGGCCTCCTCGTTGCGCGCGGCTTTCCTTGCGTGCCCCATCGTGCACGAGTCACCTGTAGGGCAGTAGGTATCGTTATCCTGTCGTTATATCTTCTGGGTCGGATGCCGTACCGTGACGGCATGAGCGCCAGGACGACCAGGAGCGAGGAGCGGCGGGCCGAGATCGTTCGGGCGGCCCTGGAGGTGATCGCCGAGCGCGGTTACCGGGGAGCGAGCCTGGCGGCGGTCGCCGAGCGGGTCGGGCTGACCCAGCAGGGGCTGCTGCACCACTTCCCCACGAAGGACGCGCTGCTGGTGGCGGTGCTCCAGGAACGCGACCAGTGGGACGCGGTGCCGGCCGCGCAGTGGCGGGTGGATCTGCTGGCCTCGCTGGTCGAGTACAACGCGATGCGGCCCGGCATCATCCAGACCTTCTCGGCGCTGCTCGGCGAGAGCGTCACGGAGGGGCATCCGGCGCGGGAGTACTTCACTGAGCGGTACCGGCAGGGGCGGGCGAACATGACGGCGGTGCTGCGCGCCGAGTACGGCGAGCGGCTGCCGAACGGGCTGACGCCGGAGCGGACGGCCCCTCTCCTCCTCGCGGTGATGGACGGCCTGCAGTACCAGTGGCTGCTGGACCGGGAGTCGGTGGACATGCCGGCCGCGTTCCGCGACTTCCTGCGCCTGCTGGGCGAGGACCTCGACTGACGGCCGGACCGGCCCACCGCACTGCGAGGCCGCGAGGCCGCTAGTCGGCAACGGGTACCGCCGCCACCACCTCGACCTCGATCTGCGCCTCGGGGCGGAACAGCCGGGGCACCTCGAAGGTCATGCTGGTCGGCGGAGTGCCGGTGAGGAACTCCCGGCGCACGGCGCCGTATTCGGCGAGCTTGCCGATGTCCGTGAGGTACGTCCGGATGTTGATGACGTCGGCCAGGGTGGCGCCGTGGGCCTTCAGCAGGGCGTCGATCGTCTCGAAGACGCCCCGGCTCTGCTCGGCCAGAGTGGCCCCCTCGGCGATCTGACCGGAGAGGAACAACAGGGCGCTGCCGTCGGCGTGTTGGACGCGGGCGACCTGGGAGTAGTAAGGGCTGAGGGGCTGGGGCGCGGAGGCGGGGCTGTCGAGGGTGATCTCCATGTCCTCGACGCTAGGTCCGGGCTTGCGATGCGACAAGCGAATGTCCAGCATGACTGTCATGCCGGAACCGCATCGCACGGACCTGTCCGACCTCTCCACCGTCTGGCTGCGGGCGTTCCTGGAGGTCGCCCGCCACGGCTCGTTCACGGTCGCCGCACGGACGTCGGGCTGGACGCAGTCAGCGGTGTCGCGGCAGATCTCCGCACTGGAGGGGGCGTTGGGCGGCGGCCCGCTGTTCGACCGGCTGGCGCGGGGGGTGCGGCTGACGGAGGCCGGGCGGGTGCTGATGCCGTACGCGGAGTCCGTCGTCGACGCGTTGGGCGGGGCGCGGCGCGAACTGGCCGCGCTGCGGGAGGGGACGGGCGGACGACTGCAGTTCGGGGCGTTTCCGACGGCGGACGCGGCACTGGTGCCGCAGGCCCTGGCCCTGTTCCGGACCCGCCGTCCCGGCGTGGGCGTCACCAGGGAGGAGGGGCTCACTCCGGGACTGCTGGAGCGGCTGGGCGCCGGGCACCTCGACCTGGCGGTGGTGTCCACGACGGGCGGCGCGCCCCTGGAGTCGTACGTCCTGCATCACCTTCTGGACGAGTCCCTGTACGTCGCCGTCCCGGCCGTCCATCCCCTGGCCGGGCGGCCCGGACCGGTCCGGCTCGGGCAACTCGCCGACGACGACTGGGTGTCCGGGTCCGCCCGCCCCGAGGGCACCCTGCTCGACGCGGCCCTGCGGGAGGGCTTCCGGCCTCGCGTGGCGCATGTCGTCGCCGAGTGGACCGCCAAGCAGGGCTATGTCGCCGCGGGTCTCGGCGTGGCCCTGGTCCCGGCGCTGGCCGCGGCGTCCGTGCGGCCGGACGTCGTACTGCGGCCGGTGCTCGACGAGGGCGCTCCGGCGCGGGCGGTGTACGCGGCGACGGAACGGGGCCGCTCGTCGACTCCGGCGGTGGAGGCGTTCGTCGCCGCCCTGCGGGAGGCGGCCGCCCGGGTTCCGCGGTAGGTACCGGTACTCAGGCGTCCGACCGGGAGCGATCGTGGGTTACGGGTGGCCGGCCCGGCCTCACACCGGTCACCTGCCATGGCGTTGACCACTTCCGTCACGCGATACTGCCGCCGTTCGACACGACGCTCCACACTCCCCCACGGCGACGGAAGGACCGAACTCCCTTGAGTTCTCTACGTGTTCGGATCGGCATCCTCGGACTGGCCCTGCTGGCGGGGCTCGCGGCCCCCACGGTCCCGGCGGCGGCCGGGACCGCCCCCTCGCCCACCGTGGAGGAACAGCGGCTCGACCGGGCCGTGCCCCAGGAGATACTCGAACGCTCCGGATTCGACACCGTGGCACCCGGGTTCACCCGTGCGCTCGACGCCGCGCACTCCTACGCCGAGGCCCGCCGGGTCGTCGCACGGCAGGGCGCGGCCCTGTGGCGGCGGGCCGTCGACCGGGCGCAGGGACGGGGGCCGGACGATGGCGACCTCAGCCGGGACGACGACCGGCCGCTGTACTGGGCGCGTCTCGGTATGACGCGGGAAGTACGCACCTGGGAACCGAAGTTCGTACTGACGGCGGCCCAACGCGTGGCACTGCTCGGCCGGTTGGAGCAGACCTCGCGCGGACAGACCGACATCCGATACCCGGCTCCGCAGCAGCACGGCAAGGGGCTCAAGAGGGTTTTGGTCACCGGCTTCGACCCGTTCACCCTGGACCGGGACATCCGCATCTCCAACCCGTCCGGGGCGACGGCTCTCGCCCTCGACGGCACGGTGATCCGGACCGCGGACGGGCCCGCGCGGGTCGAGACCGCCGTCTTCCCCGTGCGCTGGCAGGACTTCGCCGAGGGCACGGTGGAGCGCGCCCTGCGGCCCCATCTCCCGCAGGTCGACCTGTTCACGACCGTCAGTCAGGGCCGTGTCGGCCGCTTCGACGTGGAGCGCACCAACGGTGCCTGGCGCGGCGGCTTCGCCGACAACGACGCCATCGGCCGCACGGAGACGATCCCGGTCGCCGACCCCGCCTCGCAGCCGCAGTGGACGACCACGACCCTGCCGTACACGGCGATCGTGGCCGCGGACACCGGCCGGTTCCCGGTCTACGACAACACGAGCGTCACCGAGATCCCGGCGGGCGGCACCGCCCCCGTCGTCCGGCCGGACGGACCGACGGCGGGGTCGACCGCCCGGGCCGGGGGCGGCGGCGACTACCTCTCCAACGAGATCGCCTACCGGGCCACCCTGCTGCGCGACCGGCTGGGCCTGCACGACCGCCTGCCGGGCGGACATGTGCACACGCCGGTACTGCAGTTCGCGGCCGACAACACCGATCCGACGACCGGCACGGTGACCGATCCGGAGTTCGTGCGCAACCGACTGGACATCATCGCCCAGGCACGAGCGATCCTGACGACGGCGATCAACGCACCACAGCGCGGCTGACGCCACCTTCCGCCTCGTCTGCACCGTCTGCCTCGTCCGGCTCGGCGGTTTCCTCGTTCAGCAGGTCGCGGGCCAGGAGGGTGGCGCCCGCGACCGCGCCCGGCATCAGGAACACCGCGACGAAGGGGACCAGGAAGGCCAGGCCCAGGGGGGTGCCGAAGCCCCAGACCAGGGTTTTGCGGGAACGGAGCAGAGCGAGGCGGGCGCGCAGGTCGACGTTTCGGCGCTGGAGGGCGACGGCGGTGAGTTCCTCGGTGAGGAAGAAGCCGGTGACGAAGAACCCGAGCACCGGGACGACCGTCTGTCCGGCGACCGGAATGAACCCGAGGGCGAACAGCAGCACGCCCCACAGCAGCGCGCGGACCAGGATGCGCGTGCTGTCGCGGGCGGAGATCCACAGTTCGCGCCAGAGCGGCAGCCCGGACTCGGGGGAGGTGCCGTCGGGCGAGACGTCCCGGTCGACCTTCTCGGAGAGGTTCTCGTAGAAGGGCTGGCCGACGAGGAGGGTGACGGCGGTGAAGGTGAGGACGGCGAGGAGGAGGGCGAGGGCGAACAGAACGACGGTGAGGAAGCCCCGGAAGAGGCGCTGCCAGGGGCTGGACCAGTCGTCGGCGAAGGGCGTCGCCCAGCCCACGAAGCCCTCGCCCCACACCGCGAGCGCCACCAGGGCCGCCGCGTAGAGGACGAGGGTGATCAGGCCGGGGACCAGCCCCCACCCGTACTGCCTGCCGTGCCGGGCCACCCATCGCTGGCCTTCCAGGAGGTACTTGAAACCCACCCCGAGATCGCGCATGGCCGAAACTTTACCTCGGGGGCCGCCGCGCCCGACCTCCGCCGTCGCTCCTCGACGGGCCGCCGCCCTCAAACTCCGGACGGGCGGGGCGACTTGCGGGCCCTCCTAGGCCATCCGAGGTATCGGTGACACCAACGCCCTCTTGTTGCAGTTGAGTCGAACAGGTACACCTCGCCGTACCGATCTCCGGAAGCAAGGATCGCGGCAGGTCCTAAGGAGGTACACGTGTTGGACGTGCTGTTCGTGTCGGCCGGGGGCGGTACCGGGCCCGGGCTGCTGAAGGTGACGGCCGTCGCGGGCAACGGGACGCCAACAGCGTCGTGCGGGTGGTCGACTCGGGCGGCCCGGTCACGACCGGCGCCCCGGGCCACTCCTTCGTCTACGCGCCGGTCCGGTTCACCTGTCGCACAGGCATTGATCACCATGGCACAGGCACACGCAAGCAGCGGGCGGGCCGGTTGAGGAGAGCGGTTGACTTCTCCCCCTCCTGAAGGGAGGGGGATTCTCACGGCTCGCGCTGTGAGGTTTTCTGCTTCATCGCCGACCGCCCGCCCGGAGTGCTCCGTTGAGGTCTTACACCAGCTCCACAGACTGTCACCGCCAGTCCGGCGGCCAGAAGGTTGCGTGCGGCATTCACGTCCCGGTCGTGGATCGTGCCGCAGTCGCATGTCCAGGCGCGGACATGCAGCGGCATCTTCTCCTGCAGGGCGCCGCAAGCGGAGCACAGCTTGGAGGAGGGGAAGAAGCGGTCGACCGCGACTACTTCCCGCCCGTACCAGTGGGCTTTGTACTCCAGCATGCTCCGGAAGTCCGACCACGCGGCATCACTGATGGCGCGAGCCAGACTCCGGTTCCTGACCATGTTCCGTACGGTCAGGTCCTCGATCACGAGCGTTTGGTTTTCACGCACGAGTCGAGTGGTCAGCTTGTGCAGGTGGTCACGGCGGCGATCAGCGATCCGGGCGTGGATCTCGGCGACCTTCCGCCGTGCCCTGCGACGGTTCGCTCCGTCACCCTTCGCTTTCTTCGCCAGGCGGCGCTGGGCCAGAGCGAGCCGGGAGCGGTCCTTGCGTTCGTGCCTCGGGTTGGCGATCTTCTCGCCGGTCGACAGGGTCAGCAGACGGTCCAGGCCCACGTCAATACCCACCGCCGCGTCCGTGGGCAGAAGCGGCTGGATGCCCGGGTCGTCGCACAGCATCGAGACGAACCAGCGTCCGGCCGCGTCCTGGGACACGGTCACCGTGGACGGCTCCGCCCCCTCGGGAAGGGGCCGGGACCACACGATGTCCAGCGGCTCCGTCATCTTCGCCAGGATCAGCTTCCCGTCGCGGAAGCGGAAACCGCTGGTGGTGTACTCGGCGGACTTCCGGGACTTCTTCCGGGACTTGAAGCGCGGATACTTCGCCCGCTTGCCGAAGAAGTTGGTGAACGCCGTCTGGAGGTGCCGCAGGCACTGCTGCAAGGGCACCGACGACACGTCGTTGAGGAACGCCAGTTCCTCGGTCTTCTTCCAGGCCGTCAGCATCGACGAGGTGGCGTTGTAGTTGACGCGCTCCTGCCGCGCCCACGCCTTCGTACGGGCCGCGAGGGCCAGGTTGTAGACCTTGCGGACGCAGCCGAACGTGCGGGACAGCTCTGCTGCCTGCGCATCGGTCGGATAGAAGCGGTACTTGAACGCCCGCTTCACGCACGTCTCCGTCACGCTCACAAACTAGCGGATCTGCGACTTAAAGATCAAATCTGTGTGTCGGAGCACGGTCTTTCGCCCTGGGGGCGAAACCCCGCTTGCTGCCCTGCTCCGCAGGGGTTTCGTTTCCTCCCCCGGCTGAAGCCGGGGGTATCCACGAAAGGACTCAGATGACTCGGTTGCATCGGACGGCGAAGGAGATCCACGGCACCGTCGCCGACGGTTACGAAACGGTGCGGGAGGAGTTCGCCGCGTTCGTCGCGGAGGAACAGCCCGACTACGAAGGCCAGTTGTGCGCGTACGTGCACGGCAGGCGAGTCGTCGACCTGTGGGTGCCCGGGGACGGCGCCGGCCCCGAGTCCCTCTACGGCGTCTACTCGTCGACCAAGGGCGCCGCCCATCTGGTGGTCGCGCTGCTGGTGCAGGAGGGCACCCTGGAGCTGGACCGCAAGGTCACCTACTACTGGCCGGAGTTCGCCGCCGAGGGCAAGGGCGCGCTGACCCTGCGCGAGCTGCTGGCGCACCGGGCCGGGGTGATCGGCACCGACGGCGGGTTCTCGCCGCAGGAGCTGGCCGACGACCGGCAGATCGCCGAACGTCTCGCCGACCAGCGCCCGTTCTGGCGTCCGGGCACCGCCTTCGGCTACCACGCGCTGGTCATCGGGGCGCTCACCGGCGAGGTCGTCCGGCGGGCCACGGGCCGCACGCTCCAGGAGGTGTACGAGGAGCGGGTGCGCGTCGCGTACGGGCTGGACTTCTTCCTCGGGCTGCCGGCGGTGCACGAGCCGCGTTTCCGCACCGCGCAGCCGATGGCGCCGACCCCCGAGCAGCGGGCGCTGCTGGACTCGCTGCCCGGCGGGCCGCACACCCTGGCCGCGATCGCCTTCAACCGTCACGCCGCCGAGCCGACCGACCTGGAACTCCTGCCGAACGATCCGCTGATCCGAGCCAAGGGGCCGGCCTCGGTGGGCGGGGTCGCCTCGGCGCGCGGGCTGGCCGGAATGTACGCGGCGGCGATCAGCGAGGTCGACGGGAAGGCGCCGCTGCTGAAGGAGGACACGGCGGCGGAGTTCGGGCAGCTGCACTCCGTGGGCTACGACGTGGTGGCACGCACCCACAAGGCGTTCGGGCTGGGCTTCCAGGGCACAGCGGACGTCTGGCACCCGTTCCTGGGCGCCGGGGCGTTCGGGCACGCCGGGGCGGGCGGCTGCCAGGCGTTCGCGGACCCGCGCAGCGGGCTCGCCTACGGCTACACGCGGCGCCGGTTCGCGTTCCCTGGCGGGGCGGCGCCGGAGAACGACCGGCTTGCGGGGGCCGTCCACCGGGCGGCGCTGACGCACTGACCGCCGAGCGCGCACCGCGGGCACTGGGCGCACCGCGGGCACTGAGCCCGCTGAGATACCGGTGAAGGCCGCACCCCGGTCCGGGGGTGCGGCCTTCGGCGTGTGCGGGCTCGTCGGGGGCGGGCGACGCGGGACGACGGTCAGAGCTTGACGATCATCTTTCCGGTGTTGTCGCCGCGAAGGACCCCGAGGAACGCCTCCAGGTTGTTCTCGATGCCCTCGACGACCGTCTCGCGGTACTTGAGCTCACCGGAGCGGACCCAGGCGCCGACCTCCTGGACGAACTGCGGCTGGAGGTCGTAGTGGTCGCCGACCAGGAGGCCCTCGATGCGGCCGCGGGTCTGGATGAGGCGGGCGAGGTTCTTCGGGCCGGGGGCGGGCTCGGTGTTGTTGTAGACGGAGATCATGCCGCAGACGGCGATCCGGCCGTGCACGTTGAGGGAGCCGATGGCGGCCTCCAGGTGGTCGCCGCCGACGTTGTCGAAGTAGACGTCGATGCCGTCGGGGGCGGCGGTGCGCAGCTGCTCGGCGACGGGGCCGTTCTTGTAGTTGAAGGCGGCGTCGAAGCCGTACTCCTCGACGAGGAGCTTGACCTTGTCGTCGGAGCCGGCCGAGCCGATGACCCGGGAGGCGCCCTTGAGCTTGGCGATCTGGCCGACCTGGCTGCCGACGGCGCCGGCCGCGCCGGACACGAAGACGGAGTCGCCCTCCTTGAAGGAGGCGGTGCGCAGCAGACCGGCGTAGGCGGTGAGGCCCGTCATGCCGAGGACGCCGAGGTAGGTGGACAGGGGCGCGGCCTCGGGGTCGACCTTGACGGCCTGCTTGGCGTCGATGGTGGCGTACTCGCGCCAGCCGCCGAAGTGCAGGACGTGGTCGCCGGCCGCGATGCCGTCGGCGTCGGAGGCGACGACCTCGCCGACCGCGCCGCCCTGCATGGCCTTGCCCAGCTCGAAGGGGGCGACGTAGGACTTGGCGCTGCTCATGCGGCCGCGCATGTACGGGTCGACGGAGACGTACGCGTTGCGCACCAGCACCTCACCCGGGCCGGGCTGCCGGATGTCCGCCTCGGCCAGCTCGAAGTCCTCGGGCTTCGGCCAGCCGACGGGACGGCTGAGCAGACGCCACTCGCGGCTGGTGGTGGGGAGGGCGGAGTCGGTCATGAGGGGGCTGCCTTTCACAATGTCGCACGCTTACAGATGCTTCATTACCTGAAACAACCATGCCCATGAATATTTCAGGTTGTCAAGTAAACCGGGTACCCTGAAACCATGGCCACCCCACATCCGACTTCCCCGAGCCCCCGTCCCGACGCGCTGACCATGGAGGTCGTCGAGCTGATCGGCGAGGTCGTGGCCCGTTTCCACGAGGACTACGAGGAAGCCGCCGCCGGTCACGCCCTCACCGGCGCTCAGGCCCGGCTGTTGAGTCTGCTCTCGCTGGAGCCGCTTCCCATGCGCAAGCTGGCGCAGAAGCTGAAGTGCGAGCCGTCCAACGTGACCGGCATCGTCGACCGGCTGGAGTCCCGCGGCCTGGTCGAGCGGCGTCCCGATCCGGCCGACCGGCGCGTGAAGCTGGCGGCGGCGACGGACGAGGGCCGGCGAATCGCCAAGGGACTGCGCGAATCGCTGCGGTTCGCCCGGGAGCCGCTGGCGGGGCTGGGCGAGGAGGAGCGGGTGCTGCTGCGGGGGATGCTCCAGCGGATGCTGGCGGCGTAAGAGGCGTGAGCCGCGGGCCCGGCCCGTGGGCCGCGCCTCAGCTGTCCGGGCCCGAGTCCCCGCCCGAGTCCGAGACCGGGTTCCCGCTCGACGACTTGCGGTTCTTGCTGGTCAACGCGTCGGCCACGGTGCCCGTCGCGAGAGTCGCCGCCGACGCGACGCGCGCCCAGCGCGGAGCATCGCCTCGGGCCGTCCACCAGACGCAGGCGCAGGCGCCGAGGACGAGCACGAGCAGCCCCACCAGAACGAGCACGATCACGCCTCTTCCCCTCCTTCACCGGTGAACTCGTACTGCAGCTCGTAGAGATGACCCGCCTTCACCATCACGGTGACCTCGACGGGACGGTCGTCGTCGCTGTGGACGACCCGCAGTGTACGCAGCACCGGCATGCTGCTGGTGAGGTGAAGGGCCTGGTACTGCCGCTGGGTGGGGACGCGGGCGGAGACACGGTCCGTGCTGCGGCGGGGCGGGTGACCGAGGTCGGTCAGCAGGGCGGGGGTGCCGCCCTTGATGCGGTGGCGCTCGACGAGGGGTGTGCCGCGGGCGATGTCCAACGGGTAGTAGGACTCGACGAGTTCGGCGGGTTCGTCGTCCACGAGGAGGATCTGACCGCGCAACACGGCCAGGCCGTCTGCCGGGAGGCCGAGGGCGGCGCGGACGTCGGCGGGCGGGCAGGTCTCCGTGACGTCGAGGAGCTCGGTACGGGCGTGCGTGCCGTGCTTGGCTGCCTCGGCGAGCCAGCGGTAGGGCGTTCCGGGACCGCCCGGGATCATCAGGGCGGCCGGCCGGACGGTGCGCTGGCGATGCTCGCGGACGGTGACCGCGGCGCCCGCCCTGCCGACCACCAGGCGTTCGTCCTTGAGGAGTTGCAGGGCCTTCTGGACCGTCGCGCCGGACGCCTCGAAGCGTTCCTTGAGCTGGGCGGTCGTGGGCAGGTTGGCGCCGGGGGCGAGCTCTCCGCTCATGATGTCGTCGCGCAGATCGGCCGCGATCCGCTCGTGCAGGGATCGGCGGTCGACGGCTTCCGGTTCCGCCTTGGGCACGGTCATCCGATCCTGATCTGGTAGCGCAGCCTCTGCCGTAGGGCAGGCATCACCATACGGTCGACCTGGATCGGCCGGTCGTCGCGGTCCAGCGTGAGCCGGACGAGCCGCAGGACGGGCTCCTCACGGGCGGCGCCCAGGGCCTGGCGCTCCTGTTCGTCGGGCATCCCGGCCGTCACGTCCTCCCGGACGAGGACGCCGACGTGGCCGAGTTCGGCGAGCAGCGCGAGGGCGCCGCCGGGGATCTTGGCGGTGCCGGCGAGCCGGGTGCCGGCGGCTATGGCCACCGGGTAGTAGGTGTCGGTCAGTTCGCTGGGCTCGTCGTCGAGGAGGATCAGACGCCGGCGCACGACGACCGGCTCCCCTTCCGGGACGTCGAACAGCGCCGCCACGTCCGCGGGGGCGGGCACCTCGCCGGCGTGCACGATGCGCTGGGTGCCGCGCCGGCCCCGGGCCGCGGCCTCGGCCGCCCAGGGGTCGCCCTGCCCCGTCCCCCGCGGCGTCAGATACGGCAACGACGTGCTGACCCAACCGCTCGCACCCACGACGTCCTCCTGTTACGGCCGACCGTACTTCCGACCCTGCCGCCCTACACGGTAGGCGACCCGCCTCATCCGTAGACCGCCACCCCGAGCCACCCTCAGCTACCCTGCACCACCTTGTCGCCTTTCGCGAACAACAGTAAGGTATCGCCGCAGGACGCCCCAGAACCACCGGAGGTGCCCCCGTGCCCTTGTCACGGCAACGTCGATTCCCCCGCTCGCGCGCCTCGGTACGGGCCGCCCGCACCTTCGTCCACCAGGTCCTCACCGACTGGGGCCGCGTGGACCGGCTGGACGACATAAAGCTGTGCGCGTCGGAACTCGCCACGAACGCCCTGCTGCACGGCGTCCCTCCGGGCCGGCAGTACTGCGTGACCCTCACCCTCGACGGCCCGCTGATCCGCCTGTCGGTGCGCGACACCGGAGACCGTCCCGCGCCCTCGCCCCCGCCGAACCCGGACGCCTGCTCGGGCCGGGGCCTGGATCTGGTCCGCGAACTGGCGGACGACCTGGGTGTCACCGAACACGCCATCGGCAAGACCGTGTGGGTCGCCTTCAAGTCGGACGCGTCGGAGAGCCGACCCGGAACGTCCTGAGGGCGCGACGACGCCCGGCCGTCGGGCCGGGCGCGTCGCTGCTGGCTCGGTCAGGTCTTCTCTCTCGCTCAGTTCTTCTTACGGGTCGTCATGAAGCGCTGGACCAGGATGAACGCGCACAGCAGCACACCGGTGGCGATCTTCGTCCACCAGGAGCTGAGCGTGCCCTCGAACTGGATGATGCTCTTGATCAGGCCCAGGACGAGAACGCCGAACAGGGTGCCCAGGACATAGCCGGAGCCGCCCGTCAGCAGCGTGCCGCCGATGACGACCGCGGCGATCGCGTCGAGCTCCATGCCGGTCGCGTGCAACGGGTCACCGGACTGGATGTACAGGGTGAAGAGCAGTCCGGCCAGCGCCGAGCAGAACCCGCTCACCGTGTACACGGCGATCTTCGTGCCGCCCTGCGGGAGACCCATCAGCATGGCCGACTGCTCGTTGCCGCCGATGGCGTACACCCGGCGCCCGAAGCGGGTGTAGTGCAGGACGTAGAACGCCACGGCGAGGACCACCAGCGAGACGATCGCGCCGATCGACAGGAATCCCATCCCCAGGGACACCTGCGCCGTCGCCATGCTGCTCACCGTGGAGTCGCTGATGGAGATCGACTCCTTGCTGATGACCAGGCACAGGCCGCGGAACAGGAACAGGCCGGCGAGGGTCACGATGAACGGCTGGATCTCGAAGTTGTGGATCACATAGCCCATGAGGAAGCCGCCGAAGGCTCCCACGGCCAGCGCCATCGGGACGACCAGCACGAGCGGCAGTCCCTGACGTTCCACCAGCCAGGCCGTGAACATCGTCGTGAAACCGATCATCGAGCCGACGGACAGGTCGATGCCGCCGGACAGGATGACGAAGGTGACGCCGACCGCGGCGACCAGCAGATAGCCGTTGTCGATGAACAGGTTCAGGAAGACCTGCGGTTCGCCGAAGCCGTAGTACTGGTACCGGGCCAGACCGCCGACGTACATCAGCAGGAAGAGCAGGGCCGTCACCGCGACGGGCAGCCGCCGGTCGCCGAGCAGCCGCGCGGCCTTGGACGGGGTAAGGCTGTCCGGGGCGGCCGGGGGGCTCTGGGTGGTCGTGGTCATCACGACACCTCCATCTTGGGGGCGGCCTCGGTCGCCACGGCGGTGTCCGCCTTGGCCTCGGCCGGCTGGGCGCCCGCCTTCGCGCCGAACCTGGCGGCGAACTTGGCGCCGAAGACCTTGGCGCGGAACTTCGGGGACTGCAGCAGACAGACCACGATGACGACGGCGGCCTTGAAGACCAGGTTGGTCTGGGTCGGCACGCCGATGGTGTAGATCGTGGTGGTCAGCGTCTGGATGACAAGGGCGCCGACCACCGTGCCGCCGACGGAGAACCGGCCGCCCAGGAGCGAGGTGCCGCCGATCACCACGGCGAGGATCGCGTCGAGTTCGATCCACAGGCCGGCGTTGTTGCCGTCGGCGGCCGAGGTGTTGGAGCTGATCATCAGGCCCGCGATGCCCGCGCACAGGGCGCAGAACATATAGACCATGATCTTGATACGCCGGGACCTGATGCCGACCAGCCGGCTGGCCTCGGCGTTGCCGCCGACCGCCTCGACCAGCAGGCCGAGCGCCGTGCGGCGGGTCAGCGCCACGGTGACGGCCACGACCGCGGCCACCACGAAGATCGAGAACGGCAGCGTCAGCCAGTAGCCGCCGCCGATCAGCTTGTACGGCTCGCTGTTGATGGTGATGATCTGGCCGTCGGTGATCAGCTGGGCGACACCGCGGCCGGCGACCATGATGATCAGGGTGGCGATGATCGGCTGGATGCCCATCCGGGCGACCAGGAAGCCGTTCCACAGGCCGCAGACGACCGCGGCGAGCAGCCCCAGGCCCATCGCGAGCAGCACCCCGGACAGGGCGCCCTGGTCGGACTGGTCGCTGATGTACGAGCAGGCCAGTGCTCCGGTGATGGCTACCACGGCGCCCACGGAGAGGTCGATGCCGCCGGTGGCGATCACCAGGGTCATGCCGACCGCCACCAGGATGAGGGGCGAGCCGAACAGCACGATCGAGACGAGGCTGCCGTAGAGGTGGCCGTCCGCCATCTTGATCGAGAAGAAGTCGGGGGTGAAGGGAACGTTGACGAGCAGCAGGAGGACGAGGACCGCTACCGGCCAGAACAGGTGGTGGCGGGTCAGCGCCCGCCATCGGGAAGTGGGGGTCGACGACGTGGTCACTGGTGCTCTCCGCTCGCGATGGTCTCCAGGATCCGGCTGGGGGTGATCTCCGGCCCGTTGGCGATCTGCGCCACCAGCCGGCGGTCGCGCAGCACTCCGATGGTGTGACTGAGCCGGAGTACCTCCTCCAGCTCGGCCGCGATGTACAGGACGGACATGCCGTCCTCGGAGAGGGAGACGACGAGCTTCTGGATCTCCGCCTTCGCGCCGATGTCGATGCCGCGCGTCGGCTCGTCCAGGATCAGCAGCTTGGGACTGGTGATCAGCCAGCGGGCCAGCAGCACCTTCTGCTGGTTGCCGCCGCTGAGCTGGCCGACCCTGGCCTCGGGGTTGGCGGGGCGGATGTCCAGCGCCTTGATGTACTTGGCTACGAGTTCGTCGCGCTGGGAGGCCGGGATGGGCCGGGTCCAGCCGCGCGAGGCCTGCAGGGCCAGGATGATGTTCTCCCGCACCGTCAGATCGGGCACCAGGCCCTCGCTCTTGCGGTTCTCGGAGCAGAACGCGACGCCCGCGCCGATCGCGTCGTTCGGGGCGCTCATCGAGACCTGCTTGCCCTCGATGGTCACCTTGCCGCTGTCCGGCTGGTCGGCGCCGAAGAGCAGCCGGGCGAGTTCGGTACGGCCCGAGCCGAGGAGGCCGGCCAGCCCGATCACCTCGCCCTTCTTGATCTCCAGGTCGAACGGGGCGATGCCGCCGGTCCTGCCGAGGCCTTCCGCCTGGACCAGGGTCTCGCCCGCGTCGGCGCGCAGCTGGTGTTCGTGGAGCTCGTCCAGCTGGCCCATGGCCTTGCCGAGCATGAGCTGGACGAGTCCGACCTGGTCGAGGTCGGACACCATGTGCTCGCCGACGAGGGTGCCGTTGCGCAGGACGGTCATCCGGTCGCAGACCTCGTAGATCTGGTCGAGGAAGTGCGAGACGAACAGGATCGCGACGCCCTCGTCCTTCAACCGCCGCATCAGGGCGAACAGTTGGAGGACCTCGTCGCGGTCGAGGCTGGAGGTCGGCTCGTCGAGGATCAGCACCTTGGTGGCGGGGCCCCCGGCGTCGCCGTCCGCGCCGCCGGTGCCCAACGACCTGACGATCGCGACCAGTTGCTGCACAGCCAGCGGGTAGGAGGACAGCGGGAGGCTGACGTCGATGTCGAGTCCGAGGCGGTCCACCAGCTCCGCCGCCTGCCGGCGCAGCTGCTTCCACTGGATGCGGCCCATGCGGGTGGGTTCACGCCCGATGAAGATGTTCTCCGCCACCGACAGGTTCGGGCAGAGGTTGACCTCCTGGTAGACGGTGCTGATACCGGCCTGCTGGGCCTGCAGCGGGCTGGCGATCCGTACGGACCGGCCGTCCAGCGTGATCGTGCCGCCGTCCAGGGAGTAGACGCCGGTGAGCACCTTGATGAGCGTGGACTTGCCCGCCCCGTTCTCGCCCATCAGGGCGTGGATCTCGCCGGGGAAGAGCCGGAAGTCGACGTCCGACAGAGCCCGTACCCCCGGAAACTCTTTGACTATGCCCGCCATTTCCAGGACGGGCCGCGGCTCTGCCATGGCAGTGCTCCTTGAGATTGGTTCAGGCCCGCAGGGAGCCCCGGGACCGAGGGCACTCGGTCGGCCGGAGGCTCCCTGCCGGTGGGTGCGTCGGTCAGTACTTGCGGCTCGGGAGCGCGGCCTTGGCCTGGTCCTGCATGAAGTCGCCCTCCTTGGTCTTGATCCAGCGCTCGACCGTCTGGCCGTCCTTGACCTTCTTCACGACGTCCATCAGCTGGGGGCCGAGGAGCGGGTTGCACTCGACGATGGCGTTGATCTTGCCCTCGGACATGGCCACGAAGCCGTCCTTCACGCCGTCGATCGAGACGATCAGGATGTCCTTGCCGGGCTTCTTGCCGGCCGCCTCGATGGACTGGATGGCGCCGATGGCCATGTCGTCGTTGTGCGCGAAGAGCACGTTGATGTCCGGGTTGGACTGCAGGAAGGCCGCCATGACCTGCTTGCCGCCGGCGCGGGTGAAGTCACCGGTCTGGCTGACGACGATCTTCCAGTCGGCCTTGTGCTCCGCGTCCATGATCTCCTTGAAGCCCTTGGCGCGCTCGATCGCCGGGGCGGCACCGGTGGTGCCCTCCAACTGGGCGATCTTCACCGGGGCCTTGAGCCCGGCCTTCGCGATGACCTTCTCCAGGATCTTGGCGGCGCGGCGGCCCTCGTCGGTGAAGTCGGAGCCGACCAGCGTGACGTACAGGGACTGGTCGGAGGTCTCCACGGAGCGGTCGGTGAGGACCACCGGGATCTTCGCGGCCTTGGCCTCCTTGAGCACCGCGTCCCAGCCGGTGACGACCACCGGCGAGAAGGCGATCACGTCCACCTTCTGCGCGATGTAGTTGCGGATCGCGGAGATCTGGTTCTCCTGCTTCTGCTGGGCGTCGGAGAACTTGAGGTTGTAGCCCGCCTCCTTGGCCGCGTCCTTCACCGAGGTGGTGTTGGCGCTGCGCCAGCCGCTCTCGGAGCCGACCTGGGAGAAGCCGAGCGTGATCGCCTTGCTGCCGCCCGCGGAGGTGGAGCCGGTGGAGCTGTCGTCCTTCTTGGCGCAGGCCGCCAGACCGCCCACGGCCGCCACGCCGACCGCCGCGGTGAGGAAGTTTCTTCTGCTGAGCATGTTCTTCTCCTTTGAAGAGCCGGCCCGGGGACGGACCTGCTGGTACTCGATGGGACCGGCCATACTGCGTCCAGCCTGTCGATCATCGTTCGAGATGTCGGCCACACCGCTGGGCAGGTGCGTCCGACCGATGGGGTCAAAGGGGTGCGCGCTCCGACTGGGCGGCGTACGGGAACGTACTGGCGCGCACCACGAGTTGGGGTTCGATCGCGATCCGGGAGGGGGTGGCGGGCGGGCGGCCCTCGATCAGCTCCAGGAGCAGTGCGATGCCTTGCTTGCCCACCGCCGCGAAGTCCTGCCGGACGGTGGTGAGCGGAGGGGCGAAGAACTCCGACTCCGGGATGTCGTCGAAGCCGACCACCGCGACGTCCTGGGGGGTTCGGACCCCCGCCTCCCGCAGGGCCCTCAACACCCCCAGTGCCATCTGGTCGTTGGCGACGAAGACGGCGGTCAGCCCGCGGCCCACCCAGCCGGCCAGTTCCTGGCCTGCCCGGTAGCCCGACAGCGGACTCCAGTCCCCCCGCAGCAGCATGGGCGGCTCGACGCCCTCCGCTTCGAGGGTCGCCCGCCAGCCGGCGGCCCGGTCGGCCGCCTCCTGCCAGTCCTCGGGCCCGGCGAGGTGCCAGACCGTGCGGTGGCCCGCGGCCAGCAGGTGGCCGGTGGCCAGCCGCCCGCCGAGGTGCTGGTCCACACTGACGCCGGGGATGTCCACTCCCGGCCCGCTGCCCACGATCACCACGGGGAACGGGTGGCGGAGTTCGGCCAGGGCGTCCACCGCCGACCGCTGCGGGGCGATGGCGACCACGCCCTCCACCCCGCCCTCGCTGAGGTGGTCGAGCGCCTCGGACAGGCTCTCCATGGTCAGTTTGCGCAGACTGACCGTCGAGACCAGATAGCCCTCGGCGCGGGCCGCCTCCTCGAGCGCGAACAGCGTGCTGGCCGGCCCGTAGAGGGTGGTGTCGGAGGCGACCACGCCCAGTGTCCGGGTACGCCGGGTGGCCAGGGCCCGTGCGGAGGAGTTGCGGCGATAGCCCATCTCCTCGATCGCACGCAGCACCCGGGCCCGAGTCTCGTCCCGCACGTTGGGGTGGTCCCCCAGCACGCGGGACACCGTCTGGTGGGACACACCGGCCTGGCGTGCCACGTCGGCCATGGTGGGCGGCCGAAGCTGAGTGTGTGTCACGGCCGCACCTCCTTGGCGCCGGTCTACCGATAAGTCCTGTGATGGGGCTGGATGATCCCGCGCCGCCGACGTCACGCCGGGGTTCCGGTGAGTCCAACGGCAGGGGGAATGAAAGCGAGTTGGGACACTAGGGGCACACCGCTCGAAACTCCCGTGTTCGCGTCGGACGCTGACTGGTGAAGCGGAGGTCATTGTGAGCGCTAACAATTCATGGCGGTCAAGAGGGTTGCGGCGGAAGGTCGTCACGGTTCCATAACGCGCATGACAACTATGGTGTATCTTCCCTGGTCAGAGCCCTGAAGGCCCGATCGGGCCACCCACCCCCAGCGGCGCCCCGACGACGGCCCGCACGACGGCGACGCACGCGACCTCAGTCCACGCCCAGCCGATGTGCGCGACCCCAGGACATCAACCCCCTTCCTGGACATCCCCCACGCCGTCCTGGACATCGGCCACGCCGTTTTGGACGAACGTCCAACCGGGCCGGCATCCGCCCGACGGCCCACCTGCCCGTAGCGGCCCGGAGGGGCGCAGCGGCATGGCCGAGATCGCCTTGTCCGACAACGGAGTCGTGGGAGCTACCGCCGGACGGGCGGGAAGGTGCCGCGTAGTGGCACGGACCGGATTCTCCTGCGCTCGGGCAGGAGAGGGCTCAAGAGCACCACCACAGGAAGCGTGTGCAGGTCTCGGTCGGGGACGGCTGGGGGATCGTGGTGGGGGCGGCGGTCGGTGTGGGGTTGGAGCCGGAGTCCGGGTCCGACGGGGTCGTCGATCCGGAGGAGGGCGCGAGGGTGGCCGACTGGGCTTCCTTGCCCGGGGACCGCGTGGCCTTGCCGTCCTTCGCGGACTCCGACGCCGACGGTGAGGCGGAGGAGCTCGGGGACGAGGAGGCCGTGGCCCCGCCCGGGGCAGTCCTGTGGTCCAGCGGCTGCGCAGACGCGCTCGGCTCCGGCACCTTCCCCGCCTCCCCGTCGACCTCGGACGACTCCCCCCCGGCCACCTCGGGGTTGTGGGGCGAGGAGAACCCCGGTGCGTCCACGCCGAGTTCGGCCAGGCTCAGGCCGCCCGCCGCCAGGACGAAGCCGGCGGTGATCAGCACCACGCGCCTGCGGCGCCGGCGATGGGCCGAGGCCTTGCGGTCGCGACGGCTCGCGTCCGATGCGCCAGCCGTGCCTTCAGGGCCCCGCCGGGCACCCCGGCCCTGCCCACGGCGGCGCGCGGCGCGCCCCTGGGGCTCGCCGGCGTCGACTTCGCGATCGTCATGATCGTCGCGATCGTCATCGTCGTGGTCGTCGTGGTCGTCGTGGTCACCGCGACCATCCGGGTCGCCGGGCGACTCGTGCGCCGACGCGTCCCGCGGGTACGGCTCGGGCTCCTGCGTGTACGGTTCCAGCGCATACGGCTCGGGCTCGGGCTCGGGCTCGTACGCCGCGGGCGGATACGCGCGTAGCTGCTGAGCAGGTGCGCCGCACCCCGGGCAGGCGAGGGCGCCGTTGAGGTGCCTTCGGCACGGGTGGCAGTAGTCCATGACGCGGGAAGACTAAGTTCCCGGACGGTCACGTTCCCAGGCCCGGCTGTGAAAGTTGTGTGGGAAACCGGCCATACCGGCGCGGCGACTTGAGTGACCTGTCACACACCGCCGACCCTTCGACTTTCGCAAGGGCCTCGAAAGTGTCGAAACCGTTACTCGTTCGACCCATTGACACTCCCGTCGCGCGAAACTTACTGTCTGCCCAGCATTTCGAACATGTGACGAAATCTCGAACAGCCGAAGGGTAACTTCCGTGCGCATCACCGGAATCAGCACTCACGTGGTAGGGACGCCCTGGCGCAACCTGACCTACGTCCTGGTGCACACCGACGAGGGCATCACGGGTGTCGGCGAGACCCGCATGCTGGGCCACACCGACGCGCTGATCGGCTACCTGAAGGAGGCCGAGGCCAACCACATTCTCGGCTCCGACCCGTTCGCTGTCGAGGACCTCACCCGCCGGATGAAGTACGGCGACTACGGGCGCGCCGGCGAGATCGTGATGTCCGGCATCGCCGTCGTCGAGATGGCCTGCTGGGACATCAAGGGCAAGGCCCTCGGGGTGCCGGTCTGGCAGCTGCTCGGCGGCAAGGTCACCGACAAGGTCAAGGCGTACGCCAACGGCTGGTACACCACCGAGCGGACGCCGGAGGCCTACCACAAGGCCGCGCAGGGGGTCATGGAGCGCGGTTACAAGGCGCTGAAGATCGACCCCTTCGGCACCGGCCACTTCGAGCTGGACCACAAGCAGACCCTGTACGCCGTCTCCCTCATCGAGGCCGTGCGCGACGCCATCGGGCCGGACGCCGAGCTGATGCTGGAGATGCACGGCCGCTTCTCCCCCGCGACCGCCGTCCGGCTCGCGAACGAGCTCGCGCCCTTCAAGCCCGCCTGGCTGGAGGAGCCCTGCCCGCCGGAGAACCTGAAGGCGCTGGAGAAGGTCGCCGCCAAGGTCGACATCCCCGTCGCCACCGGTGAGCGCATCCACGACCGCATCGAGTTCCGCGAGCTCTTCGAGAGCCAGGCCGTGGACATCATCCAGCCGGACGTCGGCCACATCGGCGGCATCTGGGAGACGCGCAAGCTCGCGGCGACCGCCGAGACGCACTACATGCTCGTCGCCCCGCACAACGTCGGCGGTCCGGTCCTGACCGCGGCCTCCCTCCAGGTCGGGTTCACCGCCCCGAACTTCAAGATCCTTGAACACTTCAACGACTTCGCGGACGCGGAGATCAAGAAGGTCGTCAAGGGCGCGCCCGAGGTGATCGACGGCTACTTCCACCTCTCCGACAAGCCCGGCCTCGGCGTCGAGCTGGACGTGGACGCCGCCGCCGAGTTCCCGCAGCAGCAGGCCCGCTTCGACCTGTGGGCCGAGGGCTGGGAGCAGCGCAAGCCCAAGGCCGGCAAGTGAGCACCGCCGTCGTCGTCGAGGCGCCGGGCGAGCATCGGCTCGTCCCGCACGATCCCCGGCAGCCGGAGCCCGGCGAGGCGCTGGTGCGTGTGCACGCCACCGGCATCTGCGGCAGCGACCGCGAGGTGTACCAGGGCAACCGGCCCGAGGGGTACGTCCGCTACCCGCTGACCCCCGGCCACGAGTGGTCCGGGACGGTCGAGGCGGTCGGCGCCGGGGTCCCGTCGTCGCTCGTCGGCCGCAAGGTGGTGGGCGAGGGCTTCCGCAACTGCCAGGTCTGCGACCGCTGCCACGCGGGCGAGACGACGCTGTGCACGGACGGCTACGAGGAGACGGGCTTCACCCAGCCCGGCGCGATGGCCGCCACCCTCACCCTGCCGGCCCGGCTGCTGCATGTGCTCCCCGAGGACGCCGACCTCACGGCCGCCGCGCTCCTGGAGCCCGCCGCCTGCATCGCGGCCGCCGCGATCAAGGCGCGCGCGCTGCCCGGCGAGAAGGTGGCCGTGGTCGGCACCGGCACCCTGGGCATGTTCGCCGTCCAGTTCCTGAAGGCGGGCTCGCCGGCCGAGCTGCTGGTGGTGGGCACCCGCAACGACCGGGAGACGCTTTCCCGGCAGTTCGGGGCGACCGACTTCCGCACCCGGCACCAGGAGCTCCCCGACGACTTCGACGTCGTCATCGAGACCGCGGGTTCGGCCTCCGCCGCCCGCACGGCCGCCTCGCTGCTGCGGCGTGGCGGACGTCTGGTCCTCACGGGCATCCCGGCGCCGGGCGCCGACGGGCTCGACCCGACGGACCTGGTGGTACGGCAGCTGGAGGTGCACACCGTCTTCGGAGCGCCGCCCGACGCCTGGTCGCACACCGTTCGGGTGTTCGGGGCCGGTCTGCTGGATCCGCTGCCGCTGGTCACCCACGAGCTGCCGCTCGCCGCGTTCTCCGAGGCCATCGAGCTGGTGGGATCCGGCGATCCGAAGGTGGGCAAGGTGCTGCTCCGGCCTTAGGTCACCCCTAGCCGTACGCCGGTACGGGGGCGACCTGACGGCCCCCGTACCGGCGTACATTCCAATCCCGCACCCCGCACGCCTTGAGCCGCGAACCTCGTCCGAAATATCGAACACGAAGGACAGCTTGTGACGACCGACGCCTCCGCCACGGCCCCCCGTCGACCCGGTGAGCAGGCGCTCACCACGCTCGGCCTGGGCGCGCCCGCACTCGACCCCGCCGACGCCTCCGCCCACAGTTTCCCGGGCGGCGGCCGCTGGCGCACCGAGGTCCCCTCGTGCGAGGGTCCCGAAGCGCTGGCCGTCATCCTCAAGGAAGCCTCCCGCCTCGACGTGCCGATCCACCGGATCAGCCAGGGCAGCGGCGTGTGGATGCTCTCCGACGCCGAGATCACCGAGATGGTCGAGGCCACCGGCGAGCGCGACATCGAGCTCTGCCTGTTCACCGGGCCGCGTGGCACCTGGGACATCGGCGGCTCCACCCGGACCGACTCGCGCGGCGGGGGCCTCAGAGCCCGCGGGCACGACGCCGTCGCCGGATGCGTCGAAGACGCCGTTAGGGCCACGGAGTTGGGCGTCAAGTGCCTTCTCGTCGCCGACGAGGGCGTGCTGTGGACGCTGCACCGCGCCCGCCAGGCGGGCATCATCCCGGCCGACACCACGTTGAAGGTGTCGGCGCTCATCGGCCCCGTCAACCCGGCCTCGTACGCGGTGTACGAGAGGCTCGGCGGCGACTCGATCAACGTCCCCAGCGACCTGACGCTGGACCATCTCACCGAGATCCGCCGGGTGTCGGCCGCCCCCATGGACATGTACATCGAGGCTCCCGACGATCTCGGCGGCTACATCCGGATGTACGAGGTCGCCGAGCTGATCCGGCGCGGCGCACCGCTCTATCTGAAGTTCGGCCTGTCCAAGGCCCCGGGGATCTACCCGTACGGCCACCACATGCGGGACCTGGCGCTCTCCACCGCCCGGGAACGGGTGCGGCGCGGACGGCTCGCCCTCGACCTGCTCGCGCGGCACGGAGCGGACGGCGACATGGCGCCGCTGGGCTCTCGTCTGCCGGGCGAACTGAACAGGTTCGACGCCCGGTCATAACGTTCCGGAAACCTCGCTTCACAGAAGCCACCACAGGCACCCAGAATCCCACACATCTTCTTCTCGGTCTTCCCGGCCTCACCGCCGGGAGCGCCCTTGGCACCGCGAGACCGATCCCCTGCACACACATCAAGGATGATGATCATGCGTAACCGCAGAGCCGCCCTCGCCGCCATAGCCGGAGCCGCCTCCCTCGCCCTCACCCTCTCCGCCTGCGGGCAGTCCGGTGAGGGCGGCAGCGACGAGAAGGCCGGCGACTCCAAGGGCGGGACCATCGGCATCGCGATGCCGACCAAGTCCTCCGAGCGCTGGATCACCGACGGCGCCAACGTCGAGAAGGACCTGAAGGCCAAGGGCTACAAGACCAAGCTGGTCTTCGGCGAGGACGACCCCGACCAGCAGGTCTCCCAGATCGAGAACCTGATCACCCAGGGCGTCAAGGCGCTGATCGTCGCCGCCATCGACAACAAGTCCCTGAACAACGTCCTCCAGCAGGCCGCCGACGCCAAGATCCCGGTCATCTCCTACGACCGTCTGATCCTCGGCACGAAGAACGTCGACTACTACGCGTCCTTCGACAACGAGAAGGTCGGCAAGCTCCAGGGCCAGTACATCGTCGACAAGCTGGGTCTGGCGAGCGGCAAGGGTCCGTTCAACATCGAGCTCTTCGCCGGCTCCAACGACGACAACAACACCAAGTACTTCTTCAACGGTGCGATGAGCGTGCTCCAGCCGTACATCGACAGCAAGAAGCTGGTGGTCAAGTCCGGCCAGACCAAGCTCACCCAGGTCACCACCCTGCGCTGGGACGGCGCCACCGCCCAGAAGCGCATGGAGGACAACCTCACCTCGGCGTACACCAAGGGCCGCGTCGACGCGGTGCTCTCGCCCTACGACGGCATCTCCATCGGCATCATCGCCGCCCTGAAGTCGGACGGCTACGGCACCGCGGCCAAGCCGCTGCCGGTCGTCACCGGCCAGGACGCCGAGCTCGCCTCGGTGAAGTCGATCATCGCGGGCCAGCAGTCGATGACCGTCTACAAGGACCTGCGCAAGCTCGCCCAGGTCGCCACGGACATGGTCGACGCCTCCCTCAACGGCAAGAAGCCCGAGATCAACGACACCAAGTCGTACGACAACGGCACCAAGGTCGTCCCCGCCTACCTGCTGCAGCCGGTCGGCGTCGACAAGACCAACTACGAGAAGGAGCTCGTCCAGGGCGGCTACTACACGGCGGACCAGCTCAAGTAAGTCGACCCTTAAGGATTGGAAGGCACGACCATGGCGGGACCCGTCCTGGAAATGCGCTCGATCGTCAAGACCTTTCCCGGCGTAAAAGCGCTGTCGGATGTCACACTGACCGTCCGTCAGGGCGAGGTCCACGCCATTTGCGGTGAGAACGGCGCCGGGAAGTCCACCTTGATGAAGGTGCTCTCCGGCGTCCATCCGCACGGAACCTATGAAGGCGACATCCTCTTCGAGGGAGAGGTCGTCCAGTTCAAGGACATCCGGGCAAGCGAGCAGCACGGCATCGTTATCATCCACCAGGAGCTGGCGCTGTCGCCGTACCTCTCCCTGGCGGAGAACATCTTCCTCGGCAACGAGCACGCCAAGGGCGGGTTCATCGACTGGCGGGAGACCCTGCGGCACGCCACGGAGCTGCTGCGCCGGGTCGGTCTCAGCGACCACCCGGAGACCCGCGTCGCCGACATCGGCGTGGGCAAGCAGCAGCTCGTGGAGATCGCCAAGGCCCTGTCGAAGAAGGTGAAGCTGCTCATCCTGGATGAGCCGACGGCGGCCCTGAACGACGAGGACAGCGGCAAACTCCTGGATCTCATCCTGGAGTTGAAGAAGCAGGGCATCACCTCGATCATCATCTCCCACAAGCTCAACGAGATCCGCAAGGTCGCGGACTCGGTGACGATCATCCGCGACGGGCACACCATCGAGACGCTCGACGTGAAGTCGGCGGAGACGACCGAGGACCGGATCATCAGCGGCATGGTCGGCCGCGACCTCGACCACCGCTTCCCCGAGCGCACCCCGCACGAGGCGGAGAAGGACGCGGCCCCGGCCCTGGAGATCCGCGACTGGACCGTGCACCACCCGATCGACCAGCAGCGCAAGGTGGTCGACGACGTGTCGATCCAGGTGCGCCGCGGGGAGATCGTCGGCATCGCCGGCCTCATGGGCGCCGGCCGCACCGAGCTCGCCATGAGCGTCTTCGGGCGCACCTACGGCCGGCACGCGGGCGGGACGGTCCTCAAGGACGGCAAGGAGATCCGCACGAAGACGGTCGCCGAGGCGATCGGCCACGGGATCGCGTACGTCACCGAGGACCGCAAGCACTACGGCCTCAACCTCATCGACACGATCAACCGCAACATCTCGCTGACCGCCCTGAAAAAGGTCGCCAAGCGGGGCGTGGTCGACGAGCAGGAGGAGCGGCAGGTCGCCGAGGGCTACCGCAAGTCCATGAACATCAAGGCGCCGACCGTCTTCGAGCCGGTGGGCAAGCTGTCCGGCGGCAACCAGCAGAAGGTCGTCCTCAGCAAGTGGATCTTCGCCGGTCCCGATGTGCTGATCCTGGACGAGCCGACGCGCGGTATCGACGTCGGCGCCAAGTTCGAGATCTACACGGTGATCGACCAGCTGGCCGCCCAGGGCAAGGCGGTCGTCTTCATCTCCTCCGAGCTGCCGGAACTGCTCGGCATGTGCGACCGCATCTACACCATGGCCGCCGGACGGCTCACGGGCGAGTTCCCGCGGGCCGAGGCCACGCAGGAAGTGCTGATGCGCCAGATGACGAAGGACAAAGAGGTAACGCGATGAGCACGGACGTGACCAAGAGCCCGGCGGACGCGCCGCCGGAGAAGAGCGGAGGCTCCGCCTCCGGCGGCGGGCTGCTGCAGCTGGTGCTGAACGGCCTGCGCAGCAACATGCGCCAGTACGGCATGCTGATCGCGCTCGGCCTGCTCGTGATCCTCTTCCAGGTGTGGACCGGCGGCGACCTGCTGCTGCCGCGCAACGTCTCCAACCTGGTCCTGCAGAACAGCTACATCCTGATCCTCGCGATCGGCATGATGCTGGTGATCATCGCCGGCCACATCGACCTGTCGGTCGGTTCGGTGACGGCGTTCACGGGCGCCTTCGCGGCCGTACTGACCGTGCAGCACGGTGTGGCGTGGCCGCTCGCGCTGGTGCTGTGCCTGGCGATCGGCGCGGCCGCCGGCGCGGCACAGGGCTTCCTGATCGCCTACCTCGGCATACCCTCCTTCATCGTCACCCTCGCGGGCATGCTGATCTTCCGCGGTCTGACGGAGATGTTCCTGAAGGGCCAGACGCTCGGCCCGTTCCCGGACGGTCTGCAGAAGATGGGCAACGGCTTCCTGCCGGAGGTCGGCCCGGACACCAACTACCACAACCTCACGCTGCTGCTGGGCTTCGTCCTGCTCGCGTTCGTGATCCTCCAGGAGGTCCGCGACCGCAAGCGTCAGCAGGAGTTCTCCCTGGACGTGGCGCCCACGAACCTCTTCCTGCTGAAGCTCGTCGCCATCTCCGCCGCGGTCCTCGCCGTCACGATGCTGCTCGCCAGCTACAAGGGCGCGCCGATCATCCTGATCATCCTCGGCGCGCTGGTCGTCGGCTACGGCTACGTCATGCGCAACGCCGTCTTCGGCCGGCACATCTACGCGATCGGCGGCAACCTCCCGGCGGCGAAGCTGTCGGGCATCAAGGACAAGAAGGTCACCTTCCTCATCTTCCTGAACATGGGCGCGCTCGCGGCCCTGGCGGGTCTGGTGGTCGCCGCCCGTCTGAACGCGGCCTCGCCGAAGGCGGGCCTCAGCTTCGAACTCGAGGCGATCGCCTCGTCGTTCATCGGCGGCGCGTCCATGAGCGGCGGTGTGGGCACCGTCCTCGGCGCCATCATCGGTGGTCTCGTTCTCGGTGTGCTGAACAACGGCATGAACCTCCTCAGCGTCGGCACCGACTGGCAGCAGGTCATCAAGGGCCTGGCCCTGCTCGCGGCCGTCGGCTTCGACGTGTGGAACAAGCGCAAGTCCGGCTCGTAGGTTTCACGGATCCGGATCGGGCCCCGCCGGAAGGCGGGGCCCTTCGCATGAGGAAGGCAGAGAAAGCCCGTGAAGACGCTCTTCGGCACACTCGCCGACGGCACGGAGATCCACAGCTGGACGCTGGAGAACGGCGGGACCCGCCTGAAGGTCCTCTCCTACGGCGGGATCGTGCAGTCCCTTCAGGTCCCGGACGCGGCCGGCCGGCACGCGAACATCTCGCTCGGCTTCGACACCGTCGAGGAGTACGTCGCGAACTCCCCGTACTTCGGCGCGCTGATCGGCCGCTACGGCAACCGGATCCGCGAGGGCGGGTTCACCCTGGACGGCGAGGCCCACCAGGTCGACGTCAACGACGGCGCCAACAGCCTGCACGGCGGCGCCCAGGGCTACGACCGGCACGTGTGGGACGTGGAGCCGTTCACCGAGGGCTCCGACGTCGGCCTGTATCTGCACCGCACCAGCGCCGACGGCGAGATGGGCTTCCCGGGCACGCTCACGGCGAAGGTGACGTACACCCTCACCGAGCGCGGCGAGTGGCGCATCGACTACGAGGCCACCACCGACAGGGCCACCGTCGTCAACCTCACCAACCACGTCTACTGGAACCTGGCCGGCGAGGGCAGCGGCACGATCGAGGACCACGAGCTGACGATCGCCGCCTCCCGCTACACCCCCACCGACGCGGGCCTGATCCCCACGGGCGAACTCGCCGAGGTCGCGGGCACCCCCTTCGACTTCCGCGAGCCGAAGACGATCGGCCGCGACCTGCGGGCCGGCCACGTCCAGCAGATCCAGGCCAAGGGCTACGACCACAACTGGGTCCTGGACAAGGGCGTCACCGCCGAGCCGGTGCATGTGGCCACCCTGCGCGACCCGCGCTCCGGCCGCACCCTGAAGATCGCCACCGACCAGCCGGGGCTGCAGTTCTACTCGGGCAACTTCCTCGACGGCACCCTCACCGGCACCGGCGGCCGCACCTACCGTCAGGGCGACGCCGTCTGCCTGGAGACGCAAGCCTTCCCGGACTCGCCGAACCAGCCGTCGTTCCCCTCGACGGTGCTGCGCCCCGGGCAGACATACCGGACGACCACGATCCACACGTTCGAAACCTGATCCGCCTTCACAGACGACCCACAAGTTCTTACCGATTTCCCAACGGTTGAACGGCGTCACCCCCGTCTTCGTATCTACCGGTGGCCCGCGCTCCCCCGCGCGGGCCACCCAATGACGACGGGCCCGGTCGTCCCCGCCGGGCCCGCCCCATACGGAGGTTCCATGGCCGACAACGTCTCCTCGTTGTTCCGCAACACCGCGGCGCACAGCCCGTCGATGGCGGCGCTGACTCGCGAGGGCGGCGAGGGTGTCGGCCCGGTGGACTTCTGCATCCCGTGCAACCCGTACTTCCCGACGCCGGCCATGTTCGACGAGATGGCCGCCCGGCTGCGCGACATCATCACCTACTACCCGAGCAGCGCCGACACGATCACCGCCGAGCTGTGCAGTCTGCTCCAGCTTCCGCCGCAGGCCGTGGCGATGGGCAACGGCTCGACCGAGCTGATCACCTGGATCGACCATCTGCTGGTCCGTGAGTCCCTCGCCGTTCCCGTCCCCACCTTCGGCCGCTGGACCGACCAGCCCATGGAGACCGGCAAGCGGGTCGACATGTTCCCGCTCCAGGAGTCCAGCGGCTTCGCCCTGGACCTGGCCCAGTACGCCGAGTTCATCCGCGCCCGCGGCACCCGTGCCGCCGTGATCTGCAACCCGAACAACCCCGACGGCGGCTTTCTGCACAAGCACGCGATCGTGCAGTTCATGGACGCGATGGCCGACCTGGACCTGGTCGTCATCGACGAGTCGTTCCTGGAGTTCGCGGACGCGGAGGCCGAGCCGAGCGTCGTCCAGGAGGCCATGCTCCGGCCGAACGTGATCGTGCTGCGCAGCCTGGGCAAGAACTTCGGCCTGCACGGCATCCGCTTCGGCTACCTGGTCGCCAACCCGGCGCTTGCGGGCAAGGTCCGCTCGATGCTCCCGAAGTGGAACCTCAACTCCTTCGCGGAACACGTGGTGTTCATCCTCAAGAACCACGGCGCCGAGTACGCGCAGAGCCTGATGCAGATCCGCCGCGACCGCCTCGACATGGCGAGCCAGCTCAGCGCGCTGCCGGGCCTGACGGTCTACCCCTCCCAGGGGAACTTCCTCTTCGTACGCCTTCCCGTCGGCGCCGAGGGCACCGTGGTCCGCGACCGGCTCCTCGCCGAGCACCGCATCCTGGTCCGCGAGTGCGGAAACAAGATCGGCTCCTCCAGCCGCTTCCTGAGGCTCGTGGTGCGCCCCCAGGTGGACGTGCGTCGCCTGGTGTCCGGCCTGGAACAGGTGCTCTATGGGACCAGGAGGGGAGCTCCCGTGCCCGAGCTGAGCGCCGGCGCCGGCTACAGCTCGGGCACGGCGGCGGTGGACCGGCTGGTCACCAACGGGGCGGGCATGCAGGGCCTTGCCGCTCAGGCCATGGGCATGCCGGCGCCGGGGCTGGTCGCGGCCGCGGCCGCGGCTGCCCCGGCGATGCCCGCTCCGGCGGCGCAGCCGTCTCCGTCCGACGGGGCGGGCATGCCGATGCCGGCGGCCGCGCAGATCTTCCCCCAGCCGGTACCCGCACCGGCCCCTGCCCCGGCTCCCGCCCCCGTGCCGGCGGCGGCTCCGCCGATGGCTCCGGCGGCGGCGATGTCGCCTGCGGCCATGTCCCCCGCGATGGCACCCGCGGCCATGGCCCCGGCGATGGCGCCCGCCGCCATGTCACCCGCCATGACGCCTGCGGCCATGTCACCCGCCATGACGCCGGCGGCCATGGCGCCCGCGATGGCGCCGGCGGCCATGTCACCCGCGATGGCGCCCGCCGCCCCGCCGATGGGGCCCACCCCCACCGGCGTTCCGGCCCGCGGCGGCCTCACCGCCGCCCAGGTCCGCGGCACCAACGGCCTCTCCCCCGCGGCGGCCACCGGCTGGCCCAACGCCCAGAGCTGGCCGAACGCGGCGGGGATGGGACAGGCCGGCTGAGCGGCGGGCCGGGGTCGGGTCAGTAGGCGACGGGCCAGCCGGTGTTCCAGTTCAACAGGTTGATGCCCAGCTTGGGCGTGCCGTTGTCGTTCCCGTCGTAGTAGTGGTAGACGATCAGGTCGCCGTCGGTGTCGTGCATGATCGACTGGCCGCCGGGGCCGATGTAGCGTCCGTGCGACTCCAGCACCGGGGTGCCGCCGTTGCCGGTCATCGCGACGCCGTTCCTGTCGTAGTACGGCCCGGTGACGCCGGTGGCGCGGCCGACCTTGACCTTGTAGGTCGAGCTGGTGCCGGCACAGCAGGTGTCGTACGAGGCGAAGAGGTAGTAGTACCCGTTCCGCTTGACGATGTACGGCGCCTCGACGGCCTTCGTCCCGGTGGGGCGGGCGGCGATCGAGCGGCGGGCGGTGTCGGAGGCGAGCTGTTTGCCGGTCGCCGGGTCGATGCGGATCATCTTGATGCCCGTCCACCAACTCCCGAACGACAGCCACCACTTGCCGTCGTCGTCCACGAAGAGGTTCGGGTCGATGGCGTTGTAGTCGCTGGAGGCGGTGGAGGTGTAGACGGCGCCGTAGTCGGTCCAGGAGCCGGGGAGTCCGGTCGTCGAACCGGCCAGTCCGATCGCGGACTTGTTGGAGCCGAAGGTCGAAACGGCGTAGTACATGAGGTACTTGCCGCCCTGGTGCGAGATGTCGGGCGCCCAGGCCTCCGTCGCCCCGTACGACGACCACCAGCCCGGCTTCGTGGCGAAGGCGTCGCCGCCCGCGCTGAACGCGGTGCGGTCGGTGGAGGTGCGGTAGGCGAGGCCGCCGCCGGTGGCGTAGAGCAGGTAGCGGCCGGCGGAGGTACGGATCATGGTCGGGTCGTGCACGACCGTCGACCCGGTGACCGTGCCGGGGTTGGGGTAGGCGAAGGCGGCGGTGGGGGTCAGGGCGAGCACAATCGCGGCCGGAACGGCCAGCAGCGCGGCCCTGCGCGAGGTACGGCTCATACGGACGCTCCTTCAGTGGGGGCCCACCGTTCGCGATGTCGAACAGCAGTCGCGTCATCGGACCGGACCGTAGAATCGAACCCCTTGCGCGTCAACGGCCCGCGCGGTCACTCGAAAGTCTTCGAGAACCGGACGGCCAGGCGATCAAGCTGTTGTCCTGACAGTCGCCCGGCGATCCCTTTCGCTGCGTCTGACTGGGCGTCACCTCAACTGTGGTGGCGTCCAGTCGGCGTTCGGCCAACCAGTTTCGGACAGGCGGGTTTTACGACGCCTCCGAGGTGGCCGACGATCGCCCAGGCCGGCGAAGCGACCTTGTCAGGCGCACTTTTACCAGGCCCCGCCGCATTGCCGAAACGTGCCCTTGAACCGGCGCGGCCACCCGGCCCGATGGGGTATGAACTCCCCTGTGACAGCAACGGCCGATGCTGCTGTGAGGCGAAATGGCTTGCGAGGCAACGATGTTGTGGCCAGAACCAGCCATTCCCCGAAGTGCCCTCACACCGCACCATGAGATGCATGAATAGCGACACATGCACGCGGGAACTGTCAGTGCCGAGTGTGTTGTGCCCGTTTCCGGTCACGTACGACGAGTCGGCGGCTCGCAAGGCGGACGACGACATCGTTGCCTGGGCGCTCAGCCTCGATCTCTTCCCGGGGCAGCGGAACGAGCTGGACGGATACCGGTTCGGCACGTTCGCCGCGCTGACGCACCCTGATGCGGTCGACCACGATCACCTGATGCTCGCGGCCCGCAACATGACCGCCCTGTTCGCCGCGGACGACCACTACTGCGACGAGGGCATCGAAGGCGTCCATCTCGCCATGAGCGCCTCCCGGCTCGCGGGCGCGCTCACCGCGCTGGAGAACGGCCCCCGACTGCCCGACTGCCCCTCGATCGAGACCTTCGTCGCCGGCGACCCGGTGACCCGTGCGCTCCGCGAGACCGCGGAACACGTCACCCGCCTCGGCGCGCCGGCGCAAGTGGGCCGACTGCGCCACGAGACGATCGCCACCTTCCTCGCGATGGCGGCCGAAAACTCCTGGCGTATCGCCGGGCACATACCCGAACCCGCGGAGTACCTGGCTCATCGCAAGTACAACGGGGGCATGGCGTGTCTGGTCCTCATCGACGTCGTCGGCGGCTACGAACTGTCCGTCCGGGACTGGGAAACGCCCGGCGTCCGCGACCTGTCCCTCGCCGCCTCCCTCATGATCATGCTGGTCAACGACCTGTACTCGGTCGCCAAGGAGAGCGCCGACATAGGAAGTCACAGCCTGCCCACCGTGCTCGCAGCACGCCACGGCTGGTCCATCGAACGCAGCATGCGCGCGACCGGTGAGCTCCACGACGACCTCATGCGCGACTATCTGCGTCTGGAACCCGAAGTCGGGCGCGACGCCTCGCCCGAACTCACCCGCTACCTCACCGGCCTGCGGCACTGGATGCGGGGAAACCTCGAATGGCACACCCTCACCGGGCGCCACAATAACCGCGCGGGACGCCCCACCCCCAGGACGGGGCCGCTGGGTTCCACCCACGACCGGCTCACGGCCGACGCGCGCTCCTCGGCCGCCGCGACCGGCGTCTGCCGCCACTGCGGCGACCGGCACGACCCGGCCACGGCGGTCGCGTGAACCCACCCGGAACCCGGAGGAGATCAGGGCGCTTTCTTGGCGAGGGCGAGCCGGCCCGGCACGTCGACCTCGACGCGCACGGTCTTGCCCGGCGGCGGCTCCCGGTCCACCACCTCCCAGCGGGCGGCGAGCGCGTCGACGAGGAGCAGTCCGCGGCCGGTCTCGTCGAGGGGATGCGGTGCGGGTACGGCACCGGGTCCGGGCGGACGCGGCCCACTGCGCGTGTCGGTCACCTCGACCCGGACACTTCCGGGCGGAAAGGAGAGCCGCAGCTCGAAGTCCCGTCCGGGCACCCGCCCGTGGGTGACGGCGTTGGCGGCCAGCTCGGCGACGATCGTCGCGACCGCGTCGGAGACGTCCGTGCCGTGCGGGATGCCCCAGGCGTGGAGCTGATGCAGCGCGAGACGCCTTGCCAGGCGGGCGCCGCGGGGCGTCGCACTGAGACGCTGGGTGAACACACGTACGGTGAGCAGGGGTTGGTGTGGTGCTGTCATGGGGCCAATGTGGCGGGCACGGAGACCGAATCTCCAGGTGGCGTCCGCGTACAGCGCGTGAGCGTACGCGGTGACGGACTGGACAGTACCGGTGACCGACCGTGACGATAAGTGCGGGAGGTGACCATGGTGGTCGACGGTGAGCCCGAGTCGTCGGACAGTATGCGAACGTTCGGGGCGGTGGTCCAGGCGTTGCGCGTACATCACGGGCTGAGCAGGGAGGAGTTCGGCAGCAGGGTCGGCTTCTCCAAACACACGGTGGCCTCCGTGGAGTTGGGACGCCGCATGCCGGACGAGGACTTCGTCGAGGCGGCGGAGGGGGCACTGGGGAACACGGGGGCGTTGAGGAGCGCGGCGGGCTACTTGGAGCGGCAGCCGGGTCTGGCGGCTTGGTTCCGCCGGTGGGCTCAGCTGGAGAAGATGGCGATCACGCTCTATACGTACGAGTGCCGGATGGTTCCAGGGCTGCTGCAGACAGAGGCGTATGCGCGAGCGCTGTTCACCGAGCAACTGCCGCCGCTGGACGACGAGGAAATCGAGATCAAGTGGGCTGCGCGAGCCGAGCGCCAGCGGTTGCTGCGGGAGCGGCCGAACACCGCGTTCAGTTTCATCATCGAGGAGCACGTATTACGGCGCCGAACCGGCGGGGCAGAGGTCACGGGTGAGGCGATCGAGCACTTGCTGGAGATCGGTACGTTGCGGAACGTGGAGATCCAGATCATGCCGACGATCCAGGAGTCGCATGCGGGGCTCGCCGGTCCGGTACAGCTGCTGGAGACGCCGAAGAACAAGTGGTTCGCCTACTGCGAGGGACAGCGGGGCGGTCTGCTCGTCGCCGACCCGAAAGAGATCAGCCTCCTCCACATGCGCTATGCCAGGATGCGTTCACAGGCTCTTACTCCCGGAGACTCCGCGAGCCTGTTGCGGCAGATGCGAGGAGACCAATGAACGCGTCCGAACTGGCTTGGTTCAAGAGCAGTTACAGCAGCAGTGGCGACGGGGACTGTGTCGAGGTCGCCCTGGCCTGGCGCAAGTCCAGCTACAGCAGCGCGTCGGGGGACGACTGCATCGAGGTCGCCACCTGCCCCGCCCGGATCCACGTCCGTGACTCCAAGAACAAGAGCGGGCCGAGTCTTGCCCTCTCCCCCGCCGCCTGGGCCGACTTCGTGGCCCACGCGGCGGGGTGAGACCCGGGAGGGCCGGACTACTTGCCGGGGCACTCCTTCCAGGCCATGTGGTAGATGGTGCTGAGGTCGCCGTCGGTCGAGTCCATGGTCATGAAGCTGACCTTGCTCGACGGTGACGTGCCCGCGTTGACCCGGAGTTCGGTGTTGATGTTGAAGTTGCGCTGAACTCCGCAGGGCGCCCAGACCAGTTGGGCCCAGTCGGTGGTGTCGGTCGCCTGCCAGTTGTCGCTGTACGAGCCGTTGAAGTTGTGGTTCTTGAACACCGTCTGCGACGAGCCCTGGAAGTAGTACGAGGCCCGCTGCACGGCGCTCGCGCCGGACTGCAGTGAGGCGTAACCGCGGTAGTCCGCCTTGGCGATGGCGTACGTGAAGCCCGACGGCACGTGCACGATCAGGTTGAGCTGGCAGTTCTTGCGGAACGCCGTGGGGTTGGAGCCGCCGCCCACCTGGGCGAGGTAGTCGCTGTAGGTCACCGTGAAGGCGGTGTTGTCCTCGGAGACGGCGACGGCCGCGGTACCGGCGGGACAGCCGGAGCCGTTCACCGTGGCGACGTCGATGACGATCTTGTCCGGGGGCGGGTTGTCGAAGACGGGGGACGAGTTGTGCGCGGGTATCGCCGCGGTGAGGAGCGCGGCGACCGCGCCGCCCAGGAGCAGCCCACTTGCCATGGTGATTCTCCTTGGTTCAACGGAACGCCTGTGGAGTTCCTGTGAAGAACTGGGGGGGCGCTCGCATCGTAGGGAGGCCACCGGGGCACGCCCAGGTCGAACTCCGGCCATTCACCCAGTCCCGTTCACACCACCCGACCACCGGGCCACCCGACCACCGGGCCACCGGGCCCACCGCGGGCTACGGGTTCTCCCACGCTGCCGGTTCCGCCGCCAGCTCCCTCACCGGAGTCGGCAGCGCGTCCGCCGCGATGTCGGCGATCGTGACGCCCTCCAGGATCCGCCGCACGTTCGCCCGCAGCGCGATCCACAGCGGCAGCAGCGGCTGCGCGGAGCCCGTGTAGGTCAGTCCCGTCGGACGTTCGCCGCGTACGGAGACGATCGGGCCGTCCACCGCCCTGATCACGTCCGCGACCGTGATCGCCGCCGGGTCGCGGGCCAGCCGGTAGCCGCCGCCTCCGCCGCGCCGGCTGTCGACGATCCCGCCGCGCCGCAGGTCGCCGAGGATGCCCTCCAGGAACTTGTGCGGAATGTCCTGCTCGGCGGCGATCGACTCCGCCTTCACCGGGTCCCCACCGCCCTGCCGTACGGCAAGCTCCAGTACCGCCCGCACCGCGTAGTCCGCCCGCGCCGAGATCCTCATGCGCCCATTGTGGGGTCCCGTGTGAGGTCAGGCGATCTCGTCGTAGTCCGTCGGCACGTTCTCGTCGGCACCGGGGCGGCCCGCGCCGGTCGTTCGTTTCTCCCGTGCCCGCAGCGCCGCCCACAGCAGGGCCCAGACGGGGACCAGGTACCAGGGCAGGAGCCAGGCCGTGCGCCACCAGCCGGCGCCCGGCTTGACGACGGCTTCGACGGCGGCGGACGCCATGGCTGCGGCCAAGGTCCAGCACAGGAGCCTGCCCGCCCACCGTGCCGCCAGGCCCGGACGGTTCATGACGCCAGTGTGCAGCCAACCGAGCACTGATCGGAAGCGACTGCACACTCGACGCGCAAGCCCTACGCCAGTCTGATCACGTTCCAGGACAGCGGTTCCAGTGTCGCCGTCAGCGTGCCGTCGGCCGTCAGCGCCGTGCCCTCGGCCGCGTGCGGGGTGACCCGCTCGGGGTCGGCGAGGGTGTTGCGGGCGTCCGGGTCGGCGTCCGCGAGCACGCTGTGCTCGACGACGTTCGTCAGGTCGAGGCCGTTCAGGGCGACTTCGAGGGGCAGCGCGTCGGTCCGGCTGCGGTTGACGGCGAAGACGGTGACCGTGCCGTCCTCGGCGCGGACGGCCGTCGCGTGCAGCAGATCCGTCTCGCCGTACTTGCGCGTCTCGTACGTCGGCGAGTCCACCCGGACGTCGAGGACCGTGCCCCGGCCGTACCGCGAGGCCTGCGCGAACGGGAAGAACGTGGTCTGCCGCCACGCCGGGCCGCCCGGCTCGGTCATGATCGGCGCGATGACGTTGACGAGCTGGGCGAGACAGGCGACGGTGACGCGGTCGGCGTGCCGGAGCAGTCCGATGAGGAGGGAACCGAAGACGACGGCGTCGGTGACGCTGTAGTTGTCCTCCAGCAGGCGGGGGGCCTCGGGCCAGTCGGTCAGCGTCTTGGCGTGCTCCTCCCACTCGGGCAGGTACCAGACGTTCCACTCGTCGAAGGACAGGTTGATCTTCTTCTTCGACTTCAGCCGTGCGCCCACATGGTCGGCGGTCGCGACGACGTTGTCGATGAACGACTCCATGTCGACGGCTGAGGCGAGGAAGGAGTCGATGTCGCCGTTCTCGGGCCAGTAGTAGGCGTGCAGGGAGATGTAGTCGACCAGGTCGTACGTCTCGTTCAGGACCGTGGCCTCCCATTCGGCGAAGGTCGGCATGGACTGGCTGGAGGAGCCGCAGGCGACGAGTTCGACCTTCGGGTCGATCTGGCGCATCGCGCGGGCCGTCTCGGCGGCGATCCGGCCGTACTCCTCGGCCGTCTTGTGGCCGGTCTGCCAGGGGCCGTCCATCTCGTTGCCGAGGCACCACAGTCCGATGCCGAAGGGGTCCTTGTCGCCGTGGGCGATGCGCTGCTCGGAGAGTGCGGTGCCCTCTGCGTGGTTGGCGTACTCCTGGAGTTCCAGGGCCTCGGCGACGCCCCTCGTGCCCAGGTTGACGGCCATCATCGGCTCTGCCTGGGGGCCTATCTTGCGGAGGAAGCCGATGTACTCGGAGAGTCCGAAGCGGTTCGTCTCCGTCGAGTGCCAGGCGAGGTCGAGACGGCGGGGGCGCGATTCGGCGGGACCCACCGAGTCTTCCCACTTGTACCCGGAGACGAAGTTGCCGCCGGGGTAGCGGACGGCGGTGACGCCGAGTTCGCGGACCAGGTCCAGGACGTCCTGGCGGAGGCCTTCCGCGTCCGCGGTGGGGTGGTCCGGTTCGAAGATGCCGGTGTACACGCAGCGGCCGAGGTGTTCCACGAAGCTGCCGAAGAGGCGGGGGTTTACTTCGCCGATGGCGAAGGCGGGGTCGAGGGTGAAGCGGGCCGTCGTGCTCATGAACGCCTTTCAGGATGGGTGGTTCTTGATTCCTTGGCGGGTGCGGGTGGGTGGGTGGGGGCTGGTCGCGCCCACGCGGCGGAGCCGCGCATGGACACAGCCCCGCGCCCCTAAAAGACCTTGGGCCAACCCGCCTTTGTCCAGCTGAGCCTGTTCAGCCCCAGCTTGGGCGTCCCGCCGTCCTCTGCGTCGTAGTAGTGGTACGCCAGGACATCTCTGCCCCTGTCCTTGAAGATCGATTCGCCGCCGGTGCCGATGAAACGGCCATGGCCCTCCAGCAGCAGGTCGCCGCCGCCCTCCAGCAGGGGCTTGCCCGTGCTGTCGACGTACGGGCCCGTCACCTTCGTCGAGCGGCCGACCTTGATCTTGTATGTCGAGTTCACGCCCGCGCAACAGGCGTCGTAGGACGCGAAGAGGTAGTAGTAGCGGCCGTGTTCGACGATGTACGGGCCCTCCACCGCGTACGGGGCGTCCGGGCGGGTCGCCAGGTGGGCGACCGTCGCGCCGGGGAGCGCCTTGCCCGTCCTCGGGTTCAGTTCGACCATGCGGATGCCCGTCCAGTACGACCCGAACGACATCCACAGCCCGCTGCCCGTCCGGATGATCGCCGGGTCGATGGCGTTCCAGGCGTCGGTCGTCTCGGAGGTGAAGACCTTGCCCTGGTCCGTCCAGGTACCGGGCAGGCCGGTCGGGGACGTGGCCACGCCGATCGCGCTGTGGTTGGTGCCCCACGACGACACGGCGTAGTACAGCCAGTACCGGCCCGCGCGGTAGGAGATGTCCGGCGCCCAGGGGTCGCCGGTGTCGTTGTACTCGTACCACCAACTCGGCGGAGTCGCGAAGGCGTTGCCCGCGTCGTCCCAGTGCCTGAGGTCCTTCGAGAGGCGGGCTCCGATGATGCCGCCCGTCGAATAGGCCACGTAGTCACCGGACTTGAGACGGATCACCGTCGGGTCGTGAATGATCTGCTGGCCGGTGATCGGAAGCGGATCGGGGTAACTCGGTGCGGCCTGCGCCGCGTTGGGGAGGAACGCCAGGAGGAGCGCCGCCACCACGGCCGTCACCGCTCTGCCCACTCCGCCCACTCCGCCCACTGTCACTGTCCCGCCAATCCCGTGTGGGCGACGCCCGCCACGATCTGCCGCTGGAAGAAGACGAAGACGACGATCAGCGGCAGGCCGGCCATGAGACCGCCTGCCATGAGCTGCGCCCACTGGATGCCGTAGGAGTTCATGACGGTCGCGATGCCGTTCGGCATCGTCATCAGGTCGGGGTTGTTGGTCACCATGTACGGCCACAGGAAGTTGTTCCACGAGGCGATGAAGGTGAAGATGCCGACCGCGGCGAGGGAGGGGCGGGAGAGGGGGAGCACGATGGTGAAGAAGACCCGCCAGCGGCCGGCGCCGTCGATGAACGCCGCCTCCTCCAGTTCTCGCGGGATGCCCTGGAAGAACTTGTAGAGGATGTAGACCATCGCGGCGGGCGCGCACTGCGGAAGGATCATGCCCCAGTAGGTGTCGACCATCCCCATCTGCTGGACGGTGCTGAAGAGGGGCACGCCGAGGACGGCCGGGGAGATCATCAGGCCCGTCATCATGACGCCCATCAGGACGGACCTGCCCTTGAACTCGGTGCGGGCGAAACCGTATCCGGCGAGGGCGGCCACGGTGACCACGATGGCCGTCACCAGGATCGACACCACGAGGGAGTTGACGAACCAGTTCGTGATGTTGCCGGTGTCCCAGAGGGCCTTCCAGGCCTGGACCGTCCACACCCTCGGCAGCCAGTGCGGCGGGATCTCGGCCGCCTCGGCCTCGGACTTGAGCGAGGTGAACAGGGCGGCGGCGATCGGCGCCACGAAGACGGCGGAGACGGCGACGCCGAGCAGCGTGAGGACGATCTGGCTGGGCGTCCAGGGCTTGCGGGACTTGACCTTCGGGGTGGTCGCGGCGGTGGTCATCGGCCGCCCTCCTCACGGTTGCGCAGCAGCGCCATCCGCACGAGGGCGACGGCCGCGATGATCACGAAGAAGATGATGGACATCGCGGAGGCGTAGCCCACGCGGTAGCTGGTGAAGCCCTGTTCGAGGGTGTACTGGACGAAGGAGCGGGTGCTGAGCTCGGGTCCGGGGCCGAAGTCCATCATCACGACGGCCTGGTCGAAGAGCTGGAGCGAGGCGAGGACCTGGAGCGCGATCACCAGGCCGGTGATGTGGCGCAGCATCGGCAGGGTGATGTGCACCATCCGGTGCCAGGCGTTCGCCCCGTCCAGTTTGGCGGCCTCGTAGAGGTGGTCGGGGATGCCCTGGAGCGCGGCGAGGTACAGCAGGAAGCTGAAGCCGACCGTCCACCACAGTGTCTGGATGACGATGGCGAGCATCGCGTACGACTTGTCGGTCAGCCAGGGTGTGGTGAGCCCGAAGGTCTCGTTGAACAGGCCGATCCCCTGGGTGAACAGCCACTGCCACATGTTGGCAGCGACCGTCGACGGCAGCAGGAACGGTGCGAAGAAGCACAGCCGCCACAGCCACTTGCCGCGCTCGATGTGGTGGGCGAGCATCGCGAGCAGGAAGGCCAGGACCGTGATGCACGGCACGACGAGCAGCGTGAAGTACGCGCTGTGGCCGAGCGCGTCCCACATCGCCTGGTCGTTGAGGGCGTCGCGGTAGTTGTCGAGGCCGACGAAGCTCGCGCCGTCGCCGGAGATGTTGGCGTCGGTGAAGCTGAGGTAGACGCCGCGCAGCAGCGGCCAGATCACGAACAGCGCGAACAGCAGCAGGAACGGGGCGACGAACCAGCCCCCGTGCTGGAAGCCCTGCTTGCGGCGCAGGGTCGCGGTGGCGGCGGCGGTCTTCGCCCGCGCCGGTGCGACGACGGTCTGGGCACTGGTCGTCATGCGAGCGCACCTCCCTGCGCGGCGGTCTTGCCGTCCATCGGGTTCTTCGAGGCGAGGAGCTTGGTGAGATGGGACTTCATCCGCTGGGCGACGGTGGCCGGCTTGGCGGAGCCCATGGTCGAGGAGACGACGACGGGGCCGAGGTCCTGGGCGAGGACGCCGGTGGAGCCCGCGAACCACACCTTCGGCTCGGTGGCCTGGTGGTTCATGGCCAAGACGTACTCGTTCTGCGGGGTGAGCTTCTTGTAGGCGGCCGTGGACAGCGTCGGCGTGTACGCGGGGATGTGGCCGCCGGCCGCCCACTGCAGGGCGTGCGTGACGACGTACGCGGCCAGCTCGTGCGCGGCCTCGTCGGTGGCGCCGCCGCGGCCCGCCTGGTGCGGCAGGACGAAGGCGTGCGACTCGGCGTGGGTCGCCTGCCTGCCGAAGACGGGCGGCAGCGGGGTGGCGCCGTAGTCCAGCTTCGCGCCGGAGAAGACCGGCACCGACCAGTTGCCCTCCCAGGTGAAGGGGGCGCCGTTGATGAACTGCTCGCCGGTGGGCGCGCCCGGGATGACGTATCCGTCGGTGACGTGCCTGCGGAGGAACTCCAGGACCTGGGTGGCCTTGTCGACGTCGAAGAGGACGTCGGTGTTGTCGTCGCTGAACCACCGGCCGCCGAGCTGGGTGTAGAAGGCGACGAAGAACCACCACTGGAAGTTCTGGTCGTTGGTCCACAGTCCGATGGTCTGCAGGCCCTTCTTCTGGACCTGCCTGGCCTTCTTCAGGACGTCGAACCACTCGTCGGTGGAGGTGACGGGGATCATCCGGCCGTCGTCGCCCAGCAGGTCCGCCTTCTTCAGGACGTCCTTGCGGTAGAAGCAGAGCTGTACGTGGATGTCGAGCGGCAGGGCGTAGAGCCTGCCGTCGATGACGCCGCGGTTCCACAGCGCCGGGTTGTAGTCCTCCTTGCGTATGCCGTACTTGGCGAGGAGGGTCTCGTCCCACGGGTCCAGGAGCCGTCCCGGCGAGAATCCCGCGACCCGGCCCATGTGCATGACGCCGAGCTCCGGTGCGCGGTCGCCCGCGGCGGCCATGGCGAGCTTGGTGTAGAAGGGGTTGCCCCACTGGAGGGTGGAGTCCTTCACCTCGATGTCGGGGTGTTCGCCGCGGAAGGCGTCCAGCATCGCGATCATGTTGGCGCCGTCGCCGCCGCTGAAGAGGTTCCAGTACCGCACCCGGGTGTGCGCGTCGGAGGCGAGCGCGTCGGCGCCGGTGCCGAGGGCGGCGAAGCCGAGGCTGCCCGCCACTGCCAACCCGCCTGCTGCGGCGAGAAGTTGCCTGCGATTCAGGCCAGGTTGTCCCATACCGTGCCCCTGTCGTTCGCGTGGTTCGACATTTCGAATCGTGCTCGTAACTTCGAACGGGACCGTAAGATCGAAGCGCTTGCGCGTCAATGGTTTCGACACGACTTCTGATAGCGCTTTCTATCCGTGACGCTCACGGACTTCTCGTGACGCGGACACAACCAGCCGCGTAGGCTCGAACGGGCTGCCGCAGGGCGGTCGAGAAGGGGGAGCGGATGGACATCGCGGGCGCGCGCGGCAGTGCGGCCCGGATCGCCTCGGCGCTGCGGCGCGTGCGGACCGGCCCGGCGATGCGCGAGCTGACCGCCGAGCTCTCCGCCGCGGTGCGGGCGCGCCCCTGCCGGCCGTCCGGGGTGCGGGACGTGTGCCGGGCGCTGTGCGAGGAGATGTCCGCGCGGCGCGGCGGGCGGCCCGTCGAGGTGCGGTTCGAGCGGTTTCCCGACGAGATCGAGGTGACCGGGCTGTGGGTGGAGTTCCAGGACTTCGACCTGGTCATCGTCGAGGAGCGGGCCGAGGCGGTGCAGCAACTCGTCATTCTCGGCCATGAGTTGTGGCATCTGCACGCCGGGCACCGACACCACCACCATGGCGTCGGCACGGCGGCGGCGGACGCCCTGGCCAGACGGTCGGGGCGCTCGGGACGGTCGGACGAGGTGAACGAGAGGTCCGAGAGGTCCGAGCGGTCGGAGCGGTCGGAGCGGTCGGAGCGGTCCGACTGGGACTCCATCGCGCTGGCCGTCGCCGCCCGCAGTGGCTCCCGGGCCGACGACGAGGCCGAGGCCGACGACTTCGGTCACCGGCTCGCGGCCCGCTTCCGACGCTATCTGAACGACTCCGCGACGGCCGCGGAGACGGCCGCGGTCCAGCGGACCCTGGGCTATCGCGGACGGAGGGGTTCGGCGCGGTGAGCCACGGGCTGTACATCTCGTTCTGGCTGCCCACCGTGGTCCTGGGCACCGCCCTCGCCATCAAGCTGCCCAGCATCCTCAAGCTCTGGCGGGACCCGCTGCTGCGGGCCGTCGGCGGGCTGCTGGTCTTCGCCTGCGCGGTGTTCGTGTTCGCGGCGCCGAAGACCATCGCCTGGACCAACCGGGTCACCGGCGTGCCCAACATCGCGGCGCCCTGGGTGTACTCCCTGATCACGGCGCTGTCCGCGTCCTGGCTGCTGCTGGTCATCGCCTGGCGCAACAACCTCACCGAGCGCGGGGCGCAGACGCGGCGCACGACCCGGTGGGTGGTGTCCGCGTACGCGGGGGTGGTGGTCGCGCTGTGGGTGCTCTTCGCGCTCGCCGACGTCCCGGTGGAGCGGATCCGGGACCTGGACACCTACTACGCCAACACGCCGTTCATGCGCGAGGAGATCCTGCTCTACCTGCTCGCGCACACGGTGGCCTGCTCGATCACGGCCCGGCTGGTCTGGAACTGGAGCCGCACCGAGGGCCTGGACGCCTGGCTGCGCTGGGGACTGCGCCTCCTGGGCGCCGGCTACGTGACGAACCTGCTGTTCAGCGCGGCCAAGTTGACGGCCGTCGTGGCCCGTTGGACCGGGCACGACCTGGACTGGCTGAACACCAACATCGCCCCGTCGGCGGCCTGTATCGCCGCCACCCTGGTCGCGGTCGGCTTCATCGTGCCGCACGCCGGCCAGTACCTTCAGGAGCGATGGCGCGTCCGGCGCCGGCATCGGAGCCTGCGGCCGCTGTCCCGGCTGATGCGGACCGTCACGGGCGGCCGCGAGCCCTTCGACCTGCGCGCCACCCCGGAGTTGCGGCTGATCCGCCGTGAGACGTTCATCCGCGACGCGCTCCTCCAACTGTCCCGGCACCTCGACGACGACCTGCGCACCCGCTCCTACGACACCGCCGTCGCCCTCGGCTTCGAACGCGGCCGCTCCCAGGCACTGGCCGCCGCCGTGACCCTGCTGGACGCCGTCGAGGCGAGGCAGCGGCGGCGACAGCACCCGGCCACGGACACCGAACGCCCGCCGACAGACGCTGCCGCCCCCGGCACCACCGGCACCACCGGCGACCCCGGTGCCTCCGGCCCCTCCGGCCCTTCCGGCCCGGACACCACCTACCTCCTGCGGGAGATCCAGGCCGTGTCCCAGGCCCTTCGTCACCCCGTAGACCTCCAGGCGGTCCGCGCCCGCGCGGCCGCCCCGGCAGAGAGCATGTCCACGCATGAGTGAACCCTCCAACCCCGCCAGAACCGCCGTAGTCCTGGGGGGATCCCATGCAGGCATGCTCGTGGCGCGCGCCCTGGCCGGCCTCGCCGACCGGGTCGTCGTCATCGAGCGCGACGCGCTGCCCGACGGCCCCGCCCCCCGCAAGGGCCTGCCCCAGGCCCGTCACGCCCACATGCTGTGGTCCGGCGGAGTGCGGGCGGTGGCGGACCTGCTGCCGGGCGTCACCGACGCGCTCCACGACGCCGGTGCGAGACGGGCCCCGGTCACGACGGACATGGTGGTCCTCGGCCCGCGGGGCTGGTTCCGCCGCTGGCCCGAGTCCCACCACGTGATCCTGGCCGGCCGCGACCTCCTGGACGCCACGATCCGCACCCAGGTCCTGACCGACCCCAGGATCGAACTCCTTGCCGAAACCGAGGTGTTGGACCTGGTCGGCGACGAGACAGCGGTCACGGGCGTACGCGTGAGAACACGGCGAACGACGGGGACGGCCACGGGCATGGGCACGGGTGAGGAGGCGGGTGAGGAGGCGGGTGCTGCGGGTGGGGAGTGCGTGATACCGGCCGGATTGGTCGTTGACGCCACTGGGCGGGGGTCTCGGGCCGGTAGGTGGCTGGTGGAGTTGGGGCTGGGGGAGGTGGAGCGGCGAACGGTGGATTCCGGGCTGGCGTATGCGAGTCGGCTGTATCTCGCCCCCGAGCAGGCGCGTTCCGGGTTTCCGATCGTCAACGTGCAGCCCGATCCGCGGGACGGAGCGCCGGGGCGGGCGGGGTTTCTGCTGCCCATCGAGGACGGCCGCTGGATCGTCACGCTCAACGGCACCCGGGGCGCCGAGCCCTCCACCGGGAACGACGACTTCGTCCGCTTCGCCCATGAGGAACTGCGCCACCCGGTCATCGGGGAGCTGCTCGAACAGGCCGAGCCGCTGTCCGACGTGGCGTACACCCGGGCGACCGTCAACCGCCGGCACTTCTACGAGCGGATGCCGGCCTGGCCGGAGAACTTCGCCGTCGTCGGCGACGCCCTCGCCGCGTTCAACCCGCTCTACGGTCACGGCCTCGCCGTCGCCGCCCAGAGCGCGGTGAGCCTTCGGGACGTCGTCCGGCGGCACGGCTGGGGCGCGCCGGGGCTGTCCCGTCGTATCCAGAAGGCGGTGGCCCGGCCCGCCGGCACCGCCTGGGACCTCGCCGTCGGCCAGGACGTGTTCTACCCCGGTGCGACCAAGGACGGGCCCACGCTCCGCGACCGGCTCGTGGCGGCGTACGTCGGCCGGCTGATGCACACCGCCACCGGCAACGGCCGCATCGCCCGCCGGGTGACCGACGTGACCTCGCTGGAGCGCGGGCCGGAGGTGCTGTTGAGTCCGTCGGTGCTGGCGGCGGCCGCGGTGGGGCCGTTGAAGCCGGCGTTGACCGGGCCGCCGTTGACGGGCGACGAGTTGAAGCGGGCCGGGCTGCGGTAGTCGCCCACCGCCCCCGGCCACCGCGGCCCCCGGCCGTGTCAGCCCGCGAACGCCGGCTGGGCGAGCCCCTTCCCCGCGCCCGGTACCACCAGCAGCGACCCCGCCACCGGATGCGGGGCGTCCAGGCCCACGCGGGCGGTGGTGATGTACAGGTCGGTCAGGTCGGCGCCGCCGAACGCGCAGGCCGTGATCCTCGGGGTGGGCAGGGTGATCACGCGGTCCAGTTCGCCCGCCGGGGTGTAGCGGCGTACCGCCCCCCCGTCCCACAGCGCCACCCACACACAGCCGTCGGCGTCGACGGTGAGGCCGTCGGGGAAGCCGGCGCCCTCCTCGATCTCGACGAGCGGACGGCGCTCGGAGAGCTGCCCGTCCGCCGCGTACGCGAAGACGTCGACCCGGCGCGTCGGTGAGTCGACGTAGTACATCAGCGTGCCGTCCGGGCTCCAGCCGGTCCCGTTGCTCACCGCCACGTCGTCGAGGACGACGTCCGCCGTGCCGTCGCCGGTGAGGCGGGACAGGGTGCCGCCGCCGGGCGCCTCGTCGTAGCGCATGGTGCCGGCCCACAGGGAGCCGTCGGGGGCGACGGCGGCGTCGTTGGCGCGGCGGCCCGCGACCGGCTCGTGGTGCAGCCAGCGGAAGCTGTCGTCGGGGTCGAGGAGGCCCACGCCGTCCCGCAGGTTCAGGACCAGGCCGCCGCCCGCGCGGGGCTTGGCCGCGCCCACGTGCTGGTCGGTGACCCGGACCGTGCGCCCGCCCGTCACGGGGTCGTAGGTGTGCAGGCGGGCGCCCAGGATGTCGAGCCAGAGCAGGCGGCCGGTGGCCGGGTCCCAGGTCGGGCCCTCGCCGAGGGTCGCCTCGGCCCGCACGGCCACTTCGTACGACGTCGTCATGCCACGCTCCGGTAACCGAGCAGTTCGGACAGTTCCGCTGCGCCCTTCGCGGCGAGCTGCTCCAGCTCGACCCGGCGGTCGTCGCTCCAGCGGATCATGGGGACGGAGATGGAGAGGGCGGCGACGACCTGACCGGTGCGGTCGCGGACCGGTGCGGCGACGCAGCTGACGTCCGGGTTGGACTCGCGGTTCTCGACCGCGACGCCCCGCTCCCGGATCTCCGCCAGGGCCTGCCGCAGGGCGCCGGGCTCGGTGATGCTGTTGGGGGTCATCCGGATGAGGTCGGCGTCGTCGGGGATGCGCGCGCTGAGCTCCGGCTCGGGGAGCGAGGCCAGCAGCATCTTGCCGACGGAGGTGCAGTGGGCGGGGAGTCGGCGGCCTGCGGCCGAGACCATCCGGACCGCGTGGGTGGAGTCGACCTTGGCGATGTAGATGACGTCGGCGCCCTCGAGGATCGCGACGTGGACCGTCTCGTCACACGTTTCGGCGACGGTCCGCGCGACCTGCTGACCCTCGGCGGCGAGGTCGAGCTGCTCGGCGTAGCGGCTGCCGAGCTGGTACGGGCGGACGCCGAGACGGTACCGTCCGGGCTGTCCGGGCACGGGGACGATGTAGGACCGCGCGGAGAGCGTGGTCACGAGTTCGTGCACGGTGGTGCGCGGAAGCTGGAGCTTGCGCACTATGTCGGGGGCGGAGAGCGAACCGTCCCCGTCGAGGAAGAGCTCGAGAATGTCGAGAGCTCGGGTCACGGCAGGTACGAGGCGTCCCACGACCGGCCCCCTCCCTTTGTAGTCGTTCTCAGTGCCTGTGTTCGAGATTTCAACAGGCGATCGGCATGACGAACACAGGCTGTCATAAGCCTTTGCGCCGGGCAATGGTCGTGAAAGGCGCGAGTGCGCCAGGATGGGGGCCATGCCGACTCAGAAACGCCTCGCCGGCTCCTTCACGCCTCTCGACTTCCAGCTGGTCCTGTTGCGCCGTATGGCCGACCACAACCAGGACCTGGTGGAGAACGCCCGTCATGGACTGGGCGTCTCCCTGGCCCAGATGCGAGAGGCCAACAGGCGTTGGCAGGCGATGGCCCACTCCCCGCACGCACGGGGCGCACTCTCCCGTTACCGCGCCGCCCTCGGCGAACCCGAGTCCCGCGCACCCCGCCGCGTCGGCGACGCCGACTGCGAAGTCTGGGTGTGGCCGGTGTCCCTCTGGCCCGACCTGCGCTTCGAGCTGCTGCTCGCGCCGAACGGCGGCGTCTGGAACGAGTGGCTGGTGCGCGCCCCGGGCGCCGAGCCACCGCCCCTGAACACCCTGGACGATCTCACCTCGTGGTCCTGCACCGTCGACGAGGTCGCGGCCGCCTTCGCCCCCGCCCGCCCCCTGGAGGGCACGGCCCCGACCCGCTGCGGCCTGGCCTTCAGGGCGCCCGACGCACTGGGGACGCCGCACGAGGTCGTCGCCGAGTTCACCTGGGGGCTGCTGCAACGTACGACGATCAGGGAGTAACGCCGTCCGCAGGTGGTGGCGGTCGTCAGCGCGTGCCGGCCGCCGCCGCCATGATCGCCGCCGCGACGGCCGGCACCGACTCCGGGTGCAGGAACAGGAACAGGTTCGGCTCGACCAGTTCCAGCTCCATCACGCACGGCTGCCCGTCGTCGCCGTCCACGAGGTCGACCCGGGCGTAGAGCAGCTCGGGCGCGTCCGGTACGGCGGCCAGGGCGCGCTCGGCGACGGCGGTCTCGGCCGGGGTCGGGGTCCAGGGCTCCAGGCCGGGGTGGGCGACCTTCTGCGCGTCGTAGGCGGTGCCGGGGGCCAGGACCGCCCGCTTGCGGCTGGCGTGCAGCAGCCGGCCGCCGAAGAACTGCAGGGCCCGTTCACCGCCGGCGTCTATGCCCCGCACATAGGGCTGCACCATCGCCGTCAGCCCCTCGTCGTGCATCCGCGCGAGCTGCCGTACGGCCGTTTCGTGCTGGTCGGGCGTGTAGCGGGCGGCATAGCGGGCGCCGGCCGCGGAGGTGGGTTTGACGACGTACTCGTGGTCGGTGGGCAGGTCGGCCGGATCGTCGGGCGCGAGGTAGCGCGTCGGGACGGTCGGCACTCCGGCCGCCGCGAGCTCCCCCAGATACCGCTTGTCGGCGTTCCAGCGCACGACGGCGGCCGGGTTGGCCAGCCGGGTGACATCGGCGACCTTCTGCGCCCAGGCCGTGAACTCGTCCGCGCGCCAGCTGTAGTCCCAGGTCGAACGGATGACGACAAGATCGTAGGAGGCCCAGTCGACGTCGGGGTCGTCCCAGAAGACCCCGTCCGCCGCGGCCCCGGCCCGCTCCAGCGCCGCCTGCAGCACGGGCAGATCACGGTCCCTGCTCGGCTCCGGCCGGGGGTCGTAGGTGACGAGTGCGATACGCGCCACGACGGATTCCACCCTTCGTACGAAAGTCCGACAACCCGAAGGCTAACAAGGGTTCGCGATCACACCACCGGCCCGAACATCACACTCGGTAGCCGGCGGTGGGGGGCCGGGCGACGGGGTAGGAACAGGCTTGATTGTTCCCGCAGCCGCCAAGGAGTCCCTCCCGTGTCCTCGTCCTCTCTCTTCCCGGCCCTGACGGACGCCCCGTCGGGCCGCCCCGCGCTGCGGTTCGGCGGGCGCTCCCTGACGTATGCGGAACTCGCCGGGGCGGCCGGCGCCGTCGGGGAACGGCTGCGGGGTGCGGGCGGGAGGGTCGCCGTGTGGGCCGCTCCGACGCTGGAGACGGCCGTCGGGGTGGTGGGCGTGCTGCTCGCCGGGGCGGCCGCCGTGCCGCTGAACCCGAAGTCGGGCGACAAGGAGCTCGGACACATCCTGTCCGACAGCGCGCCGGGGGCCGTACTGGCGGCTCCGGGTGATGAACTGCCTGCCGCGCTGAGGGGGTTGGAGCGGATCGACGTCGACGTGTGCGGGGTCGCAGCGGTGGAGCAGAAGGCCGTGGGGGATGAGGAGGCCGCCCTCGTCGTCTACACCTCCGGCACTACCGGGCCGCCCAAGGGAGCGGTCGTCCCGCGGCGGGCGATCGCCACGACGCTCGACGCGCTCGCCGACGCCTGGCAGTGGACCGGACAGGACGTCCTCGTGCACGGGCTGCCGCTGTTCCATGTGCACGGGCTGGTGCTGGGGGTGCTCGGACCGCTGCGCCGGGGCGGCTCCCTACGGCACCTCGGACGGTTCGACACGGAAGGCGTCGCCCGGGAGTTGAACAGCGGCGCGAGCATGTTGTTCGGGGTGCCGACGATGTACCACCGCATCGCCGAAGCGCTCCCCGACGATCCGGAGCTGGTCAAGGCGCTCTCGGGGGCCCGGCTGCTGGTGTCCGGTTCGGCCGCGCTGCCCGTGCACGACCACGAGCGCATCGCGGCCGCGACCGGACGGCGGGTGATCGAGCGGTACGGCATGACGGAGACGCTGATGAACACCAGCGTCCGAGCGGACGGGGAGGCGCGGGCGGGGACCGTCGGGGTGCCGCTGCCCGGCGTGGAACTGCGGCTCGTGGAGGACGACGGGTCGGCCGTCGAGGCGTACGACGGGGAGAGCGTCGGGGAGATCCAGGTGCGCGGGCCGAACCTGTTCACCGAGTACCTCAACCGGCCCGACGCCACCGCCGCCGCCTTCACCGCCGACGGCTGGTTCCGGACCGGCGATGTGGCGGTGCGCGATCCCGACGGGTACGTCCGGATCGTGGGGCGCAAGGCCACCGACCTGATCAAGAGCGGGGGTTACAAGATCGGGGCCGGGGAGATCGAGAACGCGCTCCTCGAGCATCCGGGGGTGCGTGAGGCCGCCGTCACCGGGGAGCCGGACACGGACCTCGGGGAGCGGATCGTCGCGTGGGTCGTGCCGGTGGACCCCGGATCACCCCCGGCGGAGGGCGAGTTGGCCGACCACGTGGCCCGTCGGCTGGCCCCGCACAAGCGGCCCCGTGCGGTGCGCTACCTCGACGCGCTGCCCCGCAACGACATGGGGAAGATCATGAAGCGGGCGCTGCCGTCCTGACGTACGGCGGCACGGGACGCTTTCCGGGCGGTTCACGAAGGCGCGGTGAACGCGGGACAAGCTCAAGTACCGTCCGTGACAATGGATGTGCACAGAGCCGCAGTTGAACGGAAAGGGTAACGGGGACACCGTGGACGGACTGATGGAGTTCAAGACCGACGACGGCGCCGTGATCGCCGTCGAAGCGCCCACGGAGAGGCGGCCCGGTTCCCGCCTGGTGGCCCGGGCCGACGGTACGGTCCAGGCGGCCCGCACCTTCGAGGGCGCGTTGGACGGCGTGCGCGCCGCCGCCGAGGCCGCGCTGCGCGTCTTCCGGGACGGGGCGTTGCGGCCGGACGGCGTGGAGATCGAGTTCGGGGTGAAGCTGTCGGCGGAGACGGGCGCGATCATCGCCAAGGGCACGGCGGAGGGCCACCTCGTCGTACGACTGACCTGGTCGCCCTCCAGCCCCTCATGAACGGCCCCCGCACGACCGGCTCCCGCCCGACCGACCCCCGCACGAACAGCCCTTTCATGAACGGCCCCCTCATGAACAGCGCCGAGTGGCACGCCCGGATCGAGAGCGCCGGCGAGGTGGTCGGCGCGGGCTTCCTCGTCACCCCGCGCAGGGTGCTGACCTGTGCCCACGTCGTGCACGAAGCCGCCGCTGACGCGCTGACGGTGACCTTCACCGAGCGCCCCGGCTCCGCCGCCGTACCGGCCCGCGTGATCGCCGACGGCGGCTGGGGCGGCGGCTCGACCGACCTCGGCGACCTGGCCGTCCTGGAGCTGGCCCACGACGTGCCGATCGCGCCCGCCGCGCTCGCGCCGGTGGACGCGGCCCACGGACAGCGGCCCGACCGGCCCCGCAAACTCCTCGTCTACGGCTTCCCGGTCGGCTTCGACGAGGGCACCCTCGCCGAATACCGCATCACCGCCGCCCAGTTGCTCAACCGCGAGTGGATCCAGCTGGAGGCCTGGCAGCCCGGCGGGCAGCCGCTCGCCCCCGGGTTCAGCGGCGCCGCCGTCACCCTCGTCGACACCGGCGAGGTCGTCGGCATGGTCACCGCGGCCGCCGGCGACCGGGGCGTGCACAACGGGCGGATGATGCCCACCGAGGTCATGGCCCGCTACTGGCCGGCCCTGAGCGGCCTGGTCCCCACCTCCGACCACCGCACCGCCGACCGTGCCCGGCTGCGCGAACTCGTCGAGCGCGCCGTCCGCGCCGGCCTGGACGACGACGCCGGGCGGCGCGTGCAGCTGTACGAGGCGTCCCGCGGCCCGCTGGACCCGGACGCGCCCGAGGAGGGCTTCGACTCCCTGTGGTCGGCGGCCCTGTTCGTGCTGTGCGAGGTCGACGGCGACGACGCGGCCACCACCGTCGCCCGCTTCACCGCCCACGTGGCCTCCGTATACCGGCCCCCTGCCGAACCCCCCGTCGAACCCCCTGCCGAGACCCCCGCCGAGACCCCCGCCGAGCCGGCCGCCGCACCGGACTGGTCGCCCATCCTCGTCGACCTCCAGCACAGCGGCGCGGGCGACGGACACGTCCGCGTCGAGGTGTCCGCGTACAGCGGGGGCCGCCGGCATCCGGTCGGCTCCGACACCGTCCCGCAGGCCGGGCTGCGCGCCTATGTGCAGGACCGCATCGAGGCCGCCTTCCGCTATCTGACTCCCGGCTGCGACGAGTTGATCACGTTCGCGCTGCCCCGCGACTGGATCGACCTGCCCGTCGACCGCTGGGCGTCCACCCCCGACGACGACACCCCGCTCGGCTGCGTGTACCCGCTGGTCGTCACCGACCAGGCCCGCCGCCGGCCGGGCGTCCGGCACCAGCTGACCCGGGTGTGGAACCGGCTCGACACCGTGCCCGGCGCGCGCGTGCACCGCGTCGAGTGCGGCAGCGCCGAGGAACCGCGCCGACTGCGCTTGCGACTGCGTCAGGACGACGCCTGTCTCGCCGGCTTCTCCACCGCCCCGGCCGCGCCCCGCACCCGCCCCCACTTCGAATCCTCGCTCAACGCGCCCGCCCCGATCGTCGTCTGGTCCCGCGAGGGCTGCGCCACCGGGCCGGACGAGCCCTGCGCCGGCGGGGACGGCTGCGCGGGCAAGGTGTTCCTGGACGAGCTCGACAGCTGCCTGTCCGGCGTGCCGCCCGCCGAACTCCCACGCCGCGTCCTGGCGTTGCGGGAGGAGGCCGACGTCGAGGACGGCCACTGGGCGCACGACATCCAACTGCTGTGGGACGACCCGCGCGTCTTCACCGACCCGCACAGCGAGGCACCCGCCCACGCCCACTCCCCCGTGGCCTGAACCACCCCACCATCAGCGCCCCCACCCAGCGCCATCTACCGCCCCAACCGCCCCACCACCCCCACTGAGCCCCCCCCTGAGCCCCACCGAGCCACACCGAGTTTCGGAGAACCATGCCGCACTGGTCCGTCTACACCGGGAACAGCGAGCCCCACGACGGCATCGACCGGCTGCCCGCGCCGCCGCCCTGGCGCGCGTTCGACGGCGAGCCCGTCGTACCGCCGCCCCGGGACGCCGACGACGAGGCTGCCGTCTCCCCCGACCGCGTCCACCGCGCCCGCTCCTACGTCGCCACCCCGGAGAGCGTCCAGCTCGTCAACGCGGCCCTGGTGCTGCGCCGCCCCCTGCTGGTCACCGGTCCGCCCGGCACCGGCAAGTCCTCGCTGGCGTACGCGGTGGCGCGGGAGCTGGGGCTCGGCCCGGTGCTGCGCTGGAACATCACCAGCCGCTCCACCCTGGCCGACGGCCTCTACCAGTACGACCCGCTGTCCCGGCTGTACGCGGCCCGACAGGCGGCCTGGCGCCAACGGACCGGCCGCTCCGGCGCCGAGGAGCCGGTCGAGCTCTCCGGCGCCGAGGGCGTCGAGGACCACCTGCGCCTCGGCCCCCTCGGCACCGCCCTGCTCCCCTACGACCGTCCCCGCGCCCTCCTGGTCGACGAGATCGACAAGAGCGACCTCGATCTGCCCAACGACCTGCTGAACGTCCTGGAGGAGGGCCAGTACGAGATCCCCGAACTCCTGCGCGCGGCCCGCCACCGCGTCGAGGACGGCACCGCCGAGGTCCTGGCCGACGGCTCGGACGCGCCGGTCACCGTCACGCGCGGCCGGGTCCGCTGCCGCGCCTTCCCGTTCGTCGTCCTGACCAGCAACGGCGAGCGCGAGTTCCCGCCCGCCTTCCTGCGCCGCTGCGTCCGGCTGAAGCTGCGCCGACCCGACCGCGCACAGCTCACCGAGATCGTCCGGGCCCACCTCGACACCCCGCCCGGCGAGGCGGAACACCTCATCAACCGCTTCCTGACCCGGGCGGCCGACGGCGAACTCGCCACCGACCAGCTCCTGAACGCCCTCTACCTCACCGGTGTCGCCGGCCTCGACGCCGACTCCCGCGACGCCCTGGCGGAACAGCTGATGCCCTACCTGAGCACGACGGCGGACGGCGATGGCTTCTGAGGACCCGCCGAGGAGAGACACGCCGAGGGGTGACCCGTCCGCCCTGGAACGGCTGAGCGCACTGCTGACGGCCGCGTCGGGCACGGCGCCCACACCCCGCGAGCTGGCCGAACTACTGTGGCTTGCCCGGGAGTCGGGCGGCCCGGAGGCAGAGCACTGCGGGGAACCGAGCGGCGTCGAGTCCGCGCCGCCGTCGGCGCCTCCGGCTCCGGCCTCCGGCCCCACGCCCGCCGACCGCGAGAACCGTCCGGCAGCTTCCCCGCCCCTCCCCGCAACCCAGCCCCCGTCCCCGGCCGACCGCGTCCCCCTGCACCTCCCCACCCCGCGACCGCACAAGGACCCCCCGCACCCCACCACCTCCGCCGGCAGGCCCGTCCTCGCGCCCGCGCCGCCGATGCTCCCCCACCCCCTCGCCCTCCAGCGGGCCCTGCGCCCGCTGAAGCGGACGGTGCCGTCGGCGCGCGCCCGGCTCCTCGACGAGCGGGCGACGGTCGACCGCATCGCCCGGCTGGGCGCCCACCCCGACGTCTGGCTGCCCGTCCTGCGGCCCGCGCGCGACCGCTGGCTGCGCCTCAGCCTCGTCCACGACACCGGGCCGACGATGCCGGTCTGGCGGCCCCTCATCCGTGAACTGCACACCGTCCTGGCCCAGTCGGGCGTCTTCCGCACGGTCACCCTGCATCCGGCCACCCCCGACGGCCGGGCCCGGCACGTCCCCGACCCGGCGGACGGCCGTACGGTCACGCTCGTCGTCAGCGACTGCATGGGCCCGCAGTGGCGCCCCGGCCCGGCGGGCGAACTCTGGTACGACACCCTGCGGCACTGGGCGACGCGGATGCCGCTGGCCGTCGTCCAGCCGCTCCCCGAGCGCCTGTGGCCGACGACGGCGCTGCCGGCCGAGCCGGGGCTGCTCACCTCCCCCACCACGGCGGCCCCGCTCTCCGCCGTCACGTTCACCCCCTACGACCCCGAGGCCGAGCCGCCGCCGGCCGCGTCCCTCCCCCTGCCCGTCCTGGAACCGGGCGCACCCTGGCTGGCCAACTGGGCGGCGCTGGTGGCGGGCCCCGGCGGCGCCCACACCCCGGGCGCGGCGGCCTGGCTCCCACCGACCCCGGCCCCGCCCCTCTCCGCCGGACCGCAGGCCCCCGACCCGGCCCGCCTCCCCGCCCAGGACCTGGTCCTGCGCTTCCGCGCCACCGCCTCCCCGGAGGCGTTCCGGCTGGCCGGCCATCTGGCCCTCGCGGTGCCCTCCGTGCCGGTGATGCGCCTGGTCCAACGCGCCGTGAACCGCGATCCGCGCCCGGCGCAGCTGGCCGAGGTCATCCTCAGCGGCATGCTGACGACCATCCCCGGCCCGCCCGGCTCCTACGACTTCCGTCCGGGCGTACGCGACCTCCTGCTGCGCACCCTGCCCCGCACGACCCGCGGCCGCACCCGCGAACTCCTGGACCGCATCGGCGGCCTGATCGACGAACGCGCGGGCCACACGACGGGCGAGTTCCACGCGGAGGCGGCCGCCGTCGAACCCGGGGGCACCGACACCGGTTCGGCGTTCGCAACGGTGAGCGAGGAGACGGTACGCCGACTGGGCGGCGGCGTGGACGAGCCCGCCCAGCCCCGCCCCGCGCGGGACCTCTCGATCCTCTTCGAGACCGACGCCGACCTCACCGCCCACCCCGAAACCCGCATCACCCTCGAACTGGCCGTCCACGAGGTCCTCGCCCGCGGCGATCTCACCCCCCAGCAGTACGAGATCCACGTCCGCGGGGACGGCTACGTCGTCCAGGTCCACCCCGACGCCTACCTGCTCCCCGTCCTCGCCGCCGCCCTGCGCTGGCTCCCCGGCCCCCTCACCGACCTGGCCGAACCGCCGCGCCTGCGCGTGACGTTCCAGAACGGCCCGCAGGCCCCCGCACCCCCGGAGAGCGGCGCCCTCGTCCTCCTCACCGTCCACCCCGACCTCTACGACGACTTCGCGCACAGTTCCGCCGCCTCCGGACCCCATCGTTTTCGGCCGCTGTACGACGATGCCCCGGACGGGCCGCCGCGCGCCTGGTACTGCCCGCTGCCCGCACCGCGCGCCGAGGACGAGGAGCGGGATCTGGTGCGGGGGCCGCTGCTCACCCAAGATCTGCGGCAGTTGGGGATACCCGCCCCCGGCCGCACCGCGATCGTGCACACGCGTCCCGACGGCCCCCTCACCCTCCTCAACCCCGTCGACCCCTACGGCGGACGCCCGCCGGGTCCGACGACGTACTACGAGGTCGACCTCGGCCCGCAGCACGCCGTCCACCGGGTCTCGCTGCCCAGCTCCGGCAAGGGCGAGTTCAGGGCGGCCGTGGAGCTGTCCTGGCGGGTGGCGGACCCGGTGGCGTTCGTACGGGCGGAGGCCACCGGCGTGTCCGGGCGGCTGCTGGCTCAGCTGCTGGAGTCGGGGTCGCGGATCACCCGTCACCACTCCGTCCGCCGGGCGGCCGGCGCACAGCGGGCGCTCAACGCCCAGCTCGGCAGGTGGCCGGTGCCGGGGCTGGCGGTGACGTGTGCGGTGACGCTGGCGCCGGACTACGCGCCACCCCCGCAGGTGCGTACTCCCGCCGCCCCCGCCGCGCGCCCGCCGGCGGAGCTGCTCGCCGACGCCGAGACCGTCCTGTTCGGCTTCGACGGCCCGCTGACCCGCCTGTTCACGGCCCCCAGCGCCCGCGCGGCCGCCCTCGACCTGCTCTCCCTCGTCGCCGAGCACCGCGACCCCGAGGACGCCCTGGCGGGTCGTCCGCCGGGCGACCCGGACGTGGCGGGGCGGGAGTTGTTCGCGCATCCGCTGGACGTGCTGCGCACCTTCGCCCGCGACCGCCTCGGCCCGCTCCTGCGCGACCGTCTCGACGAGCTGGAGCTGAGGGCCGTACCGGACGCGCCGACGACGCACCACTCCGTCGTCCTCGTCCGCACCCTGCACGCCGCCGGCCGCCGGGTGGGGGTGGTCACGGACGTGTGCGAGCAGGCCGTGCGCCGCTCCCTGGAGGCCTACCGGCTGCCCCTCGCCGGCGTGCACGGCCGCGACGACGACCTGCGGCGCCTCATGCCGGACCCGCACTGTCTGCTGCGTGCCCTGCGCCCGCTCGGCACGCCCGCCGCGACCGGCGTCCTGATCGGCTCCACGCTCGCCGAGCTCGCCGCCGCCAAGACCGTGGGCCTGCGCTTCATCGGTCTCGCCCGCAACCCCACCGCCGAGCAGGCCCTGATCGAGGCGGGCTGCGACGCGACGGTCTCCTCCCTCACCCCCGTCCTGGAGGCGGCACGCACGCTGTAGAGACGGCCCGGGGAGACCCGGGCCACGGGGACGCGACACGCACGGTGCAGGGAGGCGCAGGGGGACGCGGCACGCACGGTGCAAGGGGGCTCGACACGCACGTGACCCGTTCGGTCGCGCCCCGCCCGGCCCCCCTGAGAAGGCGACCCCGTCCGCCCGCCCGCACGATGCGAAGGAGGCCGTCCGACCGGCGGCCCGAACGGTCTGCGCTCTCGGGAGGACCCGTCATGACCGCCAACCTGGAGCAGCTGCGCCGCTGCCACTTCGCCGTCGACCTGGGAGCGGCGCGGACGCGGGTGTACGTGAAGGGGCCCGGGCTCGTCGTCGACCAGCCGTCCGCCGCCGCCGTGAACACCCGCACCGGCGCGCTGATCGCGGTCGGTGAGTTCGCCGAGAGGATGACGGGGCGCACACCGCACTACATCCGCGTGGTGCGGCCGGTCTCCGGCGGCACGGTCGTCGACATCGAGATGGCGCAGCGCATGCTGCGTCACCTCCTCGGCGACAGGATCCGCCGTCAGCTGCGTCGCAAGCCGTTCCTGCGCGCCGCGGCCTGCACCCCGCACGACGCCGACCCGCTCGCCCAGCGCGCCGCGATCGAGACACTGGTCGGGCTCGGCGCGCGGCGCGTGGAACTCGTCGACACGCTGATCGCCGCCGCCGTCGGCTGCGGGCTTCCCGTCGAACGCCCCGAGGCCACCATGATCATGGTGTGCGGGGCAGCAGCGACCCAGGTCGCCGTGCTCTCCCTCGGCTCGATCGTGACCGCCGAACGCATCCCGGTCGGCGGCGAGGCGGTGGACCACGCGATCGTCCAACACCTGCGCCACGAGCATGAGTTGATGCTGCCCAGCCAGTCCGTACGGCCCCTGCAGCTGGCCCTGTCCGGCAACGGCCTCACCTCGCACGGGCCGACGTCCACCGAGATCCACGGGCGGGACGTCGCCACCGGCCTCGCGCGCTGCGTGCGGGTCGACACCGCCGCCGTACGGGACGCCATCGAGACGCCGCTGACCGCCGTGCTCGACGGCATCGGCCGGGTGCTGCGCGAGTGCCCGCCCGACCTGGTGGCCGACCTCGCCGACCGCGGGATCATGATGGTCGGTGGCTCCGCCCTGCTGCCGGGCTTCGACCAGATGCTCCGCCAGGCCACCGGTATGCCGGTGCACATCGCGGAGCGGCCCGACATCTGCGCCGCGCAGGGGCTGGGCGCGATGCTGGAGGGCAGGATCGAGCCCCTGACGCTGGAGCCGATCGACACTGCCTGAGCGTAGGGGCAGTGCCAGGGGGCAACACCCGCAACAGGCGGCAGCAGACGTAACTCGCGTGAAACCTTGACGATCACCCGGCCGGGTGCCACGATTCCGGCGCCGCCATGTTTACGCAAACATCAGCCATTGCGGGGCTCCGATGTTTACGCAAACATCAGAGCCGAAAGGGCACGTCCATGCGCCAGTCCCCCGCCATAGCCTCCCTCTCCCCCCGCCTGCGCGCCGCTCTCGTCGCGATCGCCGTGGCCGCGGTCAGCGGCAGCACCCTCGCCGCCACTCCCGCCTCCGCCACCGCCACATCCGCTCCCGCCTCCGCCCGTCCGGCCACCGGCACCACCCAGTTCAAGGGTGTGAACTGGGCCGACCCGCGCGACAACTTCGCCGACGACCTGCTTCAGCTGTCCGGTCTGTCGACGACCGACACCTACAAGCAGACCTACGCCAAGGCGACCCGGATCATCGCGGCGTTCCGCGCGAACCTCGGCGCCAACACGGTCCGGCTGCCGATCAACCCGTACACGGTCAACGGCGCCTACTGGAAGTCCTACCGCGGAGTCATCGACGCGGCCTCCGACCAGGGCTTCAAGGTCATCGTCTCCTACTGGGAGGGCACGGGTGACCGCAAGGACGGCTTCATCGACGACGAGGCCACGTACTGGCCGATGTGGGACACCGTCGTCAAGGCGTACAAGAACGACAGCCGCGTGTACTTCGAGCCGATGAACGAGCCGCACGGCTACACGGACACCGCGTGGGCCGACATCGCGGCGAAGTGGCTGTCGACGTACTCGAAGGTCCCGCGGGGCCGGGTGTTCGTCAGCGGCGCCGGCTACAACGACCACGTGACCACGGTCTGCGCCGACCCGCGCCTCAAGGGCACCTACCTCTCCCTGCACCACTACGGGTTCTGGAAGGACTACGCGACCTACGACCAGTGGGTGGCCGACCTGAAGGTGCGCATCGGCGACTGCGCGAACCGAACCGTCGCGGACGAGTTCGGCTCCCCGATGACGACCGGCCTCAACTACAACGTGAAGACCCCGGACAACAACTTCATCAACTACCTCCAGGCCGTCACGGACACCTTCCGCGAGCTGAAGATGGGCTCCGTGTACTGGCCGGGCCTGCGCACCGACGACACGTACTCCCTGCAGAAGCTCACCGGCCCCGCCTCCCGCCCCTGGCTGGCCACCACCAACCAGTCCGGCGCGGACCGCCTCGCGTGGGGCTGGGGCCGGGGGAAGCCGGTCAAGGGCTGAGGTCCGTCGACCGTTGACGTCGGCCCCCACGACCCGATGCGGTCACGGGGGCCGACGTTCGTGTTCTGCTTCTGCGGTCGATGCACCACAGGCCCAGACCCACCAGTGCGGCCACCCCGAACGCATACGCCGGCAGCCACAGGGTCGTGGTGGCCGACAGGCAGTCGGCCACCGCCTCGTGGATCCTGGCCTCCCGCGCCTGCACCAACGCGGCTCGGTCGCGACCGGCCAGGTTCGCCAGCGCGGCCTCCGCCTGGATGCCCTCGTACGCCCCCCGCTCAGGGCATCCGCGTCGCGTGCCCGGCATCGGGAACAGCCACGCCGAGCGTTGCAGCGCAGGGGCCAGCGCGATCGCCACGCACAGGCCGACGACCAGGGAGAACGCGGTCAGATTGCGCAGGTACGGGGAGCCGGGGCCGGGCGTCCAGGCCGGCAGCCGGTAGAAGGAGAAGATCACCGCGAGCAGCGTCACCCCGATGTAGGTGGAGAACCACTGCCACGAGCCCTGCGCGAGTGCGGCCGTCAGCACGGCGGCGAGCGCGATGCCGATGACTCCCGCCTGCCCGGACGGGTCACGGCCCCGGCCCGCACCGGTGGATGTCGAGGGCGGGACTTCCCGAAGGCTGGGGCGGTCGTCCATTTTCTCTCTCCCACACGGTCGGAGGCAGGCTCTCAGCATCCGGGCAGGACGCGCCTCGCCATGACGCCATGCCGGACCTGCCCGCAAGCCCCGCCCGGTTGGCGGGGGAGAGGATCGGGTGTCCGGCCGCCGGGCGGCTGCCGATACCGGGTTTTCGCCGTTGATCAACCGTCGCCCACCCCGTAGGTTCCTGGACTTGACGCTCTCCTCCCTAAAGGAAGGAGATTCTTACGGCTCGCGCCGTAAGACTTCCTGTTTCATCGCCGACTGCCCGCCCGGAGAACTCCGTTGAGGTCTTACACCAGCTCCACAGGCCGACACCGCCCGTCCGGCGGCCAGCAGGTTCTTCGCTGCGTTCACGTCCCGGTCGTGGGTCGTGCCACAGCTGTCGCACGTCCAGGTGCGGACATGCAGCGGCATCTTCTCCTGGAGGGTGCCGCAGGCGGAGCACAGCCTGGACGAGGGGAAGAAGCGGTCCACCGCGATCACTTCCCGCCCGTACCAGGCGGCCTTGTACTCCAGCAGGTTCCGGAACTCCGACCACGCGGCATCGCTGATGGCGCGGGCCAGGCTCCGGTTCCTGACCATGTTGCGCACGGTCAGGTCCTCGATCACGATCGTTTGGTTCTCACGAACGAGACGAGTGGTCAGCTTGTGCAGGCCGTCACGCCTGCGGTCGGCGATCCTGGCGTGGATCCTGGCGACCTTCTGCCGGGCCTTGGCCCGGTTCGCCGATCCCTTGGTCTTCTTCGCCATGCGGCGCTGGGCCAGCGCGAGCCGGGCACGGTCCGTGCGCTCGTGCCTGGGGTTGGCGATCTTCTCCCCGGTCGAGAGGGTCAGCAGGTGGTCCAGGCCGACATCCACGCCCACGGCGCCTGCCGTCGCGGGAAGCGGCTTCACCGGTGCGTCTTCGCACAGCAGGGAGACGTACCAGCGCCCTGCCGCGTCCTGGGACACGGTCACCGTGGACGGCTTCGCCCCTTCGGGCAGTGGTCGCGACCAGCGGATGTCCAGTGGATCACGCATCTTGGCCAGCATCAGCCTGCCGTCACGGAAGCGGAAGCCGCTGGTGGTGTACTCGGCGGACTTGCGGGACTTCTTCTTCGACTTGAAGCGCGGGTACTTCGCCCGCCTGCCGAAGAAGTTCGTGAACGCCGTCTGGAGGTGCCGAAGGCACTGCTGGAGCGGAACGGACGAGACCTCATTGAGGAACGACAGATCCTCGGTCCTCTTCCACGCTGTCAGCATCGCGGAGGTGGCGTTGTAGTTCACCCGCTCCTGCCGCGCCCACGCCTCGGTACGGGCGGCGAGCGCCATGTTGTAGACCTTGCGGACGCACCCGAACGTGCGCGACAGCTCGGCTGCCTGCTCGTCCGTGGGATAGAAGCGGTACTTGAATGCCCGCTTCACATGCGTCGTGGGCACGCTCACAAACTAGTGGGGCTGTATATAAAGATCAAACCTGCGGGTCAGAGCACGGTCTTTCGCCCTGGCGGCGAAACCCCGCTCCCTGCCCTGCTCCGCAGGAGTCCGTTTCCTCTCCGCCGTGAACGGCGGAGTATCCACGGAGGAGCCTGATGACGAACCTACGGATCGGTGTGATGTTCGACCGCGACTGGGCGCCGGAAGGGCTCCCCGGGTTCGCGCGGCAGGTCGAGGCGCTCGGAGTGGACGATCTGTGGGTGGTCGAGGACCTCGGGTGGAACGGCGGTCTGTCGGCGGCGGCCGTCGCGTTGGGGGCGACCGAGCGGCTGCGCGTCGGCATCGGGATCGCCCCCGCCCCGTTGCGCAGTCCGGCGTTGCTGGCGATGGAACTTGCCACGCTGGCCCGGGTGTTCCCGGGGCGGCTCGTGGCGGGCGTCGGGCACGGGGTGCGGGAGTGGATGGTCTCGGTCGGTGTCGCGCCCCGGTCGCCGCTGGCCCTGCTGGAGGAGACGATCACCTCCGTGCGTGCGCTGCTGCGCGGCGAGCGGGTCGAGGTGGACGGGCGGGAAGTCCGGCTGGACGGCGTCCAGTTGGTGCATCCGCCGGTGCAGGTGCCGCCGGTGGTGGCCGGGGTGGTCCGGCCGCGGTCCCTCGAACTGTCCGGCCGGGTCGCGGACGGCACCCTGATCGCCGAGGGCCACGGCCCGAGCGACCTGGAGAACATCCGCGAGCTGACGGCGAAGGGCGGCGCCGGGAGCGACCACACCCTCACGGTGTTCTCCTTCACGTGCGTGGGTGACGACCCCGACGAGGTCGCCCGGACCCTGCACCCCCACACCGAGGGCCACGGCGCCTGGCTGGGCCGCCCGCAGGAGGAGGTCTTCACCGTCTCCGGTACGCCCGCGCAGGCCGTCGGCGACATCCGCGCCCTCGCGGCGGCCGGCGCGGACACGGTCGTCCTGCGCATCGTCGGCGCCGAACCGCTGCCTCAGCTGGAAGCCGTACTGGACGCCTTTCGCGCGGGGCCGACCGCCGACTGACGCGCGGTCGCGCGCGTATGCCTGTGCCGCGGACCACAACCCCGGGCCGCCGCACGGACGTTCCACCGCGGGCGGGCGCGGGCACGAGGGTCTGGACGGCGCAGTACGCGAGGAGTGGGGTGGGCCTGGCGCGCTTCCTGGTCATCGGCGGCGGTACGGCCGGTGCGAGGACGGCTCTGGCGCTGAGCAAGGCGGGCCGGAAGGTCACGCCGGGGCGACTCCCGCGCCCCGGCGGCCTACGGAACTCCCTTCGGGGCAAAGCCACTTACCGCCGTCCCCCGGTGCGGTGCTCGCTTACGATCCTCGGCGTGTGCGCAAACATCCTGGTCGCCGAAGACGACACGAAGCAGGCAGAGCTGGTGCGCCGTTACCTGGAGCACGAGGGACACGCGGTCACGGTCGTCGAGGACGGCCGTGCGGCTCTCGAGGAGGTGCGGCACCGGGAACCCGACCTGGTGGTGCTCGATGTGATGATGCCCCGGGCCGACGGTCTCGACGTCGTACGGATCCTGCGCGCCGAGTCCCGGGAGGTGCCGGTGCTGATGCTGACGGCCCGCAGCACCGAGGACGATCTGCTGCTCGGACTGGATCTCGGCGCCGACGACTACATGACCAAGCCGTTCAGCCCGCGTGAGCTGGTGGCCCGGATCCGCACTCTGCTGCGCCGCAACAAGCGCGTATCCGCCCCCGAGTCCGCCCCGGCTCCCGTCGAGGACGACGACGCGTTGTCGGTGGGCACGCTCAGGGTCGATCCGGTGCGGCACGAGGTGTCGGTCGGCGGGACGCCGGTCGTGTGCACGCCCGGGGAGTTCCGCATCCTCGCGGCGATGGCGGCGGAGCCCGACCGGGTGTTCTCCCGGCAGCAACTGCTGGCGGAGCTGCACGGCTTCGACAAGTTCATCAGCGGCCGCACCGTCGATGTGCACGTCATGAATCTGCGCAAGAAGATCGAGCGGACCCCGCGGCGGCCGGTCCGGCTGCTCACGGTCTTCGGCGTCGGCTACAAGCTGACCGACCCGGCGAAGGGCATACGCCGTGCGTCGTCGTGAGAAGGGTGAGCAGCAGGACGAGCGTGAGAAGCGTGATCAGCGTGATCAGCGTGACGAGCGGGACCGCCGGGCCGGGCGGGCGCGGCTGCCGCTTCGCAGGAGCCTGCTCGGGCGGCTGCTGACCGTGTCGGCGCTGGTGGCCTTCTGTTCGGTCGCCGCCACCGCCTGGCTCGCCGTGCAGACGACCACCGTCGCGATCCGCCAGGAGCAGGGGCAGAACCTCAGCGCCGACGCGAAGATCTACAACACCCTGCTGGGTTACGCGGCCGGCCATCCCGACTGGGCCGGCGCCGACGCCACCGTCCGGAAACTGGCCCAGCAGTCCGGACGTCGCATCGTGCTGACCACCGAGGACCGACGCCCGCTCCTCGACTCCGCCCGCACCGGCGGCGACTCGTCCGCCGCGTCCACCGCGTCCACCGCCTCGCTGCCGTCGCAGGCGTCGGCGGTCGTCGACCCGCTGTCGGTCGACACCGTGCTGGTGCCCGACGCCGTTCCGGTCGGCGCGGACCGCGTCGACCCACGGGCCGTGGGGCCCTTCCTGCTGCCCGCGAAGGAGCGTGCGGCCCTGCGCAGGGCCACCGCCCGCAGCGTGGGATGCCTCGCCGAGGCGGGCATCGCCGCGGACGTCGTCCAGAGCCCGAGCGGGCGGCCCCGTGTCCAGTTCGTGAACGACGCCACCGACCGCTCCCTGGAACTGAAGTGTCTGGCGATCAGCGGGGCCGCCGAGGCCACCCCCACCGAGGAGAAGGCCCTGCGCGCGCTCGAACTGCTCGCCGGCGCCTGTCTGAAACGGCAGGGCCGCACGGGCGTGAAACTGAACCTGGGCCTGTCCTGGGAGCGGGGATACGGGCAGGAGGGCACGGACGTCGGCGCGTCGGCGCCGGTCCCCGTCCCGGACACCGGCATCACCAAGGACATGACCGACGAGGAGGTGCTCCAGCGGAAGGTCGCCGAAGACCGGGAGGCCGCCGCGGCCGCCGGCCGGGGCGAAGACCGGAGTGCCGACGCGACGGACAACCCGAGGAAGGTGCGCGACAGCGGGTACGACCGGGCCGTGGCCGCCTGCGTCGGCAGCGCCCGCCGCGAGCAGCTCACGGCGTATGTGGCCGCGCCCGCACTGCTGTTCATCGACGGGCCCGGCGCCGTCAGCGTGCCCGGTTTCGACCTCTCCCCGGCCAGCACCGCCCGCATCGCGGGTGTCACGGCCCTCGTCCTCGCCCTCACCGTCGGCGCGTCGATACTCGCCGGAGCCCGGCTCGTGCGCCCGCTGCACGCGCTCACCGGCGCCGCCCAGCGGATGCGGGACGGGCTGGACTCGGCGCCCGTACCGGTCGGCGCGGACAACGAGATCGGGCGGCTGGCGGCGGCGTTCAACGACATGGCCGCGCACCGGACCCGGCTGGAGGAACAGCGCAAGGCGATGGTCAGCGACGTCGCCCACGAGCTGCGTACCCCGCTGAGCAACATCCGCGGCTGGCTGGAGGCAGCGCACGACGGGCTGGCCGAGCCGGACCCGGCGTTCGTCTCCTCTCTCCTCGACGAGGCGGTGCAGCTCCAGCACCTCATCAACGATCTGCAGGACCTGGGGGCGGCCGACGCGGGCGCGCTGCGGCTGCACCTGGAGCCGGTGCGCGTGGACGAGCTGCTCGGCCAGGTCGCCGCTGCGCACCAGGCGCCGGCCGAGACCGCGGGCGTCATCCTGCGGCACTCCGCGCCGCCCGACTCCCCCGCGCCGACGGCTCCGCCGCTGATCGAGGCCGATCCGGTGCGGCTGCGGCAGGCCGTCAGCAACCTGCTCTCCAACGCCGTACGCCACACCCCGCCCGGTGGCCGGGTGACGCTGCGCGCGTATGTGAACAAGGCCGGGGACGAGGTGGCCGTGGAGGTCGCCGACACCGGCAGCGGCATCCCGGCGGACGACCTCCCGCATGTGTTCGACCGCTTCTGGCGGGCGGAGAAGTCCCGCAACCGCAGCACCGGCGGCAGCGGGCTCGGCCTGGCGATCGTCCTCAAGCTCGCCGAGGCGCACGGCGGCACGGCGGACGTGGTGAGCACCGAGGGACTGGGCTCGGTCTTCACCTTGAGGCTGCCGGCCCTGCCCGACCCCGAAACCACCCTGATGCGATGACCACGGGGCTCTGACAGGTTCCTCACAAGTGGTCGCGAGTCTTCGGTCATGCCCGCGGCCACCGAGGCCGGGCCGGAACTGGAGTCCTACATGTCCCGCATGCCCCGCCGTCTCACCCTGCGTTTCGCGGTCCTGACCGCCGTCGCGGCCGGCGCCCTGCTCGCCCCGGCCGGCGCGGCGCTCGCCGACGACCCGACCCCCTCGGCGAGCGCCGTCACGGGAACCGACGACTCGGACGCGGCGAAGAAGAAGGAGCTCGCCAAGAAGATGGAGGAGGACGCGGCGCAGAGGCGCAAGGCGGCCGCGGTGGACGAGGCCCGCAAGGGCGAGACCGAGAAGCGGATGCCGCGCGGCGGCGTCGACGCCGGAGAGGCCGTGGTCGAGGACGGCGGTACCAGCACCACCGCGATTGCCGGTTCGGCCGCCGGAGCCCTGCTGCTCGCGGGTGCGGGCACCTTCGTGATCCGTCGCCGTGCCGCCGGACGCCGCGAGGGCTGATCCGGCCCGCCGTCCGACCGGACACATCTGTGGCGCCGTCCCTCGTCGGGCGGCGCCATCGCCTGTTGCACCCATCCCTGCTCTGGAGTCCGTCGTGTCCCCTGCACACTCTCCGGTACGGCGCTTCGGCACGCTGCCGGCCGTTGCCCGCCTCGCCCTCGTGGCACCCGTGGCGCTCGCCGTGCTCACCGGCTGCTCGTCCGCCTCCGAGAAGCCCGCCGTGCCGGTCGCCTCCGCCGCCGCCCCGTCCGCCGCCGGGGCCCCCGTGCCCGCCGGCGTCGGCACCGCGCCGAACGCGCGGCCCGCGGCCCCCGCCGAGGTGGCCATCCCCTCGCTCGGCATCACCAGTTCGCTGATGAAGCTCGGCCTCGCCACGGACGGCGCCGTCGAGGTCCCGCCCGCCGAGAAGGGCATGACGGCCGGCTGGTACACCGGCGGTTCCGTGCCCGGTGAACCCGGTGCCGCCGTCATCATCGGCCACAACGACACCCGCTTCGGCAAGGCCGTCTTCCATGACCTGCACAAGATCGCCGAGGGTGCGGACATCACCGTCACCGACGTGCGGGGAAAGTCGGCGCACTTCACGGTCACGGGCACCGAGAGCGTCAGCAAGACCTCCTTCCCCACCAAGAAGGTCTACGGCCCCACCCAGGACCGCGCGCTGCGGCTGATCACCTGTGACGGCGACTTCGACGCCCAGGGCCACCCGGTGAACAACCTCATCGTCTACGCGACGCTGACTTGAAGCGAGCTGGGCCCCGCCGGCCGCCCCGCTCAGCCCAGGCGGAGGCGTGCCGCCAGGGGGGCGAGGGTCTGGGCGGTGTCGGTCAGCGACTGCACGGCCGCCTCCAGGTCCTCGGCCAGCCGCGGCCCCGGGAGGGCGGGGGCCTCGGGCGCGGGGACCGGCGTCCCGCGATAGCCGATGGGGCCCTCGTTGTGGCGCTGGTATTGACATGCTCCTCGCCCTGAAGGGCAAGGATTCTGGCCTTCCTTGACTGGTTGCCGTGCCGCTACGCGGCACGGTTTCCGGTGCGGAATCCGTGGCTTCCTGTTTCTTTGCGCTGTGCCGGGATTGCTCCTGGTCTTACCGGCGCTCCGCAGGCCGATGCCGCCAGTCCGGCGGCCGTCTTCACGTTGATCGCGGCGTTGTGGTCCCGGTCGTGGACGGCGCCGCAGGCGGCACACGTCCATTCCCGCACGTTCAGCGGTTTGGGCCCGTCCACGGCGCCGCAGGCAGAGCAGGTCTGGGAGGTCGGAGTGAACCGGCCGATCTTCACCAGGGTGCGGCCGTACCGCTGCGCCTTGTACTCCAGCATGTCCACGAACAACGACCAGCCCGCGTCATGGACGGACTTGGCCAGGCGGGTGCGTGCCAGTCCCGCCACCGACAGGTCCTCCACCGCGATCCCTTGGTTCTCGGAGATCAGCTTCGTGGAGAGCTGGTGGTGGAACTCGCGGCGTGCGTCAGCAACTCTGGTGTGGGCGCGAGCGACCTTGAGGCGGGCCCTGGCCCGGTTCTTCGATCCCTTCTGCTTGCGGGACAGTTCCCTCTGGGCCTTCTTCAGCTTCTTCTCTGCGCGCCGCAGAAAGCGCGGGGAGTCGATCTTCGTGCCGTCGGACAGGACCGCGATGGGGGCACCCCCTCTGGGGGAGTGTGAGGCCGAGATCGATGCCGATGGTGCAGTCGGTCTGCGGCATCCGCATCGCGTCGGCGGCGGGGTCGGTGTCGATGACGAAGGAGGCGAAGAATCGCCCGGCCGCGTCCTGGACGACGGTGACGGAGGTGGGGGTGGCGGGCAGAGTCCGGGACCATTTCACCTTCACCTTGCCGATCTTCGGCAGGTTCAGACGGCCGCTGTCGGTGATGTTCCAGCGGGCGTTGGCGGTGAACCGGATCGACTGCCGGGCGTCCTTGCGGGACTTCAACCGTGATGCTCGAACCTTCGGTCCCTTGCGCGTGCCCTTGAGGGAGGCGAAGAAGTTGCGGTACGCGGTCTCGGCGTCCCGCAGGGACTGCTGGAGCACCACCGCGGAGACCTCACCCAGCCAGGACCGTTCCGCTGTCCGCTTGGCCTCGGTGAGCAGCTTGCGGGACAGCTGACCGGCCGTCGGGAAGGGCTGCTCGGCCTTGCGGGCGTCCTCACGGGCGCGGACCGCGTCGTTGAACACGACGCGTGCGCACCCGAACGCCCTGGCCAGCGCGGCCTGCTGAGCGGCGTCGGGGTACAACCTGAAGGCGTACCGCAGCTGCATGACGATCACACTAGGCACGTCGAACCCACGCCGCTATCGGGAACATGTGAACGATCCGTCACCGACACGGCAGCAGGGTCCGGCTCCGCCGGAACGACACCGCGACGCTCCGCGTCACGGCCACGAGATTCGCTTCACCTCCGGCCTGAAGCCGGAGCACTGCGAATGATGTCCGGTAGCCGGTGAACGCCTGTCCCGTGGGCGCGGCGACGAACCGGACCCGGGCGAGCTGGGTCTCGGTCGCGCCGGAGTTTCGGGAGATCTCCAGGCGGTAGTGACGGTAGACCGTGGCGTGGGGGCCGCGCAGGACGAACTCCATGTTCTGGAAGCGTCCGGCTCGGATGCGCGGCCGGCCAACCGTCCGGCCTCCCGGATCTGGTCGGGTGTCATGGACGGCGCCAGTTTGATCGCCTCGTGGACTCCGTCGCCGTTGTTCCGGTCGAGCATGGTGAGGAACCATCTGACGGCCTGCACGGGATCCACCGCGCATCCGATGCCGTCCCGGTATCAGCCGGCCGCGGCGAACATCGCGGGCGCATGTCCCGACTCGGCAGCCTTGACGTACCAGGCGAGGCTCTCTTCGTCGCTGCCCTTCCGGGCCAGTTGGTCACCGAGCACGGCGCAGGCCTCCGGGATTCCCAGCTCGGCGGCGACCCGCAGACCTGCTCCGGGGACGGGCCCCCGGCGCGTCCGGCTTTGCTCGATACTGGTTCGCCGCTGGGCAATCCGTGGACTGCCGTTCCGGCAACATTCAGTCCATCGTCGCTGCTTGCGTTCTGTGAATTCCCTAGGGTCCCTGAAGGCGCGATCGCCTTCCTTAGAAAAAGGGGACCCATGGACACCCTCCTTTCCGTCCGGGCTCGCGGGATCACCAAATGCTTCTCGGACGTCGTCGCGCTCGACGGCATCGATCTGGATGTGGCGCGGGGTCAGATACACGGTCTGGTGGGGCCGAACGGCGCCGGCAAGACGACGCTGCTCGGCCTCCTGCTGGGCCTGGCCGTCGCCGACGGCGGCCGGCTGGAGATCCTGGGCACGCCCGTCGGGCGGGGCCTCGACGCCCCCGACGGCGTCGCCGGCTTCGTGGACGGGCCCGGCCTCTACCCCTCGCTGACCGCCCGGCAGAACCTCGCCGCGCTGGCCGCGCTGCGCGGCGGCGACGCGCGCACGGCGGGCATCGACGACGTGCTCGACGAGGTCGGGCTCACCGATGTCGCCGACGACCGGACCCGCGGTTTCTCCCTCGGCATGCGCCAGCGGCTCGGGCTCGCCGCCGCCCTGCTCACCAGGCCCCGGCTGCTCGTGCTCGACGAACCCGCCAACGGCCTCGACCCGGCCGGGAAACGGCACGTGCACGGTGTCCTCACCCGGCTCGCGGCCGACGGAACCGGCGTGGTGCTCTCCAGCCACCGTATGGACGACCTGGAGGCACTGTGCTCCGAGGTCACCATCCTCGCGACCGGGCGGGTCGTCTTCTCGGGCCCGCTCGGCAAGCTGGCCGCCGAAAGCCGTGAACTCGACTACCGGTTGGTGACCTCCGACGCCCGGGCCGCCCACCGGGAGGCCGCCGCCACGGGCGGGATCCACGTCGTGGAGGACGCCGGGGCCCGGCGCGGCGTCGAGGGGCTCGTCGTGCGCGCGCTGGTGCCCGCCCTCGACGACCTCGTCGTACGGCTCGTCCGCGCGGGCATCGCGGTGCGTGAGCTGACCCCCGTGGTCTCACCGCTCGAGGCCGCGTTCCTCGCCCTCACCGATCAGCAGGAGGCCGGCAGATGACCGCGACCACAGTCGACGAGCGCGAAGACGACCGTGCTGCCGCCGCCACTGCCGGCCGGGCGGTGCGTGTCTCCGTGCCGCGCGCCTACCGCTTCGAGTTGGTCAAGCTGGTCTCCCAGTGGCGGATCCGCCTGCTGGTCCTCGCCTGCTGGATCGCACCGGCGCTCTTCGTCGCCGCGGTGCGCCGGCAGAGCACGCTTCCCACCGACACCCTCTTCGGTCGCTGGATGCACGCCACGGGGTGGGCCGGACCGCTGGTGATGCTCGGTTTCGCGGGCGCCTGGGCGCTTCCGCTGCTGACCTCGGTGGTCGCCGGTGACGTGTTCGCCGCCGAGGACCGGCTCGGCACCTGGCGCCATCTGCTGGTCGCGGTCCGCTCGCCGCGGCGGATCTTCGCGGCGAAGGCGCTGGCCGGCCTCACCGTCATCCTGCTGCTCGTGGCCGGGCTGGCCGCGTCCAGCGTGGTCGGCGGGGTCGTGGCGGTCGGCGACCAGCCGCTGGTCGGCCTCGACGGCCACCTGCTGGCGCCGGGGGACGCCGCCGGGAAGGTCCTCCTCGCCTGGGTCTGTGTGCTCGCCCCGACCCTGGCCCTCGCCGCGATCGGGCTGCTCGGGTCGGTGTTGCTGGGGCGGTCCCCGATGGGCCTGCTGCTGCCCGCGCTGGTCGCGCCGGCGATGCAGCTCGCCCAGATGCTGCCGCTGCCCGTCGCCGTACGCCTCGCCCTGCCCGGTTACGCCTTCATCGCCTGGAACGGCCTGTTCACCAGCCCCACGCAGCTCGGCCCGCTGCTGATCGGCATCGCGGTCGGCCTGCTGTGGACGGTCCTCGCGACCACGCTGGCCTACCTGCTGTTCCTGCGGCGGGACTTCACCGACCTGACCTACGACGGTTCCGGGCGCCGCGCGATCACCGTCGGGCTCCTGCCGACGGCCGCGCTGGTCGCCGTCACGGTCGCGGTCGTCGCCGTGGCGACGCCGTCCTCGGGTTCCGGGATCCGGCAGAACAAGGTGCAGCGGTCGGTCGCCACGGCCTTCGCGCACCTCTACCGCATGCAGACCGAGCAGCTTCACCGCCCCGCCGTCACGGAGGCGGAGCTGCGGGCCACGGCGGCGTGCACCAAGAGCGACGGCCGGACCGCCCAGGAGGGCGCGGGCAACGACTGGCGTTGCGTCGTGACCTGGCATCTCCCCGGGGTGTCGGTCACGGGGTCCGCCGTCTACCAACTCGACATCACCTCGGACGGGCGGTTCGTGGCCGACGGCGACGGACCGAAGGAAGTGAACGGCTACTTCCTGGTGCGGACTTCGGCAGGGGACGCACCGAACCCGCTCTGGCAGTTCGACGGCAACGTCGAGCTGCTTGACACCACCTCGAAGGGATAGTCCATGCAGGTAACACGGCAGCGCCGGGTGGGCCAGAAGGAGCAGCTCAACCTCCTCGGCAGACGTGTCGGCCGCCGCACCGTGCTGGTGACGGCGGGCATTGCGGTCGCCCTCGGTGTCACGGGCACCGCGGTCGCCTCGACGTACCGGTTCGGCACCCAGCAGGTCGCCCAGACCACCGCCGACGGCCAGGTCATCTCCAGCGACCAGTACCTCAAGCCGTACGGCAGCCGCACCGTCATCAACGACGGCAAGATCATGTCGTCGGCGGTCGGCCCGGACGGCGCCCACCTCGCGGCCGCGGTCGCCGACGGTGACGCCTCGCTGGTCGTCATGGACCTCGCGACCGGGCAGGTGAAGCAGAAGGTCGGCACCAACGCGGCCGACGACCTGCGCATCAAGAACGGCTCCGTCGGCCAGGAGGGCCCGACGTACTCGCCCGACGGCAAGCAGCTGTGGCTGGGCCAGACCGACGGCTACACCAAGTTCACCGTCGGCGCGGACGGCACCCTGTCCACCCCGGTGGCCGTCCCGATCCCGGCCGACGGCGCCAAGCACGCGCTCGTGGGCGCCGCGGTGTTCTCGGCCGACGGCTCCACCGTGTACAGCGCGGTCAACGGCCAGAACCGGGTGGTCGCCATCGACGCGGCGACCGGAACCGTCAAGCAGAGCTGGGCCGTCGGCAACGCCCCGCGCGGCCTCGCCCTGGTCGGCGGCAAGCTGTACGTCAGCAACGAGGGCGGGCGTCCGGCCAAGGCCGGCGACACCACGATCAACTCCTACGGCACCGACGTCCCGGCGAACCCGGACACCGGCGCCACCACCACCGGCACGGTCAGCGTCATCGACGTGGCCGCCCCGGCCGCCGCCGTCGCGAGCATCGACGTCGGTCTGCACCCGACCGCGGTGTACGCCAAGAAGGGCGCGGTGTTCGTCACCAACACCGCCGACAACAGCGTGTCGGTCATCGACGCCGCCAAGGGCAAGGTCGTACAGACCATCGCCACCCAGCCGTGGCCCGAGGCGTCGGTCGGCTACGAGCCCAACGCGGTGACGCTCACCGACGACGGCCGTCTGCTGGTGACGCTGGGCCGCGCCAACGCGGTCGCCGTCTACCGCTACACCTCCCCGCAGCAGCCGGCCCGCTACGTCGGTCTGCTCCCCACGGACTACTTCCCCGCGGAGATCACCACCGTCGGCAAGAAGGTCGTCGTCTCCAACACCCGCGGTATCGACGCCCGCCGTCCCAAGGCCGGCGCCGGTCACGGCACCCACGACACGACGTCGAGCCTGACGCAGTTCACGCTGCCCGCCGACAGCGTCATCAGGTCCCGGACGGCGAAGGTCTTCAAGCAGAACGGCTGGACGCCCGGATCGGTCCTGACGGCCAAGGGCAGCAGCCACGCGAGGGCGCTGCCGGTCCCAGTGCGCCTCGGCGACCCCTCGACGATCAAGCACGTCTTCCTGCTCGTCAAGGAGAACCGCACCTACGACCAGGTCTTCGGCGACATGCCGCAGGGCAACGGCGACTCCTCGCTCACGACGTTCGGCGAGAACGTGACGCCCAACCAGCACGCGCTGGCCGAGCAGTTCGGTCTCTACGACAACTTCTACGACGTCGGCACGAACTCCGCCGAGGGCCACAACTGGCTGATGCAGTCGGACAACCCGGAGTACACCGAGTCCTCGGCGGGCGAGTACCAGCGCAGTTACGACACCGAGAACGACGCCCTCGGCCACCAGAAGTCCGGCTTCATCTGGACCGGTGCGCAGGCGGCCGGCAAGTCCGTCAAGGACTTCGGCGAGTTCCAGTCGCTGGAGACCAAGCCGGCCGGCGCGACCTGGCAGAACCTGTACTGCGACAGCAGGAACATGGCCGCGACGGGGGCGCAGACCCAGTACCCCATCAAGACCGGTTCGGCGATCCCGTCGCTGAACAAGGTGTCGGTGCAGGGCTTCCCGATGTTCGACCTCGACGTCCCGGACGTCTACAAGGAACAGATCTGGCAGCAGGACTTCGACAAGAACGGTCCGGCGAACCTGAACATGTTCTGGTTCTCCAACGACCACACCGGCGGCCCGGCGAACGCGTCCGCCGCGGTCGCGGACAACGACCTCGCGGTCGGCCGGATGGTCGACGAGATCTCCCACAGCAAGTACTGGAAGGACTCGGCCATCTTCGTCGTCGAGGACGACTCCCAGAACGGCCTCGACCACGTCGACGGCCACCGTGCCCCGGTCCAGGTCATCAGCCCGTACGCCAGGCACGGCGCCGTCGACAACCACTACTACTCGCAGATCACCATGGTCCGCACCATCGAGCAGATCCTCGGGATGCACCCGATGAACCAGCTCGACAGCGCGGCCACCCCGATGTACGGCGCGTTCACCCCGAAGGCGGACACGACCCCGTTCACCGCGGTGCCCAACCGGACCTCCCTGACCCTCGGCGTCAGCCCCCAGCCCACCTGCGGCCCGGACACCCCGGCACCCCAGGACACCACGGCAGCGGCCGCGCCGACGTCCGCCGCGGTGCCGCAGGCGCAGCAGAAGCTCGCGGCGCAGTGGAAGGCCTGGGCGAAGCAGCAGCGGCTGACCGGTCCGAACGCCGTGCCCGACTACGCCAACCCCACGCAGATGAACCGCTACACCTGGTACCAGACGCACGACTGGACCAAGCCGTACCCCGGTGACAAGAAGGTCTATGCACCGGCCGACGTACCGGGCGCCTACCTCCCGTCGCCGGAGTCCGACGGCTGACACAGCCTGCCCTTCAAGGGGCCCCTGGCCGACGGCGACACCGGCGGCCAGGGGCCCACGCCTTCGCCGGGATGGGTGACTTCAGCGGCGACGGCAGCCCTGAGGACGTCACCTGCGAGGACGCCGCTGGCATCCTGTGGCTCCACCCCGGCAGGTCCGCGGTTCCTCCGTGGCATCAGCGGGCCTGCCCCGTTCCCAAGGAGTCGTACGTGACGGGTCAACGAGGCACCGACGTCGGACGCCGCCGGTTCATGCGCCTCACCGGCGGCTCCGCGCTCGGCGCGCTCGCTCTGGGCGGCAGTGCATCTCCCGTGTCGGCCGACGTCCTCGCCGTCCCCACTCCGGATCCGTCTTCGGGGATCCCCATGTCGCGGGTGCTCAGCCTGCCCATCGTCCAAGAGCCGACCACCGTCCTGGGGCCGCCGCCACAGCAGTTCACCGGCGGCAGGATCACTCCCCCGAGCAGACGGATCCCGTACACCACCCGTAGCGTCGCCCCACGGACAGCCGCGGACGCCGTGCCCACCGCCCTGCCGTTCGAGTTCAACACCACCGGCTACGCCATCGTCGACGTCCCCGAGGCACTGCGCCCCTGGCGCAACCGGCCCGTGGCCAAGGACGACGAGGGCGCCCACGTCGACGCGGCCGGGGTCCGGATGTTCTACAACGATCCGAAGGTGTTCATCAACGGCGACGGCAACCTCTACGACCATCCGGTCACGCAGATCCAGTACGGCCTGGGCTGCCTCGCCTCCTATCGCACCACCGGCGACGAGTGGTTCCTCACCCGCGCCAAGGCCCACGCCCAACGCCAGATCGACCGACGGGTCGAGACCCGCGGCGCCTGGTACTTCCCCTATCCGTTCGACTACACCCACAACGCGCACAGCGGCCTGGTCTTCACCGCCCCCTGGTACTCCGGCATGGCTCAGGGCGAGGCGATCTCCCTGTTCATCCAGCTCGCCCAGCTCGCCGAGATCACCGACGAGGAGCGCACCCGGTACCTGGCTGCGGCCGACGGCGCGTTCGCCTCGCTGCTGCTCGCCGACGACGCCGACCCATGGGTGATCAACAAGGACAGTGCGGGCTACTTCTGGATCCAGGAGTACCCCGTCGACGCACCCGGCACCTCGGACTACACCTACAACGGCATGATCTTCGCGCTGTTCGGACTGTGGGACTACTACCGGCACACCCGCAACGAGCTGGCGCTCAAACTGTGGGACGGCGGCCTGACCACCGTCAACCACCGCTACCCGCGGCTGCGCAACACCCACTGGGTCTCCTACTACTGCGACACCCACCGCATCGCCCCCCTCACCTACCACCACCATCACATCGACCTGTTCATGCAACTGCAGTGGTTCTCCGGCCACTACGCCTTCGCCCGCGGCATGGACCAGCTCCTGGACGACTACCCCTACCCCGGCCTGGTGTCCGACCGCCTGCCGGACGGCGGCACCATCGCCCTCGCCGCCGGCACCCACACGCTCCACCAGTACGCCACCACCGCCACCGGCGCCTACGACCCCGCCAAGGACGACGTCCGCACGGCCACCACGCAGGTCACCTTCACCGGGGACGTCACCGCACCCGCCACCATGCGCCGCCGCATCCACGGCCGGGGCGTTCACTACCGGATCGGCGCCGGGCCCCATGCCGGCTGGTGGGTCGGCGAGTCCTACCCCGACGCCTTCCTGCGCGGGCAGTGGTGGACGAAAAGCTACCTACCGGCCCGCACCATGACCTTCCCCGCCCACACCCCTGTCGACGTCTTCAGGTACGGCGCCGACGGCGCGGCCGGCACCACCAGGACCGTCCAGTGGGACCACCCCTCCGACGCCCCGTTCGACCAACGCGCCACCATCAACGGCCGCACCATGCTCCGCATCGGCGCCGGCGCACTCACCGGCCACTGGGTATGGCAGGACGACGTCACCACCGTCTGAACCCGATCCTCCGTGCAGGGATGAGTACGTGTACTCATCCCTGTGCGCGCTTCCTGATTCACCGTGGAGGACATCACCGGACCTGACCGAACCGAAGGATCCAGCCATGCCGCATGCCTTCCACCCGCGCCGTCTGCTCGCTCTCGCCACGGACACCTGGCTCGCCCGGGGCTATCTGGCCGTCGTCGCCGGCTGCGTCGCGGTCATGGTGCTCTTCCCGGACAGCGCCGTCGCCGCGAGTCCCCTGGTGCTCACCGCGCCCCTGTCGTTCCTGGGCGCGGTCGTCCCGTTCGGTCCCGGCACCGAGGGCGGTGGGGCGGTCGAGGCGGCGGCCCTCGGCTTCTGGGCCGTATGGCTCCTCATGTGCGCCCTCGTGAACGCCGCCGTGCTCGGCGCGCTCGCCGCCAGATCGGCGACCGCCGCACCGCCCGCCGCGCGCGAGCGCCCCCGCCTGCACAGGACTCGGGCCCTGCTGGCGCCCGCGGTGGACAACTGGCTCGGGCGCGGGTATCTCGCCGTGGTCGCGGCGGCGCTGGCGTTCTTCCTGTACGCGGTGTACGTGCTGCCGGACCCGGGGTTCGCCGGGATCTGGCCGCTCATGGCCACGGCGCCGCTCGGCATCGTCGCCCTCCTGGTGTCGGCGCCCGCGGAGCACTCCTTGCTCACCTGGCTGGGCAGCCCGTTGGTCTTCGCCGCCGGGACGGCCCTGGCCGGGCTGTTCAACGCCGCGCTGCTCGGCCGACTCGCGCACCGGCTGCGGGCGCGGGACCCGCGTCCGGCCGTCTGAGTCCGGCGCGCCGGATCAGCGGCCGGGCAGCGGGCGGAGGGGCGGACGGTCTGACGGGTTATGCCCGTTATGCCAGCGGGTCGAGGAACGTCAGCACGGAGGCGTCCTCCTCGATCAGCGGGACGAGGGCGGCGTTGAACGGGCCGCCGTACGGGGCGTTCAGGTGCGCCTGGAAGGCCTCCTCGTCCCGGTACACCTCGAAGATCCAGAAGGCCCGCGGGTGGTCCGCCTTGGTGTAGACGTCGAAGGCGATGTTGCCCTCTTCCTCGCGCACCTTCAGGGCGTAGTCGCCGATCATGCGGGCGACCTCGTCCTGCGCTCCCTCACGGGCGGTGAACTCGGCGAGCAGGGTCTTCTTCACGGTCTCGTGTCCTTCTCGGTCGTGACGCACCAGGTCGATGTCATCGTTGACTTGTGTCATCGATGACATCGAGTCGCCCGATGATGGACGCAACCCGGCCGAAGCGTCAACGGTTCGGGCGGGACCGCCCGACACGAACCGGCCGCCCCGTCAGACACCGCCGGCGATCGTGAGCTCCTCCAGCTGGTCGCGCCACGGCGGGTTGGGGCCGGCGACGGAGCAGGTCAGGGCCGCGACCCGGGCGCCGAACCGGCAGGCTTCCGCGACGTCGTCGAGGCGGAGTTCCGTCAGCCGGCCGCCGAGGAGTCCGCGGGCGCCGAGGCGGTGCAGCAGTCCGGCGGTGAAGGAGTCGCCCGCGCCGACCGTGTCGACGACCCGGGTGGCCACCGCGGGCACCTGCACCCGTTCGCCGTCGAGCGAGGCCAGGGCGCCGTCGGCGCCCCGCGTGATCACGACCAGCCGCGCCCCGGCCGCGTGCCAGCTGTCGCACGCCTCCTCGGGCGAGACGCCCGGCAGCAGGAGCGCCAGGTCGTCCTCGCTCAGCCGCAGGATGTCGGTGAGAGCGCACCAGTGCGCCAGCCGGGCGCGGTAGACCTCGGGGCGCACCAGCAGCGGCCGGACGTTGGGATCGATGCTGACGGTGGCCCGCGGAGCCGCTGCCGCCAGGAACTCCTCCACCACCGGCCCGCCGGGCTCCCGGACCAGCGCCAAAGAACCGGTGTGCACACAGGCCGATTCGGACAGATCCACCCGTGCCAGCTCCTCGGCCGTCCACTGCCAGTCGGCCGTGTTCTGCGCGTGGAACGAGAACTGGGCCTGCCCGTCGGCGTCCAGCTCCGCCACGGCCAGCGTGCTGGGCTCGGTGGCGGCGACGGCGTACGACAGGTCGACGCCGGACGCGTCCAGGTGGGCCCGGAACAGTCGGCCGAAGACGTCGCCGGACAGGCGCGCGAGGAAGCGGGCCGGCGTGCCGAGCCGGGCCAGGGACACCGCCGTGTTCGCAGGTCCGCCGCCCGGCAGCACCCTCAGGGCGAGTTCGTTGGAGGCGTCCGCCGGTTCGGTGAAGGCGTCCGCGACGCACTCTCCCAGGACGGTGATCTGACGCGGGCTCATGTGCTGCTCCCTCTCGGAAGGGCTCGGAAGGCTCGGATGGCTCGGATGGACGGGGTGCACCGGATGGACCGGATCGGGCCGGACGGGCCGGACGACAGGGCGCCGCGGCGACACCGGCGGTGACCTGCTGCGCGGAGTCGGCGGCTACGGACGTTGCCGATTTGTGACGAGTGGAAGGCATTGACGTTGCCGGGATCCGGAGTCCATCATCCTCGCCAGGCAGTGTCAACGATGACATAAGTCAACGATGACACCCCGGGGCGGCAACGCTCTGATCCCACCCCCGTGCCGCCCGCTATCTCACAGGAGTCGATCATGTCTCGCACCACTCGCCTGTCCTCCTCCCTCCTCAGAGCCGCAGCGGTCACGGGCGTCGCGGCACTCACCCTGACGGCCTGCGGGTCCGGCTCCGGATCGGGCTCCTCGAGCACCGGCTCGGGCGAGGTCAAGGTCGGTCTGATCACCAAGACCGACACCAACCCGTTCTTCGTGAAGATGAAGGAGGGCGCGGAGAAGGCCGCCAAGGAGAACGGCGTCCAGCTCTCCACCGCGGCAGGCAAGTTCGACGGCGACAACGCCGGGCAGGTCACCGCCATCGAGAACATGGTCGCCGCCGGGGTGAAGGGCATCCTGATCACCCCCAGCGACTCCAAGGCGATCGTGCCCGCGATCGAGAAGGCGAAGGCCAAGGGTGTCCTGGTCATCGCCCTGGACACGCCGACCGAGCCGCAGAGCGCGGTCGACGCCCTCTTCGCCACCGACAACCTCAAGGCCGGCGAGCTGATCGGCGAGTACGCCAAGGCCGCCATGAAGGGCAAGACGGCGAAGATAGCCGCGCTCGACCTGGCGCCGGGCGTCTCCGTGGGCGTCCAGCGGCACGACGGTTTCCTGAAGGGCTTCGGCGCCACCGACAAGGACGTCGTCTGTGCCCAGGACACCGGCGGCGACCAGGCCAAGGGTCAGACCGCGATGGAGAACTGTCTGCAGAAGTCGCCCGACATCAACGTCGTCTACACCATCAACGAGCCGGCCGCGCTGGGCGCGTACACCGCGCTGAAGGCCAAGGGCCGGGAGAAGGACGTGCTGATCGTCTCCGTCGACGGCGGCTGCACCGGCACCCAGGCCGTCAAGGACGGCAAGATCGCGGCGACGTCGCAGCAGTACCCGCTGAAGATGGCCGCCGAGGGCGTCAAGGCCGTCGTGACATACGCCAAGGGCGGCAAGAAGGCGTCCGGTTACACCGACACCGGCGTCACGCTGATCACCGACAAGGCGCAGGCCGGGGTCACGTCGAAGGACACCGCCTTCGGCCTGGAGAACTGCTGGGGCTAGGACCTGTCCCAGGCGCTCCGCGGAATGTGCCGCGATATGCCGTCGTTCTTCTGCGGCGCCATCGTGGCCGGTCGCGCAGTTCCCCGCGCCCCTACCGCTTCTTGGACGCTCCCAAGGATCGTACGAAACGTCTCTCCCTCTCAGCGGGGCGGCCGCCCCGACCCCTCCCCGACCCGGGGCGGCCGCCCCCTTGTCTTCCGACAAGGACTTTTCGCATGACAGCCACGACCACGCCCCCGAGCACGTCCTCGCCCTATGCCGAGCTCAAAGCGCCGACCACGGCCCGCAGACTGCTGACCGCGCCGACCACCGGCCCCCTGGTCGCCCTCCTGCTGGCCTGCGCCTTCTTCTCCTTCTCCTCCGACCAGTTCCTGACCGGCGGGAACTTCTCGCTGATCGTGCAGCAGGTCATGGTCGTGGGCACCCTCGCCATCGGACAGACCCTGATCATCCTCACCGCGGGCATCGACCTGTCGTGCGGCGCCGTGATGGCCTTCGGCAGCATCGTGATCGCCAAGATGGCCGCCGAGGGCTCCCTGCCCCCGCTGCTCGCCATCGCCCTGGGCATCGCCGTCTGCGGCGGCTTCGGACTGCTCAACGGGCTGCTGGTGCAGAAGATCCCGCTGCCGCCGTTCATCGTCACCCTCGGCATGCTCAACGTGGCGTTCGCGCTGACCCACATCTACTCCGCGGAGCAGACGGTCACCAGCCTGCCCGGCCCGCTGACGGCCCTCGGGGAGACCTTCCCGCTGGGCCACACGGACATCACCTACGGCTCCCTGGTCACCATCGCCCTGTTCCTGCTCCTCGCCTACACCCTCAGCAGCACCGGCTGGGGCCGGCACGTCTACGCCCTGGGCAACAGCGCCGAGGCCGCCCGCCTCAACGGCATCCGCACCTCCCGCCTCACCATCGGCATCTACACCGTGGCCGGACTGCTGTACGGCATCGCCGCCCTGCTGCTCATCTCCCGCACCGGAGTCGGCGACCCGCAGGCCGGGCAGACCGACAACCTCGACAGCATCACCGCGGTGGTCCTCGGCGGCACCAGCCTGTTCGGCGGCCGCGGCTCGGTCCTGGGCACCTTCATCGGCGTCCTCATCGTCGGCGTGTTCCGCAACGGCCTGCAGCTGATGGGCGTCGCCTCCATCTACCAGACCCTGATCACCGGCGTCCTGGTGATCCTCGCGGTGACCGTCGACCAGATCTCCCGGAAGAAGGCACGATGACCGCCACCTCCTCCCCCACGCCCGTGCTGCAGGCCCGCGGTCTGGTCAAGCGCTACGGTCACGTCACCGCCATCGACGGCGCCGACTTCGACCTGCTGCCCGGCGAGGTCCTCGCCGTCATCGGCGACAACGGCGCCGGCAAGACCAGCCTGATCAAGGCGCTCACCGGCGCGGTGGTCCCGGACGCCGGCGAGATCCGGCTCAACGGCGAACCCATCACCTTCTCCGGTCCGCAGAGCGCCCGCGCCCACGGCATCGAGACGGTGTATCAGGACCTCGCCGTGGCCGCCTCCATGGACATCGCCTCCAACGTGTTCCTCGGGCGCGAGCTGCGCCGGCCGGGCGTCCTCGGCAGTGTCTTCCGCATGTTGGACAAGAAGCGCATGCGTCAGGAGGCCGCCGAGCACATGGCCGACCTGAAGATCGGGCTGCGCTCGCTGACGCAGTCGGTGGAGACGCTCTCCGGCGGACAGCGCCAGGCCGTCGCGGTCGCCCGTTCCGTCGCCTGGGCCCGCAGCGTCGTCGTCATGGACGAACCGACCGCCGCCCTCGGCGTGAAGGAGTCCGGCCAGGTGCTGGACCTCATCCGCCGTGTCCGCGACCAGGGCATGCCGGTCGTGCTGATCAGCCACAACATGCCCCATGTCTTCGAGATCGCCGACCGGATCCACGTCCACCGGCTGGGCCGGCGCGCCGCCCTGATCAAGCCGTCCGACTACTCCATGGCCGAGGTGGTCGCCATCATGACCGGGGCGCTCAGCATCGACGAGGCCGGAGATACTGTCGTAGCGGATTCGGAGGCCGCGAAGGCCGCCGGAGTCCAGGCCACCTGACAGCACAACCCGGCTCTCGCAGTTTCCGGCCGAGGCCGCGGCCAGAAACGAGAGCCCTCAGGAGACGGTTTCCTCCATGGCAGCGAACCGCCGCCCTACCCTGGCCGACGTCGCCCGCGAAGTCGGCGTCAGCGCCAAGACGGTGTCCCGAGTCCTCAACGAGGACGGACCCGCCTCCGCGCAGACGAGGGAACAGGTGCTGGCCGCAGTGGCCAAGCTCGGCTTCCAGCCGAACCTCATGGCCCGCAACATCCGCGTCGGCGGCCCGGACACCACCATCGGTCTGGTCATTCCCGACCTCGCCAACCCCTTCTTCGGGGCCGTGGCCCGCGCCATCGAGGACACCGTCCGCGAACGCGGACTGACCCTGCTGATGGGCTCCTCGGCGGACGACCCGGCACGTGAACGCGCCCTGACGGACAAGTTCCTCGCCCGCCGCGTCAGCATCCTGATGGTCGTCCCGTCCGTCGGCGCCGACCACTCCCACCTGAAGTCCCACCGTACGGCGGGACTTCCCGTGATGTTCCTCGACCGACCCGGGGTCGGTCTCGTCACGGACAGCATCGTCAGCTCCAACCGTGCCGGAGCCCACGACGGCGTCGCCCATCTCGTCGCGCAAGGACACCGGCGCATCGGCTTCGTCGGCGATCTGCCCCCGAAGCTGTACACCCGCCGGGAGCGGCTGGCCGGCTACCGCTCGGCGCTGCAGGAGGCCGACATCCCCTACGACCGCTCGCTCGTCACCAACGCCCACGACCAGCGGGGCGCCGAGACCGCGACCGCCCAACTCCTCGGCCTGGCCGATCCACCGACCGCCCTGTTCGCCGGGAACAACATCATGGCGCTGGGCATAGTCGCCGAACTGGCCCGCAGCAGGCGCAAGCACGTGGCCCTCGTCTCCTTCGACGACGTGTCGCTCGCCGAGGCGCTCGAGCCGGCTCTGACGGTCGTCGCCCAGGACGCGGAGGCCCTCGGCCGGGCGGCCGCGACGACCGCGCTGACCCGGCTCGACGGCGACCGCTCCCGCGCCCGCACCCTCACCGTCCCCACCCGTCTGATCGTCCGGGGCTCGGGCGAGCTTCCCGTCCCCGCGCCGCAGGAGGCGCTTCAGGAGGCGCTGACCTGAGCGGCGCAGGGGGCGGCGGTCCACGCGGGCTCCGGGGCTCGCGGTGAAGTCCCGGGGCTCGAGGTGCAGGAGAACCCTGGTTTCCATAGTGTGTTAATCGCAGTTTTTCCGGGGTGTTTGTCTCCCCCGGCGGGGGGTGTGGCGACAGTCACCCGTCACCGCATGAATCACCGCACCGTCAGGAGACGTGATGGCCTCCCTTGACGTGCTCCCTGGCCTAAAGTCCAGGGATTCCGGCCTGAGTCGTCTGTCCCTTCCGGGGGCTTCCTGCTTCAACGCGCTGTGCGGGCACGTGTGCCCGTCTTACCGGCGCTCCACAGGCGTTTGGCGTCTCCACCCGTCCGGTGGCGACGATTCGGCGTCCTTCGAAGAGGACGTTGCGTGCTGCGTTGTGGTCGCGGTCGTGCACGGTGCCGCATACGCTGCACGTCCATTCCCGGACGTGCAGGGGCTTGGGGCCGTCCCTGAATCCGCAGGCCGAGCAGACCTGAGAGGACGGGAAGGCGCGGTCCACCTTGGCGAAGGTGCGGCCGTGCAGAGCCGCCTTGTACTCCAGCATGCCGACGAACGCGGACCATCCCGCATCGTGCACGGACTTGGCGAGCCGGGTACGCCCGAGACCGGACACCGCGAGGCTTTCCACGTACACCGCTTGGTTGTCGCGAATGATCTGTGTGGATGCCTTGTGGTGGAAGTCCCGGCGCCGGTCCGTCACCTTGGCGTGCTGGCGTGCGACCTTGATACGGGCCTTGGCCCGGTTCTTCGATCCCTTGGCCTTGCGCGACAGCTCCCGCTGATTTCGGCGCACCACACTAGTTCTGGAAGAGTACTTCCGGATTGTTCGGCGAGGGGCCGTCCAGCAGCGGACTGTGGATCCTCTTCAGCGTCTGGTCGAAGAACGCTGTCACGTACTCGCGGGTGATCATCACCCCGCGTTCCGGGGAGAGGGGCGGCGTCGGGAACCCGGCCTCCTCCAGAAGCAGGTCCAGGTCGCTGAAGCTGAAGTGGTCGGCGCCGGCGACCGTCAGCCACTTCTTGTAGCCGCCGAGGGCGGCCCAGGTCTGCCCCCACGTGGTGTCGTGGCCGCCGACCGGGTGGTTGTCGGCCGCACCCAGCATGAGGAACGGCCGGTTGATCTGGCCGGGCATCGGGGCCGGGTGGAAGGCGCCGTCCATGTTCACTCCGGCCCGTACTCGCGGGTCGGCGATCATCGTGGCGGCCGCCGCCGCTCCGCCGAGGGAGTGTCCGGCCATGCCGATCTCGTGCTTGTCGATGAGGTGTGCCAGGCGCCACGCGGTATTGCCATGCGTCAACTGGTCGATCACGAAGGACACGTCCAGTGCGCGGCTGGCGGCGACGGAGTCGAAGTCGAGCGCCGGGTCATCGCAGATCGCGCACGGCGGCGTCTGGCCGTTCGCCAGCGTCTCGCCGCTGTCCTCGTAGGTGTGGCCGACGAGCGCGACGACGTAGCCGTGACTGGCCAGGTCGGTCGCGAGTGAGGTGAGCACCATGCGCGGGTCCTCGTACGCGGGTGAGAGGACCGCCAGCGGATACTTGCCCCTCTGCGGCCGCGCGCCGTCGAAGGCGTGAGTGGTGACGCTGGAAAGGTTCTGCGGGGTGACGCCGGAGCTCGCCGGCAACTTCCGGCGCTGGAGGGATCCGGCTGCCTCGGCGAGGGTCATATAAGGGGCCGGAGTCCCGGTCCCGGGGACGGCCGGGTAGACCATCGTGACGGTCAGTTGGCGGGGGCCGGATGACGGCACCCACGGGTCGGGACGGCTCGCGTCGGTGAGGTGGATGACGTCCTCGCCGGCGGCGTAGGGGCCGATCGGCGCGGGGAGCGTGCCTTGGAAGGACCGCGTGTGTGCGGTGGCCGTGGCCGGTGCGGTGTCTGCCGGCGTGCTCACCCGCTGAGCGGATACCAACCCTCCGCGATCGCTTCGGGGCACCGCCCCCGCCGAGGCGGCTCCGGCCGTCACCGTCGTAGCGGCCAGGCCGGCCAGGACCATCCCGGTGCTCAGCCAACGAAACGCGGAACGTGAACTGCGTTCTGGGTATGGGGAATTCATGTCGCCGACGCTACGTACGACCGCACCCGCCTACAGCCCGGTCAGCAGGTGCATCCGCCCTGGGGCAATCCCTACCACCATCCCGGGTGCGCGCCTGACGAACCTCCCGTCAACCCCCGAAGGACTTCCGGAGCCGACCACTAAGGTGCACGTCAGAGCAGCCTTGAGATGCATTCATCCCCGGCGTGAACGACTCCGTTGGGAAAGGCGTGATTCGAGCAGTGCCGTGTCGTTCGTCTTGTCGATGGCACATTCCCCAACGGAGTCGTTCACGCCGGGGCTTTCTGCAAGACTCCCGGTAAAGCCGTCGCTCGGGCTGTCCCGGTGTACGCGTTCGCCGGCATCCGCATCGTCAACGGGGCCGCCGGACTGCTCGCACCCGAACTGCTCATCCGGCGCCTCGACCCCGACCGTGAGCCGCCCAGTCCGGCGGCCGTGTACGCGTTCCGGCTCGGGATCCGTACGATCCTGCTCGGCCTCGATCTGCTGACCCACCGCGACGAGCGGTTGCGGGAGAGCCTGCGCGACGGCGTCCTGATCCACGGCAGTGACACCGCGACGGCGGCCACGCTGAGTCTGAGCGGCCGGGTCGCGCCGCGTACCGCGGCGCTGACCACGCTGATCTCGGCCACCAACACGGTCCTGGCCGGCGTCGCGCTCGCCAACCCGGTGAAGGGGAAGCCGACATGACGGAGAAGCCGCACCACGGCGGGGGCCCGCTCGGCCTGGACAGCGTGTACAGCCGGCTGCTCGTCGGCGGGCTAGGGCCTGTCCGGCGGATCATGCCGCAGACGCGGGGGATGGCACGCCCTCCTGCGACTTGATCCGCCGGACAGGCCCTAAGCGCCCGGACAACGTGGCGGACCGAACGTGGTGCAGGTCCGCGACATCCACGGCGGCCTGGCCATGGAGTGACCGCACGTGCGGGTCACGTCCACGCCGCCGGCCTCCCGGTCCGGCCGGTTGCCTCACTCGTCCTCTCCGGCGTTCCTGCCCGGCAGGAACGTCTGGCGTGCCCAGAGGCCGAGCAGCGCCGTCCCGCCGACCCACAGCGGCACCGGGTCGCTGGCAAGGGGCGCCAACGCGTATCCCAGCGCCGTCACCGTGCACACGGTCAGGGGAATGAACGCCGCGGCGCCTTCCATCCCGGACCGCAGCGCCGGCCGGCCGGCGCCCAGGACGCTCGCCCCGCCGGGCACCCAGGCGGCGACTCCGACGACCAGCAGTCCTGCGGTATCGCAGCCGTCGGCCAGCAGGGACGTCCCCTCGGGACCGTGCGGGCCGACCGTCCACAGTCGCACGGTGTCGCCGATCAGCATGAGGGACAGTCCGACGATCGCCACCCACAACGTGGCCTGCTGGTCGCTCCGTACGAGGCGGCGCAGGGCGAGCAGAAAACTGAGGAACACCACTTCCGCAGTCCACAGTAAGCCCACCATCCCCGTCTCGGGCCGCCAGCCATCACCGCCCCTACCCAGGAGCACCCATCCCGAAAGGAACACGGCCCCGGCCGTGACGGTCCCGTCCAGCAGGCGCCGCAGCCACGCGTGTCTACCGGTGCCGGCATCGGCCGCGACCACCAGACCGGCCATCCCCAGCCCGACCGCGACCGTCACTCCGGTGACCACCGCCAGACCGACCAGGCTTCGGGAGTCCAGCCCCGGCGCCGGTCGATCCGACAGGACGGCGATCGCGACCCGATAGACACCGCCGGCGGCCGCGGAGCCGGCCAACAGCAGCAGCCGTGTCCGTACCCGTCCGTACGCGCCCCCGACCCGGATCAGCAGGGACACCGTCAGCACCCAGCAGCCGACGAACGGTCCGATCGACATCATCCGCACCGCCCGGCGCTCGCCCGCCCACCACCCTGGGCGGCTCTGGTCCAACGGCAGCCACTCGTCCGGACTCCGAGCGGGTCCGGTGCCTTCCCCAACCTCAGCATGACGCCGACCGTACGAGACTCAACCACCGGCACCGAGCGGAAAGCCGGATGATTCACTCGGGCTGTGGACGTCGGCCGCCGGAAGGTTTGCCTTTCCACCGCGCGGAGCAGGTGTGTGCGGTCCCTCGGGACGAATCGTCGCCGCGCGGCGGTCCGATCGGCCGGTGGTGGCGTGTGGTGCCGCGAACGACCGCGCAGGGCGTGCTCATCGCGCAGGGGGGCCGGTTCGGCGGCTGGTCCCTGTACGTCACCGACGGAAGACCGGCCTACGTCTACAGCTACTTCGGGATGAGCCTGTACACCGTGCGCGGCGACCGGCCCCTGACACCGGGACGGCACGAGGTGCGGACGCTCGACGTCGGAGTGGACCTGAGCACGCCGGTGACCGACGACTACCCCGTCCTCGACAACGAGTTCACGGGAACCGTCCGTACCGTGCGCATCGACCTGGACACGTCGGCCGCCGAACCCTCCGAGTCCGACGGCGGGCTGCACCGCGCGTCATGGGGGCCCAGTGAGCTGCTGCACGCCGTCCGGCGGCCGGGCGGCGGACCGGCCGCCGTCCCCGCGGGCCGGTGTCCGCCCGGCGTCCACCGAGGGCATGGTGGCCGTCTTCATACGCTGATAACGTCACCACTCCCTCATGGTTACGCACACTCAACAACCTTTCGCGGCCAGCCGCTGACAACCCCGCCGGGACCGCGACCCGGACCACCTCTTCACCACCATCGGGCACCACTTCGGCCGCGTCGAACCACGCCGCCGCATGCGGGACCACGTGCGCGCACTACTCGCCCCGGTGGCCCGAAAGAACAGCCGGCAGCTGGCTGAACAGGCAGGCCATCCCACGCCCGACGGCCTGCAGCACGCATCGATACCCGAGGAGATGGGCGGTGGGTCGAACTCCCTGCAGATCTGTCCCGATTCACGATGATCTTCCCTAAAGAACAGGCAATCGCCCTGCCGAGACGGGAGGTTGCCGGACCCCACCCCCGAACGGCCACGTCAGGCGCCCATTGCCCTCAAACCCTTGCAATTCGGACGACCGCCGGAGTTCCATAGCGGCGCCACCTCGGCACGATCAGGCCATTTTTTGGGTTTGGCTTGACCAAACCCCACTCTTCCCATACGCAGCCGGGATCGACGGCGATTCGCACCTGAGATATTCACACGCCCCCTCGGAGTGATCTTGAACAGTCACTGCCCTTGGGAGCGCTTCACACCTTGGGTGGAAAGGCCGGATTCGTGTTCGCACGTGACATTGCTGGTGGGGCCCTAGGGCCCCGTGTAAGAAGATGGGCGGCGGCGGTCACAACGACCGCCATGCTGTCCACCATGCTCGGGACGGCGCTCGCAACGCCGGCCCAGGCCGCCTCCGGGAAGAGTTCGAAGGCTCCGCTCGTGACGGAGCGGCCCGACCCGCTGTCGGCGATGATGGCGGCCCGCAAGCAGAAGACGCGGGTCGAGGTGGTCTCGGAGCGCGCCGAGACCTCGCAGACCTTCGCCAACCCGGACGGCACGTGGACCACGGCCGAGACCCCGGGCCCCGTACGGGTCAAGGACCGGGCTTCCGGGACGTGGCACTCGATCGACACCACGCTCGTCCAGGACGAGAAGTCCGGTGCGTGGCACCCCAAGTGGGCCGCGGCCGATATATCCATATCCAACGGCGGCACCGGCTCGTTCGCCTCGATCCAGCAGGACGCGCGCGCCTTCGGGGTCTCCTGGCCGGGCCGCCTTCCGCGGCCGACGGTGTCCGGCGACAGCGCCACCTACCCCAACGTCCAGCCGGGCGTGGACCTCAAGGTGACGGCGCTGCCCACCGGGTTCTCGCACGTCCTGATCATCCGGCAGGCCCCGGTCAAGCCGCTGAAGTTCGACCTGCCCACCCACACCTCCGGGCTGGCGCTCTCCAGTGACAAGGCGGGCCATCTCGGTCTGCGCAACAAGGCCGGCAAGCTGGTCGCCTCAGCGCCCGCGCCGTCGATGTGGGACTCCTCCCGTGACCCGCGTTCGGGCGGGCCGCGCAATGTCGCCACCATCCCCACCGAGGTGAAGCGCGGCAGCAAGGCCGCCGACAGTGCGCTGCTGCTGTCGCCGTCCCCCGCGTTCTTCGCGAAGCCGGACCTGACGTACCCGGTGATCGTCGACCCGGCCACGACCCTGGCCGTGACCACCGACACCTGGGTGCAGAACCCGGACTACCCGGACTCCCAGATATCCTCCGCCGAACTGAAGGCCGGCACCTACGACGGTGGTACGGACCTCGCCCGTTCGTACCTGAAGTTCGACGTGTCCAAGTTCGCGGGCAAGCACATCACCGACACGGACCTGCAGCTGTACTCGTACTACTCGTCCACCTGCTCCACCGCCGGTGCGGGTGTGCAGGTGCGCCGTATCACGACGAACTGGGACTCCTCCACGGTCACTTGGGGCGCCCAGCCGGGCACGACGACCACCGATGCCGTCACCAACACCGCCGCCCTGGGCTACAGCTCGTCATGCCCCGCGGGCAACATGCACTGGGACGTCGACAACATCGTCAGGTCCTGGACATCCGGTGCTTCGACCAACTACGGGTTCCAGGTCCGCGGCGCCTCGGAGACGGACTCCCTGACCTGGCGGCGCTTCCGCTCGGCCAACTACGTCTCCGGTGACGATTCGGTCGAGCCCCACCTGACGGTCACGTACAACTCGCTGCCCGGTACGCCGACCGGCATGGCCGCGTCCCCGCTCGTGACCACCACCGTCAACACCATCAAGTCGACGTCGGCGTCACCGACGTTCTCGGCGAAGTCCACGGACGCGGACGGCGGCAACGTCACGCTGACGTTCGAGGTCTCCCACGACCCGGCCTACACCTCCGAGGGCACCGGAGTGATGTGGACCGGCACCAAGACGGTGGCCTCGGGCACGACCGGCTCGGTCACCATGCCGTCGACCGTGATCGGCTCGACCCGCCCGCACATCCAGTGGCGGGTCCAGGCATCCGACGGCACGGACACCAGCGCATGGTCCGGCTACGGCAAGTTCGGCTTCAACGTCACCCCGCCGAACGCGCCGACCATCACCTGCCCCGACTTCACGGCCGGAGCGTGGTCCTCCCACACCGGCACCGAGATCTGCACCCTGGACAGCACGTCCACGGACGGCGCCGGCTACTACTGGTCCCTGGACAACGCCAACCCGACCACCAAGCTGGCCGACCCGAACGGCACCGGCGGTGACCCGCTCACCGTCTCGATCAACCCCGTCAACGGCTGGCACACGCTGTACGGGAAGACCTTCGACGACTCGTACAACCAGTCCACCGTCACGGCCTTCTCCTTCGGCGTGGGCACGGCGGGCTTGACCTCCCCGAAGGACCAGGACACCACCTCCACCACGTTCCCCCTGCAGGCCAACGCCCCGGCCGGTTCCGCGAAGGTCACCTTCCAGTACCGCCAGGGCGCCAGCGGGAGCTTCGTGAACATCCCCGCCGGGGACGTGAAGAACGGCACTTCGGCCGTCACCTGGCCGGTGGCCGTGAACTCCGTCACCGGCGGTGTGCAGTCGCCGGCGCTGACCTGGAGCGTCACCCACACGGTCGCCGATGACGGTCTGCTCCAGATCCAGGCGGTCTTCACCGACTCCGCCGGCAACAACGCGATCACCACGTTGCCGGTCAACGTCACCCTGGACCGGCTCGGCACCGGCGTCGACTTCGGCACCACCAATGCCGGACCGGTCACCGTGGGCCTGCAGTCGGGCAACGCCTCCGTCCGCGCGACCGACGCCACGATCGCCTCCTTCAACAGCGGTCTGACCGTCAGCCGTACCTTCAACTCCCTCGCCCCCGCGGCCCCGTCCCTCTTCGGGCCGGGCTGGACCACGACCCTGCCGGTGATCGGCACCGGCGCGGCCTGGTCCTCGGTCACCGAGTCCAGCAGCTACGTAGTGCTGACCCGCGCCGACGGCTCCGAGCTGACCTTCGCCACCGGCGCCACCGACGGCAGCGGCGTCACCTCGTACACCGCACAGGGCACCGCGGCCGGCCTCGGGCTGACCCTGACGAAGAAGTCGGGCGCCTTCACGCTGACCGGCGAGGGCGGCGTCGTCGTCACCTTCACCCACCCGGCGGGCTCCGCCGCCGGCAGCTACCTGCCGTCGTCCGTGACCCGGCCCGGCGGAGGCAACAACGCCACCGGCTACGTGTACGACGCGACGAGCACCGACCCGGCCTACGGCAAGCCCGTCCTGGTCATAGCCCCGGACGCCAACGCGCCCGCCGGCACCCCCAGCACCACGGCCTGCCCCAACCCGCCGTCGGCGAGCACCTGGGACGCGGGCTGCCGCGCCCTGCAGCTCACGTACGACAGCACGACCAAGAACGTGTCGGAAGTCGACTTCGTCACCTCCGACGGCGCCACCCTCACCCGGACCGCCGTGGCGAGCTACAGCTACGACGCCTCCGGCCGGCTCATCGCGGAGTGGGACCCGCGGATCAGCCCCGCGCTGAAGAACACGTACACCTACAACGAGACCGCCGGCAGCTCCGACTTCGGGCGTCTCACCTCGATCAGCCCCGCCCAGTCCACGGCCGGAACCCTCGCCCCGTGGACCATGACGTACAACACCACGTCGGGCAGCGCTGACTACGGCAAGCTGACCTCCGTCACCCGCGCGCATGACGCCGCGCACGGCAGCGGTTCCGCCAAGACCGTGGTCGTCTACAGCGTTCCGCTGACCACCACGGCCGGCGGCCCGGCGAACCTGGACGCGACCACCGCCGCGACCTGGGGCCAGCAGGACGCCCCGGTCTCTGCCGTCGCCGTCTTCCCGCCGGACCACGCGCCGAGCGGCACCCCGCCGTCCGACTGGACGTACGCGCAGATCCTGTACTACGACGCCAACGGCCGCGAGGTGAACACCGCCGCCTACAACAACGGCTGGAACATCACCACCACCGAGTACGACCAGTACGGCAACACCGTGCGCGAGCTGTCCGCGGCCAACCGGGCCACCGCCCTGGCCGCGGCGGACCCTGCCGGCACCGCGAACCAGCTCGACATGCGGTACCTGTACTCGGCCGACGGCAGCCAGCTGCTCGACGTCTACGGTCCCGCCCGCCAGGCGAGCACCGGTGGCGTCCTGCAGGCCATCCGCACACACACGCACAACACCTACGACGAGGGCGCCCCGAACAGCGACCGCGACGCCAACGGTCAGCCCTACGGCCTGGTGACCACCCAGACGACGACCGCCAGTGTCGGCGCCGACATCCCCGGCGCCTCCGACACCGACGCCCGGGTCACCCAGAACCTTTACAGCATCGGCACGGACAACACCGGCTGGACGCTGCACACCCCGCTGCAGACGGTGACCGACCCCGGCACCGGCCACCTCGGCATCGTCAGGACGACGACGTACAACGAGGACGCCAATCTCTACAGCGGCCAGTCCCTGCCCGTCGAGTCCCGTATGCCGAGCAACTCCGGCGGCAACGGCGCCGGCACCACGCGCACCGTCTACTACACCGCCGGCGCCAACAGCGCCGACTCGGACTGCGGCAACAAGCCCGCCTGGGCCAACCTGGTCTGCAAGACCAAGCCCGCCGCCCAGCCCGGAACCAGCGGCCTGGCAGGCCTGAAGACCACCCAGTACACCTACAACGTCTACCTGGAGCCGCTCACCCAGACCGAGACCTGGACGACCGCCGCCGGCACCACCGCGACCCGCACCGCCACCTCGACCTACGACGCGGCGGGCCGGCCGGCCGGCTCCACGCTGGCCACCGCCGGCACCGGCATGGGCACCGCGGTCCCGGCGTCCAAGAACGTCTACAGCGACACCAGCGGCCTGCCCACCTCGAGGCAGAACCTCGACGCCGGCGGCGCCGTCACGGCCGAGCTGAAGACCGCGTACGACGACTTCGGCAACGTCACCAGCTACACCGACGCCTCCGGAAACGTCAGCCAGTTCACCTACGACCTGGCGGACCGGGTCCTCACCCGTGACGACGGCAAGGGCACCGCGACCCTCACCTACAACGGTGGCTCCAACCACACCGGCGCGGTGACCACGGAGGCCGACTCCCAGGCCGGCACGTTCACCTTCGCCTACGACCCGGACGGCAGCGTCGTCACCCAGAACTACCCCGACGGCACCGTGGGCGCCTACACCTACGACGCCACGGGGACGGCCACCGACCTCACTTACACGAACAGCAACTGGACCAGCCCCCTCACCGACAGCATCGACACCAACGCCTTCGGTGACTGGGTCGACCGCTCGACGCTGAACAGCAACCAGACCTACAGCTATGACGCGGCCGACCGCCTGAGTGCCGTCACCGACACCCAGTCCAGCCAGTGCACCACCCGCGGCTACGGCTACGACGCCGACTCCAACCGGCTCTCCGCGACGACCGGACTGCCCGCGGTCGACGGCAGCTGCCAGAGCGGCACCACCACGACGGCGTCCTCGGTCTACGACGCCGCCGACCGGCTGGTCAACGCCGGCTACACCTACGACACCCAGGGAGACATCACCACCACCCCGGCGGTGGACGCCTCGGGCAGCGACCTCACCGCCACCTACTACGCCAACAGCATGCTCGCGGGCCAGACCCAGGGTTCGCGCACGCTCAACTGGCAGCTCGACCCCCAGGGCAACCGGCAGGCGTCGTACTCCGACAGCGCGACCGGCCTGACCTACACCAACCACTACGCGACCGGCGCGGACACCCCCGCGTGGACGTCCGACTCGGCGGGCGGGTGGAGCCGCAACGTCGCCACGGTCACGGGCCTCGCCGCCCAGGTCACCAACTCCGGGACGACACTCCAGCTCGTCAGCCTGCACGGCGACGTGATGGCGACGGTGGACCCGGCGGCCGCCTCCTCGGTCACCGGCACCTTCACCTACAGCGAGTTCGGCGCCGCGGAGACCGGTGCGCCTGGCACGTACGGCTGGCAGGGCGGAGCGCAGCGCTCCGGCCTGGCGCTCGGCGGCCAGATCCTGATGGGCGCTCGCGGCTACAACACGGCCACGGGACGGTTCGGTCAGGTCGACTCGGTGTCCGGCGGTTCCGCCAACTCCTACGACTACGGCGACCAGAACCCGCTCACGCAGTACGACCCCGAGGGCACCAGCACGTACGGTACGTGCTACAGCGGCACCTACCACAAGACGTGCTCGCTCTACCTGAGCGAGTACGCCACCACCATGCTGATCGACGCCCTGGTGTTCGGTGCCACGGTCGCGGGCGCCTGCGCGGCCGCCGGCCTCTTCTCGCTCATCGGTGCGCCGGCGGCGGCGGTGTGCGGGGCCATCTCGGCCGTCGCCTACGTCACGGCGGCCGGCCTGGACTGGATCGATGACGCGGGACACAACCACGGCATCTACTTCCGGGTGTACTTTGCCGCGTACTGGACCTGGTCGAACTGGAGCTGGCACAAGCACTGGGCGCCGGTCGGGGGTTACGTCTGGCACCGGTAGTCCCCCCATGTGACCGTGCCGCGGCGGGACGGTTTCCCGACTCGCCGCGGCACGATTCGAGATTCAAGCGATCAGCACAGAAATGAGGCGAGTCCGAGCATGAACACCGGCACCGCAGACGTCGTCACGTATGTCACGGGGTTCGCAGTGGGAGCTTTCCTGATCGCAGACGGCTTGCTCCGTGTGCGCGGTATCGACTGGTCACCGCGGCGCCGCAGGTCCGGGACGGCCTTTCCGGTCCGGATCAGCCTGATGGCCGGCGTGGGGATATGCCTCATCGCCGCCTCACGCATCCCCTCCGGCCACCGGCTGCTGGGGGACGCCCTCCTCATGACCCCGGGGACCCTGCTCTTCGTGTGGTCCATGGTCCTTGTGGTGAGATCGGCGAGATCTCGCGAGGAGGCATAGCCGGAAAACCCGCGTCAGCCCTGCTGACGCGGGCGTCCGCGCCCCCGCACCCGTACCCGGGTGGCGGGGGCGCGGTGTTCCACGGCCCACGGTCGGATGAGCTGATCCGCGACAACCAAGCGATCGGCGTGGAAGACCTGGCGGTCAAAGGACGCGCGCACCAGGCTGGCCAGAAGTGTCCATGACGCCGGATGGTCAGCGTTCGTCAACGGTCGTTCATACAGTCTTGACGGCGGCCGCGCGTAGGCGGTCGCGCTACAGACAGGGGGGCCATCACTCCACGTCGCGCACCGCGAGTAGTTCGATCACTGCCCCAGACGACTCCAGCAATGGTGCAGCGGTGGAACGCCGGGGATCCGCTCGGTAGGCATCGAGCGCCTCACTGTCGGGAAAGGTCACAAGGTGGGCCTCGACCCGGTCATCCAGCGTGCGCAGTCGGCGCTGAAGACACCCTCCGTACTCGGCGAGGAGTGGCAGGACGGCACTTTCATACGCGTCGAACGCACCCAAGCCTCCTTCAGGCACCCGCGCGAGCATCAAGTATGTGACGGCCATGGCCCCTCGCGTGGTCTAAAAACAGTGATCTTCTGAGCCTAGCTGGAGCGCGCGCCTTGGCTGGCCGATCAGAAGGGCACACCCGCGCGCTTGGCCAGCCGTGTCAGCCTCGGGTTGCTCCGGCGGTGCAGTGAGGTCAGTACGCGCATGAGCTCCTGGCTCGTCGGGTGGACGCGGGCCATCTCGGGAGCGACGTTCCACGCTTCTTCGAGCGATTCAAGGGCAGCGTCCCGGTCGCCCAGGGCGAGCTGAGACCGGCTGATGTTCATGTGCAACGGCCCGACCCTCGTCGCCGGAAGCGTCAGGCCACCCCGGACCAGGTCGTCGGCCGTGTCCAGCGCGCGACGGTGGTCCTCCAGATCGGACGTCGTGGAGATCACGTGCACCGCCGTGTTCTCCGGCCCGAAGTGGATTCCGTGATCCTCGATGTCCTCGGCGAACTCGTCGGCCACCCGCCATGCGGCGTCGATGTGCTGCTGGACCGTCCGCTTGTCCTTGAGGCGACCGGCCAGCGTCAGGCCGCGCAGGTGCAGGATGCCCAGGCCGTATGCCCGGTCGTGGCCCTCGAGCATCGACTCGGCCTCGACGATCGCCCGATCGACGATGGCCAGTCCTCCCGCGAAGTCACCCGAGTTGAGGAAGGCTCCGGCCTCGTCGCGAGCTGCCACCGTGGCGGCGATCGGGTGGGCACGCTCGGCCGCCAACCGCTGCTTCATCACGGCCAATTCGGCGAGGTGCATCCAGCGGTGCCGGGCGGCCAGCCAGTAGACCACCGAGTACACGTCCGCGACGCGGGTCCAGGCGTCCGGCGACTGCGTGGCGTGCGCGTAGCCGGTCGACCTCGTCAGCACCCCGGGCAGCTTCTGAAGAACGGCCCCCAGTTCGGTGCGGTAGCGGTGCTCGTTCAGCGCCGCCAGTTCGCGTGGCAGGTCCTCGGGGTGGAGCGGCGGGGCGTCCGGGATGTCGAATCGCCGGATGGCGTAGTTGAGCGCGGCCAGGCTGGCTTCATCCGTCTTGGCGACGGGTTCCGTGCCCAGCAGCTCATCGAGCGTGAGCCCCATGGCCTGCGCGAGAGAGGCCGCGATGCCCTGCGTGAGAGCGCGATCACCGATCTCGATCTTGCTGAGGAGTGAAACCGACACACCCGCCCGCCGGGCAAGGGCGACCTGGCTGATGCCACGTGCCTTGCGGCAGACGGCCACGTTCGTACCAGGTCCGGGAATCTTGATCGCGCTCATACTGTGCGTCTTCCCCGCTCGACGTCCGTTGTGTCCCATCGTCTCACTCCGCCCCTCCAGCACCCGGCCCTTGTGCAAGAGCTGTGCAAGTTGGCTTCCCTCGGCGGCAGTTGTCTTGGGTAACACACGTATGCCCAGCTGGGACGAGGGAGCATGACACAGATCGAGAACCCCGCAACAATGCTCAGTCACGGCGAGTTGCCTTATCCGCAGGGCACGCTCGTCGAAGACAAGGTCTCGGGACGCACCGGTGAACTCCAGGACGTGATCGAGGAACGCCTGAAGGACACCGGAAGGGTCATCAGCCGGACCGCGTACATCCGCCCCAAAGGGGGTGGCATCGAATGGGACGCCCCTTTGAAGCACGTCCACCCCGCAGAGCTCGACTGAACGTCCCGACGAAACGCGCGGCCCTCATCACCCCCGGTGACGTGATCGGTTACGAGGGCGTGTGGCGCACGGTCAGAACGGCGAACACCGACCGGGGACCCATGGGCGGGCTGGCCATCGTGGTCACATGGGAGGAGGGCGGCACCGCCCGCTTCCCCGCAGGCGACGAACTCCTATACGGAGTCCCGGACTCCGGCTGATACGGCCTTTCCCGGTGAGCGGTGCACGTGGGCACGTCGCCGGCCGCAGAGACTTTGGACATTGACTTGCTCCTCGCCCTTCAGCCCGAGGAGCAAGTCAAGAACGCGAACCCGCCCGCCGGCGCGGCGTCAGCGGGAGTGGCCGAGCTGGGTGAGGGCCAGGTCGAGCATGTCGGTGAAGAAGTCGGCCGCGGCGGTGTCGATGCACAGCGGTGGTTTGATCTTGAGGATGTTGAGGTGGTCCCCGGTGGGCTGGACGATCACTCCGAGGTCGAGCATGCGGTCGCAGAGTTCGGCGGTCTCCTGTGTGGCGGGTTCCAGGCCGGCGCGGTCCCGGACGAGTTCGAGGCCGAGGTAGAGGCCCGAGCCGTGGACGGCGCCGATGATGCCGTAGCGGTCGGCCAGTGCCTCGAGCCGGCTTTTCAGATGGCCGCCGACGCGCGCCGCGTTGCCCTGGAGGTCCTCGTCGCGCAGGGTGTCCAGGACGGTGAGGCCCACGATGCTGGAGACGGGGCTGCCGCCGGTGGAGGAGAAGAAGTAGCCCTGGTCGCGGTACCGGTCCGCGACCGCCCTGGACGTGATGACGGCGCCGAGGGGGTGTCCGTTGCCCATGGCCTTGGCGACACAGACGATGTCGGGGACGACCTGCTGCTGCTCGAAGCCCCAGAACCAGTGTCCCAGGCGGCCGTATCCGACCTGGACCTCGTCGGCGACGGCCAGGCCGCCGTGACGTCGTACCGCCGCGTACACCTGGGCGAGATAGCCGTCGGGAAGGGCGACTCCTCCGGCGTTGCCGTAGAAGGTCTCGCCGATGAACGCTCCCGCCGGGCGGCCGGCAGCGGCCAGTTCGTCGATCACCGCGACGGCCTCGGGTGCGTAGCGCACGGCATCCGCTCCGCGGTGGCGGCCGCGGTAGGAGTTGGGCGAGTCCACGGTGTGCACCCAGCTCGGGCGGGTGGCCAGGGCGTTCGGGTTGTCCTGGAGCGAGGTGGAGACCGCGTCGGAGGCGTACGTCCAGCCGTGGTACGCCTCGCGCAGCGCGACGACGTCGGACCGGCCGGAGGCTCCGATGGCCAGGCGAAGACCCAGATCCACCGCTTCCGAACCGGAGTTGACGAGGAACACCGTGTCCAGCGGGTCGGGGAGAAGGGCGGCCAGGCGCTCGGTGAACTCCACCACGGAGGCGTAGTGGAAGCGCGAGTTGGTGTTGAGCCGTCGCAACTGCCGGGAGACGGCCCGCTCGACGCGGGGGTGGGCGTGGCCCAGTGGGGTGACGTTGTTGACGATGTCGAGGTACGACCGGCCGTCGGTGGACAGCAGATGGTGGCGCCAACCGCGTTCGATACGCGGCGGGTTGGCGTAGTAGTGCTCCTGCACGGTGGCGAACGCGGCGTCACGCCGGTCGAGCAGGTCCCTGTCGCGCGTACGGCCGGAGTCGGCCGGGAGGCCGAGGAGCGGGGCGGGGTCGGCGGTGAGCGCGAGCCAGCCGGCGGCGTACTCCGGACGGACCAGGCGCGGGGCGGCGGGGCCGTCGGCGTCGCGCAGCGCGACGTGGACCGAGGCGCCGGGGCCGAGATGGGTGATGTCCTCGCCCGCCCGCACCGTCGCACCGGTGGTGACCAGGGGCTGGACCGTGCGGGGGAAGGTCAGCGACAGTGTCTGCGCGCCGTAGGTGAGTTCCACGTGGCCCGGCGTCGCGGCGAGGACCTTCCCCGCGGCGGGCGCCTGCACCACGGCGTCCCGGCCGAGCCAGAGGTCGAGTCCGGTGGGCACGGTGGCGCTGGACAGCGCCGACAGCGCCGGTGTCCGGGTGAGTCGCGCCTGGGCGTACCGGGTGGCGACGGCGGCCGCTCCGTCCGCGAACGCGGAGGTCACCAGCCGGGCCTCGGTGCCGGCGTCGGTCCAGGCTCCGTGGTCCATGGAATCGGCGTCGGTGGACAGGTCGAGGACGGTGATGTCGGCGGCGGAGAGGTCCCGCAGGAGAGGGCGCACCGGCGCACCGGCCTGCGCGGTCCTGGCAGGCACGTCGGCCGTGCCGGTCGCGTCCCTGATGAGGCGGGTCATCACCGGCAGGGGCAGGCGGGTGGCCTGTTCGAAGATGCGCCATTCGCGGTCGAGCGCGGCCTTGGCGTAGGCGTTGTCCTCGTCGACGGCGGCCTGGTGCCGCCCGCTGGCCGCCAGGACGGCGGCGCGCAGGACCACGAGCGGCCACACCGCCTCGGCTTCCTCGGGGCAGAGCGGCCGAACGGCGTGGAAGGCGCGGACGGCCGGCAGCACATGGTGGGGCTCCATACCGTCGTGGTGGAGTATCGAGGACAGTGACACGGCGAGTTCGCCGACCGCCCAGCTCGTGGTCACGTCACCGAAGTCGATGACCCCGTCCGGCATGGGCGGACGGCTGTCGGGACGGCGGATCAGATTGTCGTCGGTGAGGTCCAGGTGCACGGCCTGCGACGGCAGCGTGGCGGCGAGCTCGTGGACCTGTGCCCAGGCCTCGGCGGTCGCGGTCCGGACGGCGGTGCGCCGGTCGGGTTCGTCGATGTGCCCGGCGAGCTTGGCGACGACGCGATCGGCGTGCCGCGGGTCCCACTGGAGCACGCGGTCGAGGCCCGGGTGCCGGAAGTCGCGCAGGGCGGTGCTGACCTTTCCGGCGATCGTGCCCATGCCGGCCACGGCGCCGGGGGAAAGGTGCCGTGGTCCCGAGAGGGTGCCTCCGGGCAAGTGGCGCAGCAGGCGCGCGACGGCCGGGCCGTTGTCGGTGTCCACCGTCGTGCGCCGCGGGGAGCCGTCGGGGCGGCGCAGGACCGTGGCGATGCGCAGTTCCGGGCGGGCCGAGGCGATCAGGTCGGCTGCCGCGTCCTGGGCTTCGATCTCCACCGTGCCGAAGGCGGGGTTGGCGATCTTCAGAATCGCCGTGGGCGTCCCGTCGTCGGCGTGCAGCAGGAAGTTGGCGTCCTGCTGGCTGCCCAGCGCCTGCGCGCGAGCGGTGATGCCGAGGTGTTCGGCAGCGATGAGCTCGGCCTCTTCCGGCGCCAAGCGGGGTACGGGAAGGGCGTCCTCGGTGAAGAAGTCGATCGTGCGGTACTCGTCGGGCAGCATGTGGGTTCCCTCGGCTGGTGCGGGCGAACAGGGCTCGGACGCTCGAATGCCTCAGTCGACGTGCCACAGGAAGCGGTGGGTGTGAATCGCGAAGTAGGGGAAGCTCTCCACGGACGCGACACCCTCGACGGGCCGCACGACGTCGTTGACGAAGTCCAGAAGATCCCGGGGCTGAGCGCACACCACCTCGGCGAACAGGTCGAAGCCGCCGGCCGTCAGGACCGTGTACACGACTTCGTCGTGCCGGGAGAGTTCCTCGGCGACCGCCCTGGGATCGCCGTCGATGCGCAGGCCCAGGAGTGCCATCGTCTGCCGGCCCATGGTCATCGGGTCGGTCACTCCGACGACCTGGACCGCCTTGGTGTCGATCAGCCGCTGCAGCCGGAGCCTCGCGGCCGAGGGCGACAACCCCACCTTCGGACCCAGATCGGCGTAAGGGATCCGGCCGTCGACCTGCAGCTCCCGCAGGATGGCCCGGTCGATGTCGTCCATCCGACACCTCTCTCTCCTGCGTAAACGGCAGGCATTGCGCTTGTTCGAGCACAATGCCGGATCCATACGCTCGATTCAAGTGTGATGACGATTGAATCGAGCGAATCGTCGGCTCCTACGAGGCAGACGCACGGCGCGCCACAGGACTCAGGAGGCCGCGAGGAGGCTGTCGTCCAGGAACTCCCCTACGTGGCGCAGGACGTGCACCCGGTCCGTGCCCCGCAGTCCGATCGCCACATGGATGGAGAACCCGTCGAGCAGCGCCCGCAGCCGGGCGGCGAAACGGTCCGGGTCGACCGGCCGGAACTCGCCCCTCGACACCCCCTCCGCCAGCAGTGCCACCAGGTCGCGGTGCCAGGCGCCCTCGATCGCGGCCTGGCGGTCGCGGGCCGCGTCGTCGGCGTTCTGCGAGCGGTTCCAGACCTCCAGCCACAGCGTCCAGTGCGGGTCCCGGTGGCCGTCGGGCACGTACAGGTCGACGTACGCGTCAAGCCGCTCACGGGCGGACGTGGTGCGGGTCAGCAGCCGGCCGCGCTCGACGCCGAGCCGGCCCTCGCTCCACTCCAGGGCCTGGAGCAGTAGTTCGTCCTTGGAGCGGAAGTAGTAGAGGAGATGGCCGCTGCTCATCCCGACCTCACGGCCGAGCGCCGCCATGGTGAGCTTCTCCAGACCGCACTCGGCGATCATGTTCATGGCGGCGGCGAGCACGTCCTCGCGGGGCGGAGCGGGGGTGCGGCGGCGGGCTCCCGGGGCGGTCATGCCGCACGCCCCGGCGCACCGCAGCCGCCGGTCTCGGGCAGGAGCCGCGGCCGCAGCGGCCGGGTCAGCCGTGTTCCGCGGGTGACGCGGGTCAGCACATTCACCCGTAAGTTCTACCTGACCACGGCCCTGGGCTGCTGCTGCGTGATGCAGTGGATGCCGCCGCCGCCCGCGAAGATCGCCCGCGCGTCCACCAGTGTCACCGTGCGCCGCGGGAACAACCGGCGGAAGATGCCGGCCGCGAGTTCGTCCCGGGGGTCGTCGAAGCCGCACAGGAGGACGCCGCCGTTGCAGAGATAGTGGTTGATGTAGGAGTAGTCGGCCCAGCGGCCGTCGGCCTCCAGGACGGTCGGGGCGGGCACCTCGACGACCTCCAGGCGGCGGCCGCGCGCGTCGGTCTGCGCCTTCAGCAGACCGACGATCTCCCGTGTCACCTCGTGGTCGGGGTGGGCCGGGTCCGGCTGCACATGGGCCACGACCACACCGGGACGGGCGAACGCGGCGACGATGTCCACATGGCCGAGGGTGCCGAAGCCGTTGGGGGTCCCCCCACGCCTTTCGGGCAGTGGGGGAGGGTAGTCGCCGGTGAGGCCGCGCGGCAGCCAGATCGCCTTGCGGGTGCCGAGGTGGGCGTGGATCTCGGCCTCCACCTGCTCGCGGGTCCAGTGCGGGTTGCGTTCCGGCCCGAGCTGGACCGTCTCCGTCAGCAGGACCGTGCCCTCGCCGTCGACGTGGATGGCGCCGCCTTCGTTGACGAGCTCCGAGGTGTACGTCTTCGCCGAGCCCGCGAGGCCGCCAACGTACCCGGCGATCTTCGCGTCGTGCTCCCAGCGCGCCCAGTCCTGGGCGCCCCAGCCGTTGAACGTCCAGTCCACGGCGGCGAGTTCACCGGCGTCGTTGGTGAGGAACGTGGGCCCGATGTCGCGCATCCAGGCGTCGTCGAGGTCCCGCTCGACCGTGTCGACGCCGTGCCCGAGCAGAGCGCGCGCCTCGGCCGACTGTCCGGGGCCGCACACCATCGTCACCGGCTCGAAGCGGCGCACCGCGCGGGCGACCGAGGCCCAGGCGACGCGCGCGGCGGCGAGGTCCTCGGGATCGTCGAAGGTCGGGTTCGGGCCCGGCCACGCCATCCAGGTGCGCTCGTGCGGGGCCCACTCGGCGGGCATGCGGAAGCCGTCGGCGGCAGCGAACATGAGTGATCCTCACAGGCTGTGACATTCAGAGGAAATACAGGCGGTTGAGGGAGACGGACTCGGCCGGTTCGGAGCGCAGCGGCTCTCCGTCGAGCGTGACCAGCCCCGTGCGCTGGTCCACATCGACCGCTCCGGTACGGGAGTTGAGGCGCAGGTCGGCCGGCCCGATGCCGCGTGTGCCCCGTACGGCGACCCTGCGGCGCCGGGTCGGCATCGAGTCGTCGGCCTGGTCGAGGGCCGCCCGGGCGACGAAGGCGACCGAGATGTCGGCGGGCGTGGCGCCGTGGGCTCCGAACTGCGGGCCGAGGACGAGGGGTTCGCAGGTGTCGGTGGCGGCGCCCGGGTCACCGACCACTCCGTACGCGGGGAAGCCGGCCTTGAGCACCAGTTGCGGCTTGGCGCCGAAGTACTCCGGCCGCCACAGCACGATGTCGGCGAGCTTGCCGGCCTCGATCGATCCCACCTCGTGGGCGAGGCCGTGCGCGATGGCCGGGTTGATCGTCAGCTTGGCCAGGTAGCGCAGGACGCGCTCGTTGTCGTGGTCGTCGGGTGCGCCGAACTGGGCCTTCATCTTCCCGGCCATCGCGAACGTACGGCGGACGGTCTCGCCGGCCCGCCCCATCCCCTGCGCGTCCGACGACGTGATGCCGATCGCGCCCAGGTCGTGCAGCACGTCCTCGGCGCCCATGGTCCCGGCGCGGATGCGGTCGCGGGCCATGGCGGCGTCGCCGGGCAGGTCGGTCTTCAGACCGTGGACGGAGACGATCATGTCGTAGTGCTCGGCGACGGCGTCCCGGCCGAAGGGGAGGGTGGGGTTGGTGGAGGAGCCGATGACGTTCGGGACGCCGGCCATCTTCAGCACGTTCGGGACGTGTCCGCCGCCGCAGCCCTCGATGTGGAAGGCGTGGATGGTCCGCCCCTCCAGCACGCGCAGGGTGTCCTCGACCGACAGGCATTCGTTCAACCCGTCGCTGTGCAGGGCCACTTGGACGTCGTGTTCCTCGGCGACACGCAAGGCGGTGTCCAGGGCGCGCGTGTGGGCGCCCATGTCCTCGTGCACCTTGAAGCCGCACGCGCCGCCCTCGGCGAGGGCCTCCACCAAGGGCGCCGAGGAGGAGGACGAACCGCGCCCGAGGAAGCCGATGTTGACCGGCCAGGCGTCGAAGGCGTTGAACGCGTGCCGCAGCGCCCACGGCGAGTTGACCCCGACGCCCCACACGGGCCCGAACTCCTGCCCGATGATCGTGGTGACGCCGGAGGCGAGCGAGGCTTCCATGATCCGCGGCGACAGCAGGTGGACGTGGGGGTCGACGGCTCCGGCGGTCGCGATGAGCCCCTCGCCGGACACGATCGAGGTCCCGGTGCCCACGACGACGTCGACCCCGTCGAGGGTGTCGGGGTTTCCGGCCCGCCCGACCGAGCAGATCCGGCCTTCCCTGATGCCGATGGAGACCTTGCGGATCCCCAGCACCGCGTCGATCACGACGACGTTGCTGACGACCACGTCACAGGTCTCCCGGACGGCGGCCGCCTTGAGGTGCAGTCCGTCCCGGGCGGTCTTGCCGAACCCGGCGAGGAACTCGTCGCCGTAGCGCTGGGAGTCGGACTCCACGCGGATCGTCAGGCCGGAGTCGCCCAGCCGGATCCGGTCGCCCGCGCGCGGGCCGTGGGTGGCGGCGTACTCGTACGGGCTGAGGCGGCGGGCCGCTGCGGGGTGGCCGCCTGGACGGCTCATCGCTCGACCTCCTGATCAGGTGTTTCCGGTACGCCGAGGTAGCCGCAGGCGGCGGCGCGGCGCAGGGCCTCCTCGCGGGCGCCGGGCGCGTCCAGTGCCCCGTCGACCAGACCGGCGAACCCGATGGCGATCCGGTCGCCCCCGATGGGCACCAGCCCGGCCTCCAGGCTCTCCCCCGGCCCGAAGCGCACGGACGACCCGGCGGGTACGGCGAGCCGCATCCCGTAGGCCCTCTCCCGTGCGAAGTCGAGCCGCGGGTTGGCCTCGAAGAAGTGGAAGTGGGAGGTGACGGAGACCGGCACAGTGGCGGTGTTGGTGACCGTCAGCCGGACGGCCGCCTCGGGCTCGGCGTGCGGGGGACCCGGCAGCAGCGCGCCCGGGGCCCGCTCACCGAGACGCCCGCCGATCGGGTCGCTGACGACCGCGAGCCGCGAACCGTCGTCGAAGACCGCCTCGACATGCACCGCGGTGACGACGTCCGCGACCCCCGGCAGCACGTCGTCCGGGCCGAGCACGGATCTGGCGCGCTCGACGGCCTCCGTGAGCCGGGCGCCGTCGCGGGCGGCCTCGCAGACGGTGTCCGCGATCAGCGCGGTCGCCTCCGGCACGTTGAGCCGCAGACCGCGGGCGCGGCGGGCGCGGGCCAGCTCGGCGGCTCCGAAGAGCAGCAGCCGGTCCCGCTCCGTGGGAGTCAGTCTCATGCCGTGGACACCTCCTCACTTCGCTCATGTTAGAGCATCACTCTAAGCATGGAATGCCTGTATCAGAAGGGTTGGTTCAGTCACATCACTCCATCACATCGCACGTCGCTCTAATCGTCGCGGACGCCTCGGGCGGCCGATCGGGAAAGACCTGCCCGACGGGGAACGCACATCCGGTCCGTTCACGTCGTGGCGGGCTCGTCGTCGAGGCGGAACCTCGGGTCGCCCGGGACGGACGCGAGGAGTCGAGCGGTGTACGGGTGGTTCGGCTCGGCGAAGGTGGCTCCGGTCGGGCCGAGTTCGACGAGGTCCCCGTGCAGCAGGACCGCGACCGTGTCGCTGACGTGCCGGACGACGGCCAGGTCGTGCGAGATGAACAGCATCGTCAGCGAGAGCCGGCGGCGCAGATCGGCGAGCAGGTTGAGGATCTCGGCCTGGGTCGTCAGGTCGAGGGCCGAGGTGATCTCGTCGGCGATGACGAACCGGGGACGCGGTGCGAGGGCCCGTGCGATCGCCAGCCGCTGCCGTTGGCCGCCGGAGAACTCGTGCGGGTAGCGGTCCATGCTCTCCGGGTCGAGGCTCACCTGGCTGAGCAGTTCGGCGATCCGGGCCCGGGCCGGTGAGACCCTGGCCCGGACCGGATCGAGCGCCTCGGCGAGCGACTGCGCGACGGTGCGCCGCGGGTCGAACGAAGAGTACGGGTCCTGCGGGATCATCTGGACCGTCGCGGCCCCCGCCCGTCCGCGCGAGGTGCGCAGCGGGGCGCCGTCCACGAGGATCCGGCCGCCGGACGGCCTGTGGACGCCGACGAGTGTCCGCGCGAGCGTCGTCTTGCCCGACCCGGACTCCCCGACGAGTGCGAGGGTGCTGCCGCGGGGGATGTCGAACGAGATTCCCTTGAGCACCCTGCGGGCCGCGACGCCGTGGCCGAGTTCGACGGTGAGGTCCTCGACGCGCAGCAGCGGGGCGGCCGTCTGCGGGTCCGGTGTCGTGGCGGTGGCTGTGGCGGACATCAGCGGCTCCCTTCCGCGGCCTGGGGGCGGTCCGCGGTTTGGTCGGAAAGGTCGTCCGACGGCGCCCCGCTCGGCTGCGCCGCGTGCGCGTCGGCCGTCCACCGGACCGCGCTGAGGGTTCCCCCGGCCTCGACCGCGGCGGGCGTCGCCGCGAGCAACGCGCGGGTGTAGGGGTGGGTGACCGTCCCCCGGCGCAGGTCGGCGCCCGTCGTCCGGTCGACGACCCGGCCGCCGTGGAGCACCAGGACGGTGTCACAGAGCACGCCGACCACGCCGATGTCGTGCGAGATGAACAGCATCGCCGTGTCGTGCTCGCGGTTGATGCGCCGGAACTGCCGCAGCACCTCCGCCTGGACGGTGACGTCGAGGGCCGTCGTCGGCTCGTCGGCGATGAGCAGCCGCGGGTTCGTCGTCATCGCGGAGGCGATCGAGGCACGCTGGAGCATGCCGCCGCTCAGCTCGTGCGGATGCTGGCGCAGCCGCCGCTCCGGCTCGGTGACGTGGATGTCGGCCAGCGCGCGGACCATGTCCTGGGCGGCCCGGCGCCGGGGCGTCCGCAGATGCGTCCTGGCCACCTCGGTGAGCTGGGTGCCGAGCCGCAGCGCGGGGTTGAACGTGCCGATCGGGTCCTGGTAGACGATGCCGATCTCGGTCGCGAGGCGTCGCTGCGGCGGTGTTCCGAGCAGGTCGAGGTCGCCGAGGGCGAGGCGCGAGGCGTTCGCCCGCACGCCCTCGGGGAGCAGGCCCGCGACCGCCATGGCGATGGTGGACTTGCCCGAGCCCGACTCCCCGACGAGGCCGACGATCTGGCCGGCGCCGATGGTGAACGACACGTCGTCGACGAGTGTCCGATCGCCGGCCCGCACGGTCAGTCCGGCGACGGTCAGCAGGCCGTCCGGCTCCGTGCCGGCCGCTGCCCCCGCACCGCCCGACGCCTGCAGCGCCCGGGGCGCCTGTGCCGGGTCGGCCGGTCCCGCCGCGTCCGCCGTCCCGGTCGGTGCGGGCGCTGCGCCGCGGGTGCGCGGGTCGACGAGCGAGGCCACGCCGTCTCCGAGGAGCATGGCGCCGACACCGGTGACGATGAGCATGATCGACGGAGCGAGGACGACCGACGGCTGGGCGAAGATCGACGGCAGCGCCTCGTTGAGCAGCCGGCCCCAGTCGTACTGCGGGTTCTGCACCCCGAGGCCGACGAACGACAGGCTGCTGATGTCGAGCAGGGACAGGGTGAAGCTCGAACTGAGGAGCACCAGCAGCGGCCCGCTGATGTTCGGCAGGACATGCCGGCCGAGGATGCGCAGGCCGGGAACGCCGAGCAGGCGCGCGGTGAGGACGTAGTCCTTGTCCGCGACGGTCGCGGCGAGATTCGCCGTCAGCCGGGCGAACCCGGGGACGCCGGCGACGGCGATCGCGACGATCGCGGACCCCGTGCCCGGTCCGAGCACCGCCGCGATGACGAGGGCGAGGACGAGCGAGGGGAAGGCCACCGCCGAGTCGATGAGCCGCAGACAGGTCTCGCGCAGCCACCCGGGGGCCAGGTGGACCAGCGCGCCGATCGCGACGCCGACGACGAACGAGGCGGCGGTGGCGGCGGCGGCCATGAGCAGGGTGAGCCGGGTCGCGACGAGCGCCCGCGCGAGGACGTCACGGCCGAAGGCGTCGGTGCCGAGGAGATGCCCGGCGCCGGGCCCCAGGCGGGCGTCGTCGGTGAGGGTCTCGGCGGAACCGCTCAGCAGCAGCGGGGCGACGAGGGCCACGACGAGGAGCAGTCCGAGGAGCACGGCGCCGGACAGCAGCGACGGGTTGCGGAGCCGGCGGCGCGCGGTCGCTTCAGTGGCCACGACGACCTCCCTCGAGGGTGCGGGGGTCGACGATCCCGAGGACGACGTCGACGAGGAGGTTGACGAGCAGGGCGAGCATGCCGACGACGAGGATGATGCCCTGGATCACCGGATAGTCCTTGTAGATGATCGCCTGGACGACCTCGGTGCCGAGCCCCGGGTAGGTGAAGACGTTCTCCAGGATGATCGTCCCGCCGAGCAGGGACGTGAGGACGAGACCGCTCAGGGTGAGGACACTCGTCACGAGGTTGGGCAGCGCGTGGCGGAGGTGGAGACGCACGGATCCCAGGCGGTGGCCGCGGGCGGTCCTCATGTAGTCCTGGGCGAGCACGGAGGCCGTCTCCTGCCGGACGACCCGGGCGATGGCGAAGGCCGGGCCGATGCACAGCGCGGCGATCGGCAGGACGAGCGCGCTCGGTGTCGTGGCGCCGCCGGACGGCAGCAGCCCGAGGCTGATCGAGAACAGGACGATGAGGAGGGTCGCGACGACGTAGACCGGCGCCGACGCGAGGAGCCCGGCGACCGTGCCGAAGCCGACGCCGAGCCGGCGGCGGCGGCCGTCACGCGTGAGGACACCGACGGCCATGCCCAGCGGGACGGCGATGACCAGGGAGAGCAGGACGGCCGGGATGACGAGCTGGACGGTGTACGGCAACCGGGTCGTGACGATGTCCGCGACCGGGGTGTCGAACCGGAACGAGGTGCCGAGCCGCCCGGACACGATGTCGCCGAGGTAGTGGACGAACCGCGTCGCCATCGGCTCGTCGAGGCCCAGTCGTGCGCGTATCGCCGCGAGCGTGGCCGGGGACGAGCTGGTGCCGGCGATCGCGCGGGCCGGGTCCCCGGGCAGCAGGGGCACGATGAGGAACGTCACGAGGACGAGCAGCAGCATGGACATCAGCAGGCCGCCCGCCCGGCGGACCGCGAACCCGGCCCAGCCACCGCCCAGCCGCAGCCGGGGAACGCGCCGGACGGCCGCGGCCGGCAGCGGCCCGGTCGGGACCGCGGACGGGGCGCTCACAGCACCGCCCCCGCCAGCGCCGCGTCGTCGGGGTGCCGCTCGTACCAGCGGAACCGTGGTTCGAGCTGGGCGGACAGGCGCAGCAGCGTGGCCTCGTCGTAGGGTGCGCCGACGAGTTGCGCGCCGACCGGCAGTCCGTTCGCGGTCGTGTGGACGGGCAGCGAGATGGCGGGCAGCCCGGCGATGTTGACGAACGCGGTGAACGACACCATCCGGGTCTCGGTGGCCCGCGGGCCGTCCGGGTCGGAGTTCGCCTCGTCGTACACGGGGCCGACCGGTGGCGCCACGACCGCCGTGGTCGGGGTGAGGAGAACGTCGAAGTCCCTCCCCCACTGGGCGACCACCTCGCGTGACTCGGCCTGCAGGCGCGCCGCCGTCCGGGCGTAGTCGCCCGCGGTGACCTCCAGGGCGGTCTCCCGGCGGCGCCGGATGTAGGGGTCCACGGCATCGGGATCGTCGACTTCGATGGCGTAGGTGGAGGCACTGATGATCGTCCAGGTGAAGCCCATGATCGCCTCATAGGTGAACATCTTCGGGCGGGCCTCGACGACGTCGTGTCCCAGGTCGCGCAGTGCCTGCGCGGCCGTCAGCGCCGCCGTGCGGCACTCCTCGTCGACCGGCAGCCCGGTCGGCGCGTCGAGGAGCAGGCCGATCCGCAGCCGCCCTGGGTCGGCACCGATCTCCTCGATGTACGGGCGGCCCGGTTCGGGTGCGCTGTACCAGGCGAGCCGGTCGGCGCGGCCCATGACGTCGAGCATGAGGGCCGCGTCGCGCACGGTGCGGGTGATCGCGCCTTCGGTCGTCGAGTGCTCCCAGCCCCGGACGAACGCGGGCACGCGTCCCCGGCTGGGCTTGAGGCCCACCAGGCCGGTGACGGACGCCGGGACCCGGATCGATCCGCCGCCGTCGGAGGCGTGTGCCACGGGGGCGAGGCCGGCCGCGACGGCCGCCGACGCGCCGCCGCTCGACCCGCCGGAGGTGTGCGCCAGGTTCCACGGGTTGCGCGTCTTGCCGTGCCGGGCGTTCTCGGAGACGGTCAGCGCGCCGAACTCCGGCGAGTTCGTCCGGCCGAGGGGGATCGCGCCGGCGTCGAGGAGGAGCTGGACGTCGGGGTCCGTGACCGTCCGCGGGGTGTCCCGGATCGCCATTGAGGACATCGTGTTGGGTTGTCCCGCGAGGGAGTTGAGGTCCTTGATGGGGACGGGGACGCCGTGCAGCGGGCCGAGCGGATCGCCGCGCAGCACCGCCTGCTCGGCCCGGACGGCCGCCGCGCGCACGGCGTCGGCGTCGAGCCAGACGACGGCGTTGACGGCGGGGTTGATCCGCTCGATGCGGTCGAGGTAGGTCTCGGCCACCTCCACCGGGCTGACCTCTTTGGTGCGCACGAGGTCGGCGATCTGCTGGGCGGTGCTGAATGGGTCGATCACCAGGGGACTCCTGTCGGAACGGTGCGAGGGTCTCGGGGCGGGGCGCCGGAACAGGGCGGGGATTCTCCGTGCCGGACGGCCGGGTCCGGCCACGTGGGTCTGCGCCACGTGGATCTGCGCCGCGTGCGTCTCCGCCGCGTGCGGGCGGCCTGTCCGTCAGTCGGTGATGCGCAGGATGGGGTCGTCGAGCGAGCCGCCGAGCATCTGCGCGCTGAATCCCTTGCGCAGTGCGTAGATGAACGGGTCGTTGACCAGCGGCACCGCGTCCACCTGCGAGATCAGGGCTTTGGCGGCCGTCTGGTAGGCGGCGCAGCGGGCCTTGTCGGTCGTCGCCTCGGCGCCCTGGGCGAATGCCTTGTTCACGACGGGGTTCTTCACCGCGCCGAGGTTGCCGCCGCCTTCGGGGACGGTCGGACCCACGAAGTGGGCGAGCGGGTTGGCCACGCTGCCGAGGAAGTTGAGGTCGGCGAAGACCGTGAGGTCCCAGGCGTCGGGCTTGCCGAACACGGTCCCGACCCAGGCCCCGACGTCGACGTTGGAGAGGGTGACGTCCGCTCCCGCGGCCCGCAGCGCCTCCTGGATGTACTGGTTTCCGGCGCCGGCGGGCCCGACGACCTGGGGGCCGACGAGTCGGATCTTCTTGCCCTTGAGCACGTCGGCCGCCGCGGCCTTGTCCGTCGGTACGAGGAAGGAGGAGCCGGGGTCGTTGCAGGGGATGGCCTTCTGCACGAACATTGTCGACGGCTCACCCGTGTCCTTCGAGACGACCTTGGTGAAGGCGGCGCGGTCGACGGCCTGGGCGACCGCCCGGCGGGTGGCGACGTCCGCGAAGACGGTGCCGGGTCGTTCGTTGAAGAGCATGTAGAAGTCGGAGAACCGGCTGATGCTCACGCTGTGGCCGCCCACGTTGTCGAAGCGCGGGATGCCGGAGGCGTCGATCTTGCCGATGTCGAGCTGGCCGCTGGTCACGAGGTTGCCGGTCGCCGTCGGGTCGGGCGAGACCAGGTACTGCAGCGTCGTGGCGACCTTGCCGGGGATCTTCGTGCGCCAGGCCGGCCATGCCTTGTACTCCGGGCGAAGCGTGTAGGAGTACGAGACCCCGGACTGGGACTTCTGAAGAAGGTACGGGCCGGACTGGGAGCCCTTGGCCTTACCGGCGGCAAGGGCCTTGAGGTCCTTGAGTCCCGCCGGACAGACGATGCCCGTGCTCGCGACCGACAGACCGGTGACCATGTCGCCCCACGGTCTGGCGAGCGTGATCTTCACCGTGTGCGCCGCGTCGTCGGCGGTCACTTTCACCGTGTTGCCGGGGCCGAAGACCGTGGGGAGATCGGGCGCCGCCGTCTTCGGGTCGATGTAGCGGTCGAGGGAGCCCTTGACGACCGTCGGCGTGATCGGCGTCCCGTCGGCGCAGGTCGCGTCGGCGCGCAGGGTGAACGTGGCCGAGGTCGGCGTGTTCGTCCACTTGGTGGCGAGCCCGCCGACGAGCCCGCCGTCGTCCTTGCGCACGAGCGTGTCGTAACTGTCCCGGGCGAGCTGGTAGTCCGGCAGGGACAGAGCCTTGGCCGGGTCGAAGCCGGCCGGCACGTCGATCGTCGTGCGGATCTTCGTCGCCGTGGCGGCATCGCCGCCGCTCGGGTCTCCGGTCGTCGATCCCGTGGTGGTACAGCCGGCGAGTACGGCCGTCATGGCGACGGCAGCGGTCACCGGGACCGCGCGGGTACGGGTCTGGCGCATGGGTGCTCCTGGAGAGGGATGTCGCGCTCTGCGCAGGTCTCAAGGAATCGGGCTGGACGAGCGCGAGCAGTTCGGGGGGGGGAGGCGGTGCGCGCGGCGCTCGGTGGACGCCGCTGAGGCAGCGAGCCGTGGAGCACTTGGTGTGGAGAGGATGCAGCCAAGTGAACGACGTAGTCAATAGCGTTAACTATCTTTCCGCGTGCCACAGCTGCCGCCGGTTTCGGCCGCTGGAACGCTGCTGGACGGTGGCCGCGAGGACTGACGCGTGTCAGTCGCGCGGAAGCGTCGCCGCCTCCGCCTCGAGGGCCGCGAGGAGAATGTCCATCTGCCGGTGGAAGACGTCGGTCATGTCGATGCTGCGCAGGTGCTCCTTCGCCGCCTCGGCGAAGGGGTACGCGTCAGGATCCGCCGGCTGGTACTCCTGCACCCAGTTCACCTCGGCGCCGAACCGCTGGTTGACGAGCCGCCAGGCGTTGTTGCTCGCCATGGCGAGGATGAAGTTCGAGAACGCCTGGTAGTGCAGGACGGCCGCCCGGCCGCGCCAGCCGCCGCGGTGGAACGCTTCCAGGACGGCGTCGACGGCACGCAACTCGTGCGCGCCCCGGGTGACTCTCCCCATACAGAGCGCGGCAGCCGCCGGGTGGTCCAGCGCGGTGTTCCAGGCACGGATCGCCAGGTCCCGCAGTGACTCGGTCCACGACTCGTGCGGCTCGTACCCCTCGAGAGAGATCCTGTCGAGCTCGTCCGCGACGGCGACCATGAGGTGGTCGCGACTCGCGAAGTGCCGGTAGACCGCGGTCGCGGAGGAGGACAGCTCCTTGCCGAGTCGCTGGAAGGTCAGCGCGTCCGGCCCGTCCTCGTCGAGGATCCGCAGCGCGGTCGCCATGATGAGCCCCCGGGAAAGAGTTCCCCGCTGGAGCCGCTTCGCCGACCGGCCTCCGGCAACTGCCACGCGAACGCCTCCCTCGGACGGACGGCGAGCTCAGGCCGCCGCGGCCTGCGCCTTCTCACCGGCGACAAGGAAACCAGCCTAAGCGACCGGTGTTGAGCGGATCGCCCTGGGCCCGGTCACCGTCTCCACGTCCTTGAGGACCCGCGCCCCTCGCCGACACGAGAAGGGGCCGGTCCGCAGCGCACGCTCCGGACCGGCCGTGAGGGGTGTGTCAGTCGGCGGCGGGCACCGGCTCACGGTCCGCCCCTGTCGCCGCCTTCGGGTCGGCCTCCTCGACCGCCTCGGGTTTCGCGTCGGGCGTCGGTTCCGCCTGCGGTTCGGGGATGTGGTCGCCCTCGGGCGCGGCGGTGAACGACAGGTCGCCGCGGCGGACGGCCCTGGCGCCGAGGTCGATGCCGAGGAAGACCGAGCCCATGGTCAGGCAGCCGGCGGTGCCGTCGAGGTTGAAGGAGTACCCGGCGGGCAGCGTGATCCCGACGACGGACTTGGAGGCGCCCGCGTGCTGCAGACCGACGGCGCGCGCGTTGCCCATGGAGGCGATGCCGTGGACGACCGTACAGAAGATGACGGGCGCGATCATCACAGTGCGCCAGGAGTGAGCCCAGGGGATCCGCGTGGGCCGCTCCTCGGGCGGCGCCCCGCACCCTTCGTCCGTTCCGCGCTTTCCGTTATGGCCCGACGCACCAGCGCGTCTCCCGTGCGTACGACCCCGCACAAGACCCCGCATACGACCCCGCATACGACCCCATCCTGAGCACAGACCGAGGCAACGCGCCGCTCCTCTCGCCGCCTCCCTCTTGACACCGGCACTTACCCTCTTCTAACTTTTCGCCGAATTTACGAACAATGTGCGACATTTCGAACACGGTGCGTGCTCGCTGAAAGCTTTCGACTCACCTCCGCTCCCGCTCCCGCTCCCGCTCCGCGGGCGCGGACAAGGTCACGCGCCTGGCATTCCGCTTTCCCCGTCCCGGCACCCGCAGAAAGACAGGAAACGCACATGGCAAGGTTTCTCACCCGGGTCGCGGCGATATTGGTCGCCGTCGGCCTCTTCTTCACCTCGCAAACCCTGACCGCACCCCAGCGGGCAGCCGCCGCCGACCCCGGCTACCTGATGGTTCACTTCACCGGGGAAGGGTCGACCAACCAGCAGATGTACCTCTCGCACAGCACGGACGGCGTGCACTGGAGCGACCTCAACGGCGGTGGCATGGTCCTGCGCTCCACCGTCGGCACGAAGGGCGTGCGCGACCCCGCCTTCGTGAGATCCCCCGACGGCAGCAAGTACTGGATCATCGCGACCGACCTGTGCATCTCCTGCGGACAGACCTGGAGCCAGTCCATCAACGACGGCAGCCGCAACCTCGTGGTGTGGGAGTCCACCGACCTGGTCACCTGGTCCCAGCCGCGGCTGCTGAACGTCGCCGGCGCGATCCCCGACGGGCGCAACGCGTGGGCGCCGGAGGCGATCTGGGACCCGGCCAGCAACGACTACGTCCTGTACTGGGCGACGAACGTGCCCCTCAACGGCGCGACGAAGCACCGCATCTTCTACGCCCACACCAGCGACTTCCGCACCATCAGCACCCCGCAGATCTACATTGACCGCCCCGGCACCCAGGAGATCATCGACACCCAGATCATCGAGCTGCCCTCCGGAGTGGGCAACTACCGCTACGTGCGGGCCTCCGGGGACGGACAGATCACGCTCGAGGGCAGCAACTCGATCCTGGGGACCTGGACCAGACTCGGCGACCTCTCCGGCATCGGCCTGACCGGGTCGATGGTCGAGGGCCCGATGTGGATGAAGTTCAACGGCACCAACAAGTGGGCGCTCTACCTCGACCAGTACGCCACCGGTGGCGGCTACATGCCGGTCCTGACGACCGACCCGTCCAACCCCGCCGCCTACCAGAAGCAGACGTCGAGCAGCTACAACATGGGCGGCACCAAGAAGCGCCACGGCTGGATCATGAACCTGACGGCCGCCGAGGAGAGCCGTGTCCTCGCCCGCTGGCCCAACACCGCGGCCCAGCGACTGCAGTCGTTCAACTTCCAGGACCGCTACGTACGGCACACCAACTTCGACGTGCGCATCGACCCCAACGTCAGCCCCGTCGAAGACTCCCGGTTTCGGCTGCGGACCGGCCTGGCGGGCTCCGGCACCGTCTCCTTCGAGTCGGTGAACATGCCCGGATACTTCCTGCGCCACTCCAACTTCGACTTCCAGCTGGCCTACAACGACGGCAGCAGCCAGTTCGCCCAGGACGCGACCTTCCGGCAGGTGGCCGGGCTGGCCGACTCCACCTGGTCGTCGTTCCAGTCGATCAACTACCCCGACCGCTACATCCGCCACTACGCCTACGAGCTGCGGCTCGACCCGATCACCACCTCGACCGCGCGCAGCGACGCCACCTTCCGCGTGACGAGCTGACCCGACCGCGCCGCCGGCGCCCGGGAGGGCGCCAGCACGCGTGCGGAAGGCCGTGCACCGCCCGACGCCGCCGCGGCGGGGACCCGCCCGCCGCCCCCGAGTGGAGGGTGCCGCCCCGCCGTGCGGCTGGAGCCGCGGCTCACCGGGGCGCCCCGGGGTCTGAGGGTCAGCCCCGCAGCTGTTCGGTCAGACCCAGCTGGCTCATGATGGCGCCGGTGTCCAGATAGACGCGTCCCTCCTTGATCTTGTTGTTCTCGACCTCGTAGATGTCGCACGCGTGCACCGTGACCTGACGTCCCGTGGCGGGGACGGTGCCCGCGTGCAGGACCAGGTCCCCGGTCTGGGTGCCGCTGCCCGTGTACTCGACGACCACCGTGTCCCCCTGGGACGTGAGGTGGTCGAGGGTGAACCTGCCGTCGGGCATCGCGTCGAACATGGCTCTGGCGAGCTGGGTGAAGCCCTTCGGGCCTTGCAGCGTCCTGCCACTGCCCTCCTCGACCAGGGTGCAGTCCTGGGCGACGGACCCGGCGATGGACTCGTAATCCCGGTCGTTCCAGGCCCGGAAGAGATCGCGTACGAGAGTCTCGTTGTCAGTCATGGCAAACTCCGCTCGGATGCATTCCCCCTCTTTCCATGCTGACCCGCCGTGTCCGACCGCGCATGCCGTGCGCAACGGACCGGTTGTGCCGGCACGGGAGGTCGCGGACGGCGGCAGCCCTGTGTATTGCCTGGCGCCAGGGCTCGTGACGCTTCGTCGGAGAGCGGAGACCCTCGCGATCGACGTCGTCGAGGCCTCGGCGAGGCCGGATCACCCGGCGCCACCCGGCGCCACCCGGCACTTACCCGGACGCGACGCCCGCTGCGGCCGGGCCGCCTACGGTGCGGTCCGGGTCCGGCGGGGCATGAGCAGGTATGCCGCCACAGCCAGGGCGATCGGCAGGAGGCTCACGAACAGCATGGTGAGCCGCAGGCCGTTGGTGAAGTCCAGCCCGAGGTCCAGTCCGGACTGTTTGAGCAGGTTCGGGTCGTATCCGGCGGTGCCCGGACTGTGCGCCATCGCGCTTCGCGTCGCGTCCACGGCCTCGGTTGCCTCGGTCACCGACAGACCGCGCGCGTCGGCGTCGTTGAGCCACTGCCGATGGAAGAAGAGGTTGAGGAGCAGGAGGTAGACGGCGGGGCCGAGCGCGTAGCCGGTCATTCCGAACGCCGGCTGGACGGAGGCGACGGCGCCGGACTTTCCGGGCGGGGCGTGCGAAAGGATGGTCTCGGCCACCGCGGAGGAGGTCACCAGCGACCCCAGGTTGGTGAGCCAGGTCGCCAGTACGACGATCCACAGAGCCATCGTGGGCGTGGCGGTGGCCGCCATCAGCAGCCCGCTCGCGGCCATCACCAGCAGGCCGGTGATGAGGACCGGCCGGGGGGTGTACTTCCCGATCAGGCGCCCGGCGTAGACGACGGCGACCGCGATCGCCGCCGTGCCGGGCAGGAACAGCAGGCCGATGGTGCGCGGGGGCAACGAGAGGATCACACTGCCGAACTGCCCGAGGGCGAAACTGAAGCCCGCGACGAGGAAGTTGAGCGTCAGGCTGGCCAGCGCGGCCACGGCGAACGGACCGCTGCGGAACAGCGACAGGTCCAGGACCGGCTCCGGGGTGTGGCGCTCGCGGAGCACGAACAGCACGCCGGCGACCGCACTGATCGTCAGTGGCAGCCAGGCCTGGGGCTGGGAGATCCCGTTCTCCGCCTCGGCTACGCCGTGGACGAGGGTCAACAGGGTGACGCCGACCAGGCTGACGCCGACGACGTCGACTGCGCGGCGCTCCAGGACGGGGGGCTCGGTGACGTACCGGGCCGTCAGCCCCAGCGCGATCAGCGACAGCAAAGGGGCGAGCAGGAACAGCCACCGCCAGCCGACGGCCTCCACCACCCATCCCCCGATCGCGGGGGTCACCCCGCACAACACCATGTCCATGGCCATGAAGATGCCGATGGCGGCCGGTCGTCTCTCCGCAGGCACCGACACCTTGAGCAGGGCCATCGCCACGCCCAGGACCGCGGCCAGCGCCAGGCCGTCGAGGAGTCGCGTCACCAGCAGGAACGTGTAGCCGGGGGAGATCGCGGAGAGCAGGTTGACAGCGATGTCGCCGACCAGCCCCAGCGTCAGCATCCGCTTGAGCCCGAAGGCGTCCCCCAGACTGCCCACGGCGAGCACGGCGGCGGCCATGACCAGCGTCGCCGCGCCTCCGAGGAACCCGACGACGTCGGGCGGCACGTGGAGCGCCCGGCTGACCTGCGGCATGTTCAGGCTGAGGACCAGCGGGTCGATCGCCGTGACCGTGAAGGCGATGGCCAGTCCCGAGATGACCGGAAGGATCGCGACGATGGATCGCGGTTCCGCAGTCGACACAGCATCACCCTCCGCAAGTGTCGGCCGACGTCGGCCGACGCCGGCCGCTCGTCGACCGACCGTAACGGGGCCACCGCTTCCCCTCCGCCGTCCCCGGGCTGACGCACCCGGTTCGCACCTGTTCGGACCAGGACGATCAGTCGTACGCCGACGGTCGCCGAGCCGCCGGACAGAGCCTGCCGCGTTGACGTGCTGTTGCCGGGCCCAGACCGCGGTGATCTACTCGGATCGCACCCGGCTCGCACAGGACGGCCCGCCGCCTGTCCGATGTGGCACGGCGAGCGAGAGCGGCCGTCCCCCACGGAGAGCCACAGGCGGCTCACCGACGGCCCGGCCCCGACGCCGACCCCGTCGCAGTGCCGCCGAGTCGCAGGAGAGGAGCGCGGTGATGGCATCCGCAGGTACGGGCCCCGCGCCGCGATCGACCGCCGACCGGAGTCGCGCACACGCCGTCCTGCGCGTGTACCTCCCCCACCCCGAAGTCGTCGACGCGTGCCGGCAGTGTCCTCCGGTCAGCCGCGTCGGCTGACCGGCCGGCGCCGCTTCTCCGCCCTGCCGGTGGCCGACTGGGCACACGGCTACCAGCGGGGGCTGCTGCGCGGTGACGTACTGGCCGGCCTGACGGTGTGGGCGCTGATCGTGCCGGAGTCGGTGGCGTACGCGCAGATCGCCGGAGTCCCTCCGCAGAACGCGTTCTACGCCGCTCCGATCGCTCTCGCGGGCTACGCGCTGCTGGGGGGTTCGCGCTTCCTGATCGTGGGGGCTACGTCGGCCGCGGCCGTGCTGTCGGCGTCCACCGTCAACGGCGTCAGCGGCGATCCGGGCGCCGCCGTCGGGCTGTCGGCGGCGCTGGCGGTGGTCGTGGGCACGGTGCTGATGGCAGCCGGAGCGGCCCGGCTGGGGTTCCTGACCAACTTTCTGGCGGAGCCCGCCCTGGTCGGCTTCCTCTTCGGCATGGCGTTGACGATCATGGTGCGGCAGACGGGGAAGATCCTCGGTGTCTCCAGCGGCGAGGGCGACTTCTTCCAGCGTCTGGCGAAGCTGCTGAGCCAGGCGGGCGACTGGTCGTGGACCACGATCGCCGTCGGCGTGGCCGCCGTGGTCGCGCTGCTGCTGCTGGAGCGCCTCCTGCCACGGCTTCCGGCCTCGCTGATCGTGCTGGCCGCCGGCCTGCTCCTGTCCAAGACCCTGAACCTGGACGCCCACGGCGTGGACACGGTGGGCCGGATCCCGGCGGCCGTTCCGGTCCCTCACCTGCCCGACGTCACGTCCGCCGACTGGGCCGAGCTCGCCGGCGGCTCCCTCGGGGTGGCGCTGGTCGTCTTCGCCGAGTCCTACAGCATCGCCGGCCGCTTCGCCCGCGTCCACGGCGACGAGGTGAAGGCCGACCGTGAGATGGTCGCCGTTGGCGCGGCCAACCTCGCCGCGGGCCTCTTCCGCGGCTTCGCGGTCTCCGGCAGCGCCTCGCGCAGCGCCGCCGCCGAGGGCGCGGGCGGCCGCAGCCCCATGGTCTCCCTGGTCGCGGCAGCGCTGGTGCTGTTCACCGGGGCCTTCCTGACCTCGCTGTTCACCCCGCTGCCCGAGGCGGTGCTCGGCGCGATCGTGATCGTGGCCGTGAAGGGGTTCCTGCGCGTCGGGGAACTGCGCCGCTACGCCACGCACGACCGGCCCAGCCTCTGGATCGCCCTGACCGCCCTGACCGGTGTCCTGGTCCTCGATCTGCTGCCCGGACTGCTGCTCGCGGTACTGACGTCGCTGCTGATGTTCATCGCCTATTCCAGCGCCCCGCGAGTGGCGGCCCTGGGGCTGCTGCCCGGCACCGGCGTCTGGGGTGACCTGCGGGAGCACCCACGAGCCGTGGCCGCACCGGGCATCCTCGTGGCCCGGCCGGACGGGGCGCTGTTCTTCGGCAACGTCAACCGCGTCCGCACGGCCGTGAAGGAGCTGACAGCGGCGTCCGACAGGCCGCCGCACGCCGTGGTGGTGGATCTGACGGCGAGCTACCGGCTCGGCCTGCCCGTCCTGGACACCCTGGCGGACCTCGCCTCGGACCTCGACCATCACGGAGTCGAGCTGCATCTGGCCCGGGTCCGGGCCGGGCCCACACGCTCGCTGTCCCGGCACCCCCTGCACGCGACCCTCAGCCCGGATCGCCTCCACCCGACGGTGACCGACGCCGTGAACGCGCTGGGCGGCGGACCGGGGCCGTCGTGACCTGCGAACCCGGTTGCCGGGGTATGGACGCGGTGATCTACTCGAAAGAGGAGGTGCGTGCAGAGCACCCGGCCCGCTAACCCCACGAAGCAAGGCGCGGACCGCCGCCGCGTGGCGCACCGGGAGGAACCGGGATGTGTCGTCGACGGTGACCGGTTTCCCCGATTCGCGCTCTGAGACCGCGTGGTGACCCCAGCCCGTGCTGCCCAGCCTCAGGAGAGGAACGCGGTGATGGCATCCTCAGCCAACAACAACCAACCCGGTCGACGTCTGCGCCACGATCTCGCCGTGGCGGCGGTCGGCATCGGTCACGCGGCGGCCGCCACCGGAAAGGCCACCGCGGCCGCAGTACGTCACCCGGGGGACGCCATCGACCGCGCCAGGAAGATGACGCGGGCGCTGCCCGTGGCATGGCACTCGGTGAAACCGGCGCTCACCGGCGGGGTGGACGACTGGCGTCGCGAGTACGCGTACACGCTGGGGGAGCAGGCCTTCGTCTACGGCTTCCCCTACATCTACAACGCCGGGCTCCGTCACCGCTGGGTGACCCAGAAGCCCGAGACGGAATCGACGCCCTACATGGCCGTCAACCACTTCTGGCATGCGAGCAGGCTCTGGGACGTCTCGGACCGGGAGGGCCTGTCGCCCAACATCGACACGCTGTACTCCTGGGCGTGGGTGGACCTGCGCGAGGAACCCCTCATCCTCTCGCACCCGGACATGGGAGACCGCTACTTCACCTTCGAACTGGTCGCCTTCACCTCGGACAACTACGACTACGTGGGCATGCGGGCGACCGGATCGAAGGCCGGTGACTTCGCCCTCATCGGCCCGGACTGGAGCGGGGACCTCCCGAACGGCGTACGCCGCACGGCGAGCGCCCCCACTCCGTGGGTCCTGGTGGTCGGGCGGACCCTCGTCGAGAGCGAGGAGGACATCCCGGCCGTCCACGCGTTGCAGCAGCAGTACCGGCTGACGCCGCTTCACCTGTTCGGCGTGGAGGGCGCCGAACTCCCGGAACGCCGCGACGTACCGGTGCCGGTCGACCCCGCCGAGGATCCGCTCGGTCCGTGGAAGACACTCAACGCCGTGCTGGCCGAGAACCCGCTGCCGAAGCACCACGCCGTTCTGCTCCGGCAGTTCGCGGAGATCGGCATCGGTCCGGGGCTGGACGTCGAGGCACAGCCGGAGCCCGTGAAGGAGGGCCTGATCCGGGCCGCCGCCACCGCCCTGCCGATGCTCGAACAGCAGCTGCTCAGCGGCCAGTGGGCCGAGCAGATCAACGGCTGGCGCTACCCTCCCGGGGAGGTCGGCCACTACGGGGACGACTTCCTCAGGCGGGCCGCGGAGCAGTCCCTGGTGGGCATCGCCGTCAACGATCCCGAGGAGGCGGTCTACCTGACGGCCTTCAACGACGGGGCCGGCGAGACGCTGTCCACCGGCCGCTACGAGCTGCGCTTCGACGCGGGGACGCAGCCCCCGGTAGACGCGTTCTGGTCGCTGACCGCCTACGACGAAAACCGGAACCTGATCCCGAATCCGATCGACCGGTACGCCATCGGAGACCGCACCCGGGGGCTGGCCAGAGACGATGACGGGGGTCTGACCCTCTACCTTCAGCCGGACTCGCCCGGACCCGAGCGGGAGTCCAACTGGCTGCCCACACCGAAGCGGGGCGTCTGGTACGTCGCGCTGCGCATGTACCTCCCGCGCCCCGAGGTCATAGACGCCCGGTGGCACTGCCCGCCGATCAACCGCGTCGGCTGACGCGAGGCGGCCACCGGACGCCACGAGGATCACAGCTTGTCGCTGCGGGTCGACACTCTCGGCTTCGCCCTCCTCCCCCGGCGAGGGCGTCCCCACCGGGGGCCGTGAACTCGCGGCGAACGGCTTCGACGTCTACTACTCCTACGACCAGCTCGGCGCCGGCCGCTCCACCCGGCTGCGGGCTCTCACCGGATACACCGTCGCCCGCCAGGTCGCCGACCTGGAAGCGATCCGGCGCACACTCGGTGCCGACCGGATCATCCTGGTCGGCCAGTCGTGGGGCGGATCACTCACCGCCCAGTACCTGGCCGCCCATGGCGAGCACGTCGCCAAAGCGGTCTTCACCTCGCCGGGCGCGCTGTGGGGCCGCCAATACCCCGGCTCCCAGGCCGGGGAACCCTGGCACCGCCTCTCCCCCGCACAGAAGGCCCGGCTCGACCGGCTGAACAGCGCAACCCGTTATCGCGGCGAGCCTGCTCCTCCGGATCAACCCCGGTGCCGCGCACGCGCTGGTCGGCGACCGCGAGGTCCGCGAAGCTCCCCCCGACCCGACCCGACCCGACCCGACCCGACGTGTCCGGCTCCCTTGACGGTCATCTGGTTGCGAGGGCGCGTGGGTGCGCAACCGCGGGCCCATCTCAGGCGGACAGCCCGACCGTCAGGAGGAAGGCCCGCAGCAGTGCGGTATAGCCCCTCGAACCTTGCCGCCCGGGAGGCACCGGCCGCCGACCCCGGGTGGGGCGACGCACAACCCCGCGTCCTGCGGCCGGTACCCCGGGTCAGGTCACCGGTTCGGGTGCAGGACGACCTTGGTGTAGCCCTCGACGCGCTTGTCGAACTTTTCGTACGCCGACGGCGCCTCGTCGAGCGACAGCTCGTGCGAGACGACGAAGCCGGGCCGCGCGCGCCCTTCGATGATCATGTCGCGCAGCTGCCGGTTGTACCGCTTGACGTTGCACTGGCCGGTACCCAGCCGCAGCCCCTTCTCGAAAAGCCTGCCGACCGCCACCAGCAGCATGCCCTGCTTGGCCTGCTCGTCAGGGCCGCCGGGGTCGGAGGGAACGTACAGGCCCGGAATGCCGAGCGCTCCGGTAGGTCGCACCGTCTCGACAAGCGAGTTCAGGACGGTCGCCGGTTCCTCGCGCTCCTCGCCCCGTGCCTGGGCCTGGTAGCCCACCGCATCGATGCCCTTGTCGGTGCCTTCTCCCTCCGTCTGGTCCTTGATCTGTTCCACTGGGTTGCCCTCGCCGAAGTTGACGGGGATCGCGCCGATCTCCTCGGCCTTCTGCAGCCGCTCGGCGACCCGGTCGACGACGAACACCTTCCTGGCTCCGCGCAGCATGGCCGAGTAGGCGGCCATCAGGCCCACCGGACCGCCGCCGTACACCGCGACGCTCTCGCCCGGACGGACGTCGGCCAGTTCGTTGCCGTGGTAGCCCGTCGGGAAGATGTCGGCGAGCAGGACGAAGTCGCTCTCGTTGGCGTCGCCCTCCGGCAGCTTCAAGCAGTTGAAGTCGGCGTACGGCACCCGTACGTACTCGGCTTGGCCTCCGCTGAACGGACCCATCGCGACGTAGCCGTACGCGCCGCCGGCGAACCCGGGGTTCACGGTGACGCAGAAGCCCGTGAAGCCGGTCGTGCAGTTCTTGCAGAATCCGCAGGCGACGTTGAAGGGCATGACCACCCGGTCGCCCGCCTTGAGGGACGAGACGCCGTCCCCGGTCTCCTCGATGATCCCAAGGTTCTCGTGGCCGAAGACGATGCCGGGCTCGGCGGCCGTACGGCCCTCGTACATGTGCAGGTCGGAACCGCAGATCGCCGTTGACGTCACGCGGACGATCACGTCGTTCGGGTGTTGGAGTCCGGGCTTTTCCACTTGCTCGACCGCTACTTCGAACGGTCCCTTGTAGACGACGGCCTTCATGCCTACGCACCTCCGCTCGGCACTGCTGGTGTCACACCTCGGACATTTGTGCTCTATATCATGTTCCGTCCGTTGTGCGCCTTAAGCCAAATTGGCTACTGTCATCACGTACGTGCGGATCACGAGAGCCCGCAGACCAAGCCCCGGGAAGGGGAAGCCCACAGTGACGCCACGCCTCGGGACCCTGCTCGTCCCCGTGTCCGGACTGTCCGGCACCACCTACCCCCCCGGAACCGCCGTGTCGATCAACGGCCGGGGGTCGGCAGTCGACGGTTTCGTCAATGGAGACTGGCTCCCCCTCGCCTGGTGGGAGTTCGCCGAGGGGCGTGGAGAAGACGCCGCCGAAGCCTGACCGTCGACATGTCCGGCAGCCACGTGGGCCGATGGACACGGCGAAGGCCGCCGCCAAGCTGTCGCTGTCCGCACTGAACGACGGACCCGCCCCCAGTCCTCACGACGAGCTGTCGCAGGCCCGACCGGCTCGCCCGTGTCGCCGTTCCCTGAAGTCGAGATCCCTGGGCGACGGCGCGACCGGTCCGCACAGGACACGGTCCCCGGGCGCCACTAGCGTCTCCGCAGAGGCTTGACGATGCGAGGAGGGGGTCCTACGGTCCCCTAGACCGCCGTACGATCGGTCGATCTACCGAAACATTCGACGAGCGCCACACCCTTCAGGGGTCAGTCCGTCGAACGTCGAACTCCACGCACGTATCAGCACGGCCCTAAAAGGCGCGGAGCGCAGATGCCGATATGAGCGCCGGGCGCAGACAGACGGCCCGGCCCGCAGGCGGCGAATTCCCTGCACGTTGTCAGAACACGGCACGACGAGGCAAAGCGGTTACCGACACGGGGACGAGAAAGCACAGATCAGTGCCAAGTCCCAGAGGGAGGAAACACATGTCGTTACAGCGTGGTGCATCCAGGGACAGGGAGGGGTCGGGATTACCGAGTCGTCGGGCCGTTCTGGCGACGATGAGCGCCCTGCCGGTCCTCGCGGCCACAACGCCGGCCATGGCGGCATCCCGAACAGCGTCCGCGGCGGCGGTGACCGTCGACCCGTCGGCGACGCGGCAGACCATCCGGGGATTCGGCGGTATGAACCACCCCCTCTGGATCGGTGACCTGACATCTGCCCAGAGGGACACGGCGTTCGGTAACAGCGAAGGACAGCTCGGGTTCTCCATGCTGAGGATCTTCGTCTCCGAGGACCGGGCGAACTGGAACCGCGAGGTCGCGACGGCGAAACGCGCGATCGAGCTCGGGGCGACCGTCTTCGCATCGCCGTGGAATCCCCCCGCTCAGATGGTCGAGACCTTCGTCCGCGGCCAGCAGACCAACGCCAAGCGGCTTCGGTACAACATGTACGGCGCTTATGCGCAGCACCTGAACGACTTCGTCGCGTTCATGCGGACCAACGGAGTGAACCTGTATGCCATCTCCGTGCAGAACGAGCCGGACTACGCTCATGACTGGACGTGGTGGACTCCGAGCGAGATGACCAGGTTCCTGCGGGAGAACGCCGGCTCCATCAGTACCAAGGTCATCGCCCCGGAATCCTTCCAGTACGTGAAGAGCTTCTCGGACCCGATCCTCAACGACGCGGGAGCACTCGCCAACCTGGACATTCTCGGAGCGCACCTTTACGGCACGTCGTTCCAGAATTTCCCCTACCCCCTTTTCAAGCAGAAGGGCGGGGGCAAGGAACTGTGGATGACCGAGGTCTACTACCCCAACAGCACCGATTCGGCCGATCTGTGGCCCCAGGCGCTCGACGTGGGAGAACACATCCACCGCGCGATGGTGGATGCCGAGTTCCAGGCGTACGTGTGGTGGTACATCCGGCGCGGCTACGGCCCCATGCGGGAGGACGGGCGGATCAGCAAACGCGGTGCGAGCATGGCGCACTTCTCGAAGTTCGTCCGCCCAGGGCATGTGCGGATCGCCGTGCCCCCGAACCCGCAGGCGAACGTCTACTTCTCGGCATACAAAGGGAGCGGCTCCCGGATCGTCATCGTCGCCGTCAACAAGGGAAACTCGCAGGTCAATCAGCAGTTCACCCTACAGAACAACACCGCGTCCGGCGTGTCGTCCTGGGTGACGGACGCGAGCAGAAATCTCGCGTCCCAGGGCAGGATCGCCGTGTCGAACGGCTCCTTCACAGGGCAGCTTCCCGCTCAGAGCCTGACGACCTTCGTGACCGGGTAGAAAGCAGTTGTCCTTCCGGGCGTGATCGCCGGGTTTCCGCTGGTCGGGGATAGGAGTGGTGGTTCCGTGGGAAGCGGTGGTCTGTCGGGTTGTGCCGAGCCGGCCGCGGCGGCGCTGGAATAGCGGGACCTGGGTAGGGGGCTGCCGCGTCCCGTTGTCGGCGGCCCAGCATGACCTTGTCGGTGTGGGACCGCGCCGGCGGCGGCTGGCCCTCGGTACGCCAGCCCATGTCGCGCGCGACCTTGCCCAGGTACTTCACGAGCGCCCCGCTGTCGACGTAGCCGGTGTGGCGAGCCTGCACGACAGCGAGTTGTCCAACCTCATCGGCGAACTCGCGACCCGCAGCGACGCCTTCCACGCCCTATGGGCCGTCATGGCGTCCGTCCCCCCTACCCGCCCGAGCTTCGTGAGCGTGCCGTGCGCAAGGTTGCGGAGAGGGTCACGCCTGGCGCATGAGCGAGGCCCGTCGTCGGCATTCTGGCAAAGTCAGGCTCACGGCAGCACCCGCTCGTTTTCGATGTGCGCGAGTACCCGCTCCAGCCAGGCCAGCAGGTCGCCCTCGACTTCGGCGCGGTTGGTCTCGTTGAACAGCTCGTGCCGCGCTTCGGGGTAGACGCGGTAGGTGATGTCGGTGAGGCCGGCCTGCCGGTAGCGGTCGACGAGCAGGTCACTCAGCGCGAGCCCGGCGTTGAGCGGGTCCCGGTCGCCGACCAGGACGTAGACAGGCAGGTGTGCCGGGATGCCCCGGGGCTGCGCGAGTGCTGCCGAAGCGGCGGCGACCTGTCGCATTCCCTCGGCGTCGAGGCTGGAGCCGCAGAGTGGGTCCGCGAGGTAGGCGTCGACGGCTTCGGGGTCCCGGCTGAGCCAGTCGAACAGCGTCCGAGCGGGTTCGAAGCCCTTGTTGAGGGCGACGAGCGGGTCCCCGGTGTCGGCCGCCTGGTTGGCGAGCATCGCGTCGACCGCGGTGGTGCCGGCCAGAGCCAGGGCGTCGATGAGGTGGGAGTGGTGCAGTACGTACTGCTGCGCGGCGAAGGAGCCGAGGCTGTGACCGAGCAGCACCAGGGGCAGACCGGGGTGCCGCTCCCGGATGGTCTCGGAGAGTGTCACCAGGTCGCCGACGAGGCTGTTCCAACCGTCCTCGCCGAGATGGCCGGGGGCGGCGTGTCTGCTGAGCCCGTGTCCCCGGTGGTCGCCTGCGTACACGGCGAAGCCCTGGGCCGTCAGCGCCTCGGCGAGCGCGGCGTATCGGCCGGCGTGTTCGCCCATGCCGTGCGCGATCTGCACCACACCGCGCGGCGGGTCGGCGGGCTGCCACACGTGCACGTGGATGCGTACGCCGTCCTTGCCGCTGTCGAAAGTGAACATGATGCTCCTGGGAGAGGTGAGTGGTGAGGCGTGGTCGGTGCCGGTTGAGCGGTCAGGAACCGGCGCCCAGGTAACCGGCCACGATCCGGGACCGGTCCGCTCTCAGTTCCCGGGCCGTGGCCTGCACGGTGAGTTCGCCGTGGGAGAGGACGCAGCCTCGGTCGGCGATTTCCAGGGCGAGGCCGACGTGTTGCTCGACGAGCAGCACCCCGCAGCCGGAGTCGTCGGCGAAGCGCCGGACGACGGGCAGCAGTTCCTCGACGATGACCGGGGCGAGGCCGAGACTGAGTTCGTCGAGCAGCAGCAGCTTGGGACGACGGGCCAGGGCCCGTCCGAGAGCGAGCATCTGCTGTTCTCCGCCGGACAGCAGGCCGGCCTTGCGGTCCCGCAGGCGGGTCAGGACCGGGAAGTACCCGTACGCCGCCGCCTCGTCGAGCCGTTCTCCCCGGTGTCCCAGCCGCAGGTGTTCCGCCACGGTCAGCCCGGAGAAGATGCCTCTGCCCTCCGGGACGTGTGCGATGCCCCGTCGCGCGCGGGCCGCCGCAGGCACCTGGTCGAGGGGTGTTCCGGTGAAGGTGATGGTGCCGCCGGAGGGGCGCAGCAGCCCGGAGACGGCCTTGAGCGTGGTGGTCTTGCCCGCGCCGTTGGCGCCCAGCAGGGCGACGACCTCGCCTGCGCCGACGGTGATGTCGAGGTCGCGGACGACGGGGGCTCCGTCGTAGCCGGCGGTGAGTCCGGCCACTTCCAGGACGGGTGTGTTCATGATGTCTCCGGTGCGGTGCTGGTAACCCCGGGTCGGCCGGTGGTGAGGGAGTAAGGAGTGCCGCCGTCCGGTACGGGTGCGTCGGCGGGCTGGACGGCGGACGCGCCGAGGTAGGCGGTGATGACGGCGGGGTCGTCGCGGACCCGGCTCGGGGATCCCGCCGCGATCACCTTGCCGAACTCCAGGACGACCAGGTGGTCGCAGATGCCCATCACCAGGCCCATGTCGTGGTCGATGAGGAGCAGTGCGGTGCCGGCGTCGGCGACGGCGCGCAGGCGGCGGCCGAGTTCGGCGCTCTCGGCGGTGTCCAGGCCGGCGGCGGGCTCGTCGAGGCAGATGATGCGGGGGCGGGCGGCCAGGGCCCGGGCCACGCCGACGAGTTTGCGCTGTCCCTGGGACAGCTCGGCCGGGGATGCGTCGGCGAGATCCTGCAGGCCCACAGTGGTGAGGGCATCGGCGACGGCGGAGGGCGGCGGCGTGCGGCGGCCGAAGGTCTCGCCGAACGCCCTGACCCAGGTCGGTCGTTCCGCCGTCACGCGCAGGTTCTCCGTCACCGTGAGGTCCTCGAAGAGTTCGCTGCTCTGGAAGGTGCGGGCGAGACCTCGGCGGGCCCGGGCGTGCGGTGGCATGCCGGTCAGGTCCTCGCCGTCCAGTTCCACCCGGCCCCGGGCGCCGACCAGTCCGCTGACCGCGTCCACGAAGGTGGTCTTGCCCGCGCCGTTGGGGCCGATCAGTCCCACCAGTTGGCCTTCGGCGACATCCAGGGTGACGTCGCTGAGTGCGTGGACGCCGCCGTAACTGACACCCAGGGAGCGGACCTTGAACATGCTCATCGTGCGACCTCCTCGGGGGCGGGCGCCGTTACGGTCCCGGCGGTGTCCGGCATGGCGTTTTCGGCGAGGGCGGCCTGGGCGGCTTTCGCTGTGCGGGCGGCTCTTCTGGCCTTCTTACGGCGGTGGTTGGCGCCCGCGATGCCGTCCGGGTTCGCGATCAGCGTCACGATCAGGGAGACGCCGGCGAAGAGCAGGGCCCAGCTCCCCTTGATGCCGAACCACTTGTCCAGGGCGTGCGGAATGAGTGCCTCGGTGGACATCAGGCCGGCGATGACGGCTCCGGACACCATGGTGATGCCGCCGATGTAGGCGAAGCCGATGAGGCCGAGTGCGGCCAGCGCGGTGAACCGGACCGCGCTGACGGAGCCGAAGTTGTAGCCGTACAGGGTCCCCGCGGCGCTGGCGATGAAGGAGCTGATGGCGAACGCCGCGATCTTCACCCCGCGTACGTTGACGCCTGCTGCCGCGGCCGCGCGCTCGTTGGAGCGGACGGCGAGCATCCGCCGGCCCAGCCCGGTGCGTCTGAGGTTGGCCACGTACAGCCCCAGGGCGGCGGTGACGGACAGGACGAGGAAGCCGAAGAGGGGGCTGGGTTCGTTGCCGTCCAGGCCGCGGAAGGCCGCCCCCGGACCGAGGTCCACCCCGAACAGACGGGGAGGGGGCACGGTCACTCCGGCGGTGCCGCCGAAGGAGGTGTTGGTGAACAGGGCCTGTTCCATCGCGAGGGCGGCGGCCAGCGTGACGACGGCCAGGCTCACGCCGCGGACCCGCAGGGCGGAGATGCCGGCCGCCACACCGAGCAGGGTGGCCAGCAGGGTCGCGCCGAGGGCGTTGAAGGGGAAGGGGATGTGCAGTCCGGTCGCCAGGTGGGACAGGGCGAAACCGGCGGTGCCGGAGAGCGCGAGCTGCATCACGGAGATCTGTCCCACGTAGCCGGTGATGACGACGTACGAGAGGACGATGATCGCGCCGATCAGCGAGTTCGTCAGCGCCTGGCGGAAGTCGAACGGCAGCACGACCAGGGCGAGGGCGGCGGCGGCCGTGGCCAGGACGGCCGGTCGCAGCAGTCGGTCCGGCAGCGGTACGGCGGGCAGCCGCTGCTCGACGAGTTCACCGCGGCGCGGCAGGCCCGCGCCCTTCACATAGAGCGCGATGATCATCAGGATGAAGATCAGCAGTTGCTGGAGTCCGGGCATGGCGTTGCCGTTGTCGGTCGGGAACCAGCTCTGGGTGGACAGGTAGTAGACGACCGACTGCATGACGCCGATGAGGATGCCGGCGGAGCAGGCGATCCACAGTGAGGTGAATCCGGCGAAGAGAGCCGCCGCCAGGGCCGGGACCACCTGGAGCGGGAGCGTGACGGAGTCGACCTGGACGATGGGTGCGGCCAGGACGCCGAGCAGCCCCGCGATCAACGCGGACAGCAGGGTGTTGGCGAGGGAGACGCTGTTCGGTGACAGACCGGCCAGCAGGGCCGCCTGTTCGTTCTCCGAGGCGGCGCGGGTGGCGAGCCCGAACCGGGTCCACCGGTACAGGGCCCCGAGGGCGAGCGCGACGGCGATCACCAGCCCGGTCAGGATGAAACGGTCGACGGGCGTGGTGACGCCCAGGACGGTGACGGCGTCCGAGGGCAGGATGCTGGGGGCCTGCTGTGGCTGGGTTCCGAACACCAGCAGCACGGTGGCCTGCAGGGTGAGCAGAATGCCGAGTGACGCCGCGAGTTTGGCCAGGGGTGAGACCGCGCGCAGGGGCTTGAACACCGCGACCTCGGTGAGCACACCGACCGCGAGCGCCGCCATGAGGGCCCCCGCCAAGGCGGCGGCGGTCGGCAGCGCGAAGCCGAAGAAGCCGGTGCTCAGGGCCCAGAAGGTGTAACCGGCGACCATCGCGACGGCGCCGGTCGACAGGTTGATGATGCCCGAACCCCGGTAGGTCGCCACGACGCCGAGTGCGATGCCGGCGATCAGCGCCCCCTGGCCCAGGCCGAGCACGGCGAAGAGCAGGATCTGTTCCATTTCTTACTCCTGGAGCGCCGTGTTCCTCAAGGCCGCAGGGAAGCCGTCGGGCCTGAAGGAGCACGGCACGGGAAGGTCTGTCGCGGGCCGGAGGCGACCCGGGCGGACGGTGGGGACGATGGTCACCGGGGCGGGCGGAGCCAGTCGGTCAGCGGCTGGAAGGCGCCCTTGCCCTTGTACTGGTAGAACCGCGCCTGGTCGTTGCAGACCGCGGGGGCGTCCGGGTACTTGGCGCACTTGACCTCGGCGGCGCCCATGACGACCGGCCCGGTGAACTTCTTCAGCTGCGCGGAGACGGCCGCCGGGGTGATCTTGTCGGCTCCCACGGCGTCGAGCGCCTTGGCGTACGTCAGGATCGTGCTCCAGCCCAGGGGGGCGAAGACCTGGGAGGCGGTGGCCTTGTCCAGCCCCACCTGGCCGGATGCCGCCAGGAACGCCTTGGAGTCGGCGGCCGAGGAGTCGGTCGGCAGCGTCTGGGCGACGCCGTACGTCCATGTGGGCAGATCCCCGCCCAGGCCCTTGGCCACGTCCGGTGACATGCACAGGGGCGTGGACACCACGGGCTTGTCGATGCCGAGCTGCTTGATCGCCTTGGCGACTCCGACGCACCCGGAGCCGATCGTGATGGGCACGATGACGTCGGCGGAGTTGGCGCCGGCGGCGGTGACCGGGCCGATCAGGTCCGTGGCCTGCGCGTCGAAGCCGACCGACTTGACGGTGAGGCCGGCGGCCTTGAGTCCTTCGACGGCTGCGCTGGAAGCGATCTTGTCGCCGGGGGTGTTCGTGTGGATGACCGCCGCCGTCTTCGCCTTGAGGACGTCACGCGCGTACGTGCCCCAGGTGCCGAAGATGTGCGGCAGGTCGCCGAAGGTGCTGTAGGTGTTCTTCGCCGTGGGCAGGGTCGGCCCCGTCGCCACGCCGACCAGAACCGGCTTCTTGCCCGCCACCACGGAGTTGAAGGAGGCGTCGCCCAGGTACAGATTGCCGAGGCCGATGGCGGAGACGGCCTTGTCACCGAGCAGTTGCTGACCGCACTTCTGCCCCTCCTCCTCGGCGGAGACCACCGTGCAGACGTTCAGCGCGATCGGGTGGCCACCGATTCCGCCGAGCTTCTCGTTGACGTACCGAACGGCTGCCTTGGCGCCCAGCGTCGCCTCTGGGCTGCCGCCGGGGCCGCCCTCGACGTTCACCCAGCCGAGAGTGACCGGGGACAGGCCGGAGTCGGCCTTGCCCGCCTTGCCTCCCACGTAACTCTGATAGTCGGTCACCACGGCGGCCGACGGGCGGGTGTCCGCGGCGGCCGACGACTCGGCTGCGGCAGCTCCGGCCGAGGCAGAGCCTTGGCTCTGCGCGCCACTGCAGGCGGTGAGGCCCAGGACGGGCGCCATGAGGGAGGCGATCAGGCACAGTCCTCGGACACGCGGATGGGTAGGCATACGAAACCTCCGTGAGCGGAGCGAAGGGAAGTCACGCCGAGGGCGTGCGCAACAGGGGGTTGAACGGCTGGCCGGGGACCTGGAGCGCACGGGGTGACCAGCGCGAAGGGCGGCTCGGAGCACCCGGAAAGGCCTGTTCAGGCGGCCTTCCCGAGGTTTCGTAACTTTCTTACGAACCGGGAATCTAGGTGTAGGCTTACCCCCTGTCAACGCCTTGGTTCACTTTGATTTAACGATCAAGCAGCTCGATTTAACGCTCAAGCAGTGGAGGGGGAGGGTGTGACGACGCAGGCCGGAAGGCGCAGGCTGCCTCGGCGATCGCTCGAGGAGACCCGGGCCCTCATGCTGGAAGCGGCGACCAAACTCGTCTGTGCGGGAACCGCCGACACCAGCGAGGCCGCAGTCTCCGCCGCACTGGCCCACGTGCGGGTCAAGCAGGTGACGGAAGAGGCCACCCGCATCATCCGGGACCGGCTGGGCGACACGGCGGCACCGGCGGTCACCACGGGATCGATCTACCAGATCTGGCCGGCTCAGGCCGACTTCCAGGCCGAGCTGTTGTTCCACCTCACCTCCCGGCAGGCGGAACTGGTACCGGGCCTGCCCGACAGCATCCGGCGCTTCCAGGAAGCCGTCGAGAAGGGCATCACCTGGCAGGAAGCCCTCAACGACGTACTGACGGACAACCACAGGAACCACCGGGTGGACCCGATCTACCGGGTGATGCTCGGTTTCTACGCCAGCGCCGCGAACCCCCGTGTGCGTGAGGCCCTCGGGCACTACGGCGAATCGTTCACGAAGGTGGCCTGCGAGGCGTACCAGGCCCTGCTCGACACCTACGGGCTGCGCATGCGTGCGCCCTACCGGGTCGATCACCTCGCCACCAGCATCGCGTCCCTGCTGGACGGCTTCCACATGCGGTGGATCGCCGGCTACGGGGACCTGGCGGACCCGCACGGCGACGAGAACTGGTCCCTTGTCACAAGGGTTGCCGTCATGCTGTTCGACCAGTTCACCGAACCCGTACCCGCTGACGGCACTTCCTGAGGTCCCTGCCCCTGCCTGCGACCCGCACGGGGCGGCGCTGGACATCGTGTCCGGGAGGCCGAGCCCGGCCGTGGAACCGGGACGGAGGGCAGAGTGGCAGCGGGGGTCGGCCAGGCCGGGAACGAAGGTGAGGCTTGACGCCTGACGGTGGCCTCGGGGCTGGTGGCCGGGCCGGGCCCAGGAGCCGAGTCGGCCGGACCGGCTCGCGTAGTCACCGTGGTGGTCGACCGACCGTAGGGCATGCCGTCCCGAGACTCGCGCCTCGGCCTTCGTCACCGGCGCTGCTTTCGGCGTCGATGTCGGTGTCGGTGAGGCGGACGCTCTCGGGGACGGCGGCACGGGCGATGCGGGCGGGCGACAACGGCGGGCCGCGGGGCCGACTCGTGCGGCCCACAGGCAGTGCTCAGCCCGTACGACGGAGGCCCACATGCCCACCACCGCGCCGCCCTCACTGAGGGCTCCAGCCGCTGAACTCGCCACGCTGCGCCCCCACATGGAGGCGGTGAGCCTGGCGATCCACGCGCGGCCGGAGCTGAAGTTCTCCGAGTCCCACGGACATCCTGGCCCGCACCCGGCTCGCAAGCGCCCTCTACGCCGGCTTCACCCACTCCGACAACCTGCTGCGCATGACGTTCCTGGACCCGGCCGCGCGGCACTTCCACCGCGACTGGGACCGGTCCGCCGAGTCGACCGTGGCCACGCTGCGACGGACGGCCGAAATCGACCCCGAGGACCCGCGGCTGAGCCGGCTCGTAGGCGAACTGTCCGTGAAAAGCGCCGAATTCCGCGTACCGTGGGCGCGCCACGACGTGCGCGGCAAGACCCGCGCGGCCAAGCTCTTCCACCACGCCCAGGTCGGCGGCCTGGAACTGCACCACGAGTCCTTCACCGTCAACAGTGCACCCACCCAGCAGCTCGTCGTCTACCAAGCCGAACCGGACAGCACCTCCGCCGACGCCCTCGCCCTGCTCGGCTCGCTCAGTGTCGGCCCCGTACCCGCACAGGACACGGCGACAGGCGCCGTCTCCGACTGAACGCGCGCTCGCGGCTGTGAGAGGCCCGGCCACGGCCCGGCGTTTCCTGGATGTGCCAGGGCTGGGCCCACCGCTCCCCACCCCGAGCGGATGCAAGGAGAATGACGCCATGACCAGGACGGTGGAGCCGGGAGAGCGGGTGATAACACCAGCTCGGAGGTGGGTTTCGAACCCGTCCGCAGCGGATCTCCATTCCACCACGAAGAGGCTCACGAAGGATGAACCCTCCAGCGGGACCGGCTCCGGCCTGATGCCGGTGCGCAGCCTGAGATCCCGGCGTGTCGGAGGTAGTACGGCCGCTGGGCCAGGCCGGTGGCCCGCAGGGCTTCGCGGTGCGGGCCACCGGGCGAGCGCAGAGCGCGGTCAGGTCCAGGGGCTGATCGGCATGAAGGAACTGTCGGCGCGGAAGGTGGCGGTGTCCTGGTAGGTGTCGATGCGCAGTTCGTAGTTGTAGTGGCGGAGGTAGCGGCCGGGGTAGTTGTACGACTCCAGGCTGACCGATCCGGTGGCCGAACCGGGCCGGGCGCAGTAGGTGGCGTCCTTGTTGAAGAGCGTCGTGCCGTTGCTCGCGTCGGCGCGGATCCGGAGGTCCTTGTGGCGCAGGTAGCGGCCGGAGGAGTCGCGGAAGGAGTAGCAGCTTCCGTCGGCCAGGCCGGGGACCACGGTGAAGGTGGCGCTCTGCTTGACCGCCGTGGTGCTGGAGGAGGTCACCGGGTCGAGGTAGCCGAGGCTGTCCGACCGCACGACGGCATAGCGGCCGGGGAAGTTGACCGACCGGAGCGAGCGCGTGGTGTTCACCGGCAGGGTGACGCCACTGGTGACCGGGGTGATGCTGCTCAGGGTGGGGACGACCTTCTTGATCAGACCGTCGGCGTCGAACTCCATCCTGTCGATGGTGGTTTCGCGGTGGGTGCCGTCACCGCCGGGGATGGCGAAGCGGTGGTAGGCGATGTACCAGTCGTCGGTGCCCGGAACCTGCACCACCGAGTGATGGCCGGGCCCCTTGATGCCGAGCGAGAGATCCTTCTCCAGGATCACGCCCCGCTTGGTCCAGGGACCGGTGGGCGAGGAGCCGGTGGCGTAGGCGACCCGGTAGTTCTCGTCCCGGGTGTCGTTCTCCGACCACATGAGGTAGTAGGTGCCCTGGCGCTTGATGACGAAGGAACCCTCGTTGTAGCCGCTGGGGGTGATCTCGGTGATCTTGGAGGCGTCGAACGAGACCATGTCATCGTTCAGCGGGACCACGTAGGCGTGACCGTTTCCGAAGTAGAGGTACGACTGGCCGTCGTCGTCGGTGAAGACGTCCGGGTCGATCATCTGGCCGGCGTGGGAGCCGCGGGCGATCAGCGGCTTGCCCAGGGGGTCCTTGAACGGGCCGGTGGGCGAGTCGGAGACCGCGACGCCGATGTTGGTGTCGGCGGAGTAGTAGAGGTAGTACTTCCCGTTCTTCGCGGTCGCCGTCGGGGCCCAGGCCCGGGTGTCGGCCCAGCTGATGTCGGGACCGAGGTCCAGGATGACGCCGTGGTCCGTCCAGTGGACCAGGTCCTTGGACGAGTACGCCTTGAACTGCGTACCGCTCCAGCCCGCGAAGCCGTCCGTGGTCGGGTAGATGTAGTACGTGTCCCCGAAGCGGACGATGTTCGGGTCGGCGGTGAGCCCCGGAAGCACCGGGCTCCTCATGGTCAGCGCGGAGACGGTCCAGGTGCGCTTCACCCCGTCGGAGCCGGTCACCTCGTATGTCACGGACTGGGTGAAGTCGCGCCGAGTACCGGAGGTCGGGCTGATGGACGCGCCCTGGGCGAGGGTGAACTGCGGGGCGAGCGCGGTGAGGTCCGTGCCCTCCTTGACCGGCAGCGTGATGGTGCCGTTGGTGCCGTCGACGATGGCGGCGATCTTCAACGAGGGTTCGGTGGCCGTGGCGATGCCCGTGGTGTTCCCGCTGACCGTGAGGACCTCGGCGGGCGTCAGCGCGCGGTTGTAGACGCGGAAGTCGCGCATCTTGCCCTTGAAGAGCTTGTCATTGCTGTAGAGCGACTTGCCGATGAAGTCGGCCGTGGTGGTGCCGGTCCCGATGGAACCGGGGGTGACGGTGACCGACGTGTTGCGGGCCACCTCCACACCGTCCTGGTAGAGGACGCCCGTGGTGCCGGTCTGCGTGTAGGTGACGTGCTTCCAGACCGAGCGCGGCAGTGCGGCGGAGGCCCGGGTGTTCTGCTCGGTGGAGAAGCTCCCGGAGGCGATGGCGGTCCGGAGGGTGTCGCCGGTGGTGAACAGGTACCCGTTTCCGGCGCCGTTGCTGGTGTTGCCGAAGCCGTAGAGGAAGTACGGCGTGGCCTGGGCGGCGTCGATCTGCACATCCATCGAGACGGTGATGGAGTTCATGCCTCTCATGAGGTTGTCCGGCACCTTGATGTAGGTGTCGGAGCCGTTGAACGTCAGTCCCTGCCCGGTGCCCGACCAGCCCGCGGTGCCGTTGACGGTGCCGTTGTGGCCGTTGCCCGAGGAGTCCACCGCCACGTTGCCCGAGGTGGCGTCGAGTTTGTACCAGAGGGCCAGGCCGTCGGTGATCTCCGCCGCCTGGGCGGGGGCCGACAGGCCGACGGCACCCGCCAGGAGCACGGCGGCGGCCAGGGCGGCAGCGGCACCTCGCCGGAGACTTCGGCGGCCCTGCGGTCTCACTCCGTGCATGGGTTCACATCCCGTGATGAAGACATGCCTGAGAAGGGGGCTCGCGACCTTGGCCCGCGACCCTGGCCGAGGTGCTGACGTGCCTCCCGAATGACATCGCGCTGCGTGAGTGTGAGTTGGAATGCGAGCCAACGTCAATACTTTTCGAACAACATCCGATATGCCGAACAACAATGACCTGCGGGGACGGTTTGCCGTAACGGCCTTCGGCGAGCTCGTCGCCTCCACGACCAATGGACCATTCCCGACTCTCTTGACAGTTTCTTACCGTCCCTATAGCGTCTGGCCGAATTTTCGAAGGCCTTTCTAAATATCGAACAATGGGCCATCGGTTCCCGTCTTGTATCCGCTCTCAAGACACAAGCAGTCCCCGAGCGTGCGTCACTGAGGAAAGAGCACCGAGCCGCCTTTGCCGCGCGATGACGCGACCAGGCCGTGTGACGGCTGGGCTCCCCCTCCCCGCTGGTGGCACCCGCAGAAAGACAGGAAACGTACATGCGCACGCTTCTCTCCCGGCTGTCGGCGCTACTGGCCGCCGCCTGCCTCCTGTTCACAGGCCAAGTCCTGACCGCACCCGAGCGGGCGGCCGCAGCCGACCCCGGTTACCTGATGGTGCACTTCACCGGGGAGGGGGCGACCAACCAGCAGATGTACCTCTCGCACAGCACCGACGGCCTGCACTGGAACGACCTCAACGGCGGCGGCATGGTCCTGCGCTCCACCGTCGGCACCAAGGGCGTGCGCGACCCCGCCTTCGTGAGATCCCCCGACGGCAGCAAGTACTGGATCATCGCCACCGACCTGTGCTGGGGCTGCGGGTCGACCGTGGACGGCTCCATCAACAACGGCAGCCGCAACATCGTGGTGTGGGAGTCCACCGACCTGGTCACCTGGTCACAGCCGTGGCTCCTCAACGTCGCCGGCGCGATCCCCGACGGCCGCAACGCCTGGGCACCCGAGGCGATCTGGGACCCCGAGAGCAACGACTACGTCCTGTACTGGGCCACGAACGTGCCCTTCAACGGCGCGACGAAGCACCGCATCTTCGCCGCCCACACCAGCGACTTCCGCACCATCACCACCCCCCAGCTCTACATCGACCGCCCCGGCACGCAAGAGATCATCGACACCCAGATCATCGAGCTGCCCTCCGGTGTCGGTAACTACCGCTACGTGCGGGCCTCCGGCGACGGGCAGATCACCCTCGAAGGCAGCAACTCCATCCTGGGGACCTGGACCAGACTCGGCGACCTCTCCGGCATCGGTCTGACCGGGTCGATGGTCGAGGGCCCGATGTGGATGAAGTTCAACGGCACCAACAAGTGGGCCCTCTACCTCGACCAGTACGCCACCAAGGGCGGCTACATGCCGGTCACCACGACCGACCCGTCCAACCCCGCCTCCTACCAGCAGCTGGCATCGACCAGCTACAACATGGGCGGCACCAAAAAGCGCCACGGCTGGATCATGAACCTCACGGCCGCCGAGGAGAGCCGCGTACTCGCCCGCTGGCCCAACACCCCGGCCAACCGGCTCCAGTCGTACAACTTCCAGGACCGCTACGTACGCCACACCAACTTCGACGTGCGCATCGACCAGAACGTCACCAGCGATGACGCCAAGTTCCGGCTGCGGCCCGGATTGGCGGGCACCGGCACCGTCTCGTTCGAGTCGGTGAACTACCCCGGCTACTTCCTGCGTCACGCCAACTACGACTTCCAGCTCGCCTACAACGACGGCAGCAGCCAGTTCGCGGCGGACGCGGCCTTCCGGCAGGTCGCCGGGCTCGCCGACCCGACCTGGTCGTCGTTCCAGTCGTACAACCACCCGGACCACTACATCCGCCACTACGCCTACTACCTGAAGCTCGACCCGATCACCACCGCGACGGGGCGCAGTGACGCCACCTTCCGCGTGACGAGCTGACCCGACACCGACAGGGATGCCGGCGCCTCCATGAGAAAGCGCCGGCATCCGCACGCCATGGAGAGGAGAGGCAGCGCGTCTCCTCGTAGCCCCGAGAGAGTGCTCTCATTGAATGCGCCGGGCGATCCCGGTCGCCCTCCTCATCAGCCATTCGAGCGGCCCCCGTGGGAAGAAGCGGGACCAGAGGTTGGCGAAGGGGAGGCGACCAGCATCCCGACGGGGGTGTCGCCGAAGATGCCGTCACTGCCGGGCGGTGTGGAGGACATGGTCGGCATGGCCGACATGCCCGGTCCCCCTGCGGCTCCCCGGATGGCTTCGGCGACGCCGGGCACGAGACGCAGTGCCAGCCAGGAACCGCCGTAGCCGGTGACGGCGAGGGCGACGCCGGTGAGGGCGAGACGTGTCCGGACGGCCGTGGCAGCCAGGTCGAGGCGGGCGACCGCCATACCGGCGATGACGAACGAGGCCCAGGTCAGCGCCGGGTAGCCGCCGGTGAAGAGCAGCGAGACGATGCCGTCGGCGTGGCCGACGGTGGGGAACGCGCGGCCGCCGACCACCGGCTTGAGCGCGCACAGCAGCTGCGGGCCCACCAGAGCCCAGCCAGTCCGCGTGATGTCTCATGCCCTTCAGGCTGGAGACCGGGCCGATCATGGACTATCCGGCAGCGTCTGTGATGTCCCTGCCGACTGGTGGGTGCTCGCCGCAGGCGGCTACGCCACCGTCTACCCCACCAGCACCGGCAGACCCGCCACCAGCAACCTCGACTGGGGCGTCGGCGACACCCTCGCCAACCTCACCCTCACCCCCACCGACAGCAGCGGACAGATCAGCATCTACAACCACAGCTCCGGTAGCACCGACCTCGTCGTCGACTGCAGCGGCTACTACACCTGACCAACCCACCCCGCTGAACCCAAAGGGTCGGAAGTAGGTCCGCAGACGGCGCTTCCCGTTCCCTGCGTCCCATCAGCGTCCCAACTTGTGCGTCCAGACCCCGCGCAGGTCGCCAATCACGGCTCCCCTCGACCATGAACCCACGCATCCGGCCAGGTCAGCGCATCGTGAACCCTCGTAGCCCCAACCGCCGTCGAACTCACGAGCAGCGGATCCAATCCGTTGGGCCAAAGTTCTGAACCCGAACTCGCGATGACACGTTTTCGCAGGTCAGAAGCCTGCACAGTGGGGCGGGTGGGACTCGAACCCACGGCCGACGGAGTAAGAGTCCTTTGAGGATCTTGGCGGGCCTTGTCGATCCGCGCCAATTCAAGGCGTTCTTCCAGGTCAGGCGTGTATGTCTCTGTCGGCCTTGCATAGTCTTTGTCGGTTGGTTCCTGTCCTTGCGGTCCATCTGTGGTCCCTGACGCTCCCTGAGCAGGGTCGGGGACCGGCGCGGTGGCTGATGCTCCGTTTTTCCAGTCCCCGACCTACTCAGGAGTGCTGTGTGCCCGGCATCGTGTCCCAGAACGCGCACTGGTGTTCCGTCGAGTACCGGTCGTCGTCAATCAGGGCGCTCCTGCCCCCCGCCCGCAGCGACAGCGTCAGGCCCTTGCCCCTGTGATAGCCGGGCCAGACCGTCTGCCGGGCGACGGCCGGCCGGCCGGTCTTCGTGAACGCCCCCCAGTACCGCGTCATCTCGCGGGCGAGCCGACGCTCGTCGGCGTTGAACAGCGGAGCGATGGGTGTGCCGTTGTCGAAGCTGGGCCAGATGTAGGCGAGTTCCGCGGCGTGGCCGGCCCCCCAGACGTAGCCGGGGATCTGCGTCAGGCCAGGGCCGGTCCGGTGGTCGAACTCGTACGCATAGGTGGGGGCGTACCGCTCAAGGGTCCGGGCGAGCGAGCGGAGCCCACACCCGCCGATCCCCGCGATCATCCCCGAGTCGGTCATGATCCCGCCGATGAGGTACGCCGCGGTGTACCGGTCGGACGTATCGGGCCAGGGGTAACGGGCGAGGACCTCGTCGGCGCGGGCGCCGGCGATGCCCTGGACGAAGGCGAGGTAGGCCTCCTTGCCCGCGCCTATGTAGCCCGCGGCGAAGGTGCGGCCCTCGTCACGGTTGGCACCGACGACCACGGGCACACGGGTGAATCCCCCGCTGTCCAGCGCCTCGCCTGCTCCGGTCGGGAACGTCGCAGTCCCGTCCACGAAGCCGGCCGGGAAGGTCCGGCTCGCGTCGAGGAGCGTACCCACCGAAGCCGACCGCAGACAGCCGAGGACGGCCGCCTGAGCCGTGCCGTCGCAGCCCGCCTGCCGGGCGAACGCCGTCCCGGCGGCCTCCGCCCGGTCCTGCGGCCCGCTGACACAGGAGCCGCTCTGGATCATGGCGCGGGCGAACAGCCCACGCGATCCGGGCGACACCAGATGACCGCAGACGGACCAGCCGCCCGCGGACTCGCCGTCGATGGTGACCTCACCGGGGTTCCCGCCGAAGGCTGCGATGTTGCGCTGCACCCAGCGCAGCGCAGCCTGCTGGTCCATGAACCCGTAGTTGCCGGACTCGCCGCCCTCCTCGGTGAGGGCCGGCAGGCCGAGGAAGCCGAAGGCGCCGAGTCGGTAGTTGAGCGAGACGCCGACGACACCCGTCTCCTTGACGAGCTTCGACTCGTCGTTCTGCGAGCCGCTGCCGTTGGTCAGGCCACCGCCGTGGATGAAGACGTGCACCGGAAGACGGGCGCCGGCCCGCACGCCCGACGGCCGCCACACGTTGACGTCGAGGCAGTCCTCGGTCTCGCTGCGTGGTCCGTTGCCGCTGGACAGTACGGGGCAGGGATTGCCGAAGTCGGCCGCCTCCCGAACGCTGGTCCACCGCGCCGCGGGCCGCGGCGGCTTCCAGCGCAGGGAGCCGGTGGGCGCCGCCGCGTAGGGGATGCCGAGGAACCTCTCGACGCCGTTCGAGGTGGCGCCGCGCACGGCGCCCTTGTCGGTGGGCACCACGGTCGGCGCACTCGCGGACGCCGTCGGGGGCAGCAGCCCGACGACGGCGAGAGACATGACTAACGCGCCGCCCAGAACAGTACGGATTCTGCTGGCAATCATGGATGGGGACCTCTCTGGCCGGTGCCGGCCGCGGCGGTGCGGCCGACACCCTTGGTGGTAGGGGGAGGGAGCCGGGCCGGGGGCGGCCCGGCATCAGGCACCGTTCGTCACCCGGCCGAGGTTGCGAGCCGGGCGGTCAGCGGGTGACGTCGACGCCGCCGTGCAGGGGGAGCGTCCGTGACAAGGAGCCGACTCACACCTCCCTGTGCCCGGTGCCGAGCACCCAGGCGTGGGAGGACATGACTGGGTTGTGTCCGCCACGGTGGTGGACCGGGTGACCGCCGCGTGCGGCCGGCTACCGGGACTGTTCGAAGAGCCAGTCGATGACCACGTCGTTCTCGTATGTCTGGGCCCATGCGAAGTGTGGGCTCACCGGTGTCGTTCCGGGCGTATAGCTCGTGAACAGGACGTGACTGCGCGCGGCCCGGGCCTGCCGTAGGAGCTCGCGTGACCGGGCCTCGAATTGCGCCTTCGGCAGATCGTTGGCCCACTCTCCGCGGCTGACCGGTGCACCGGCGGTCTCCAGCGCGTTCATCAGTGTCCAGGTGCCGGGTTTACCGAACCGGCCCTCCCGGTAAGGGACGACGGGGTCGTCGACGGAGTGGTCGGCCCACATCGGAATGTGCGTGATCCTCTCCATGACGGCCGGGTCGCCCCAGCCGGCCGTGGGCAGGGCAGCCGCGAACACCTCGGGTCGCTTCGCCAGCAGGCTGTAGATGCCACGCCCGCCTGAGGACAGGCCGACGACGTAGAGCCGGTCTGTGTCCACGTTGCGGGAGTGCTCGCTCACGAAGGTGTCGATGAGTTCGATCAGCGCGGCCTGGACCTTGGCGTTGGTCCAGTCCGTGCCGTCGGGTCCGTCCATGGGACGGGGCAGGGGGATCTGCGGGGAGAGGACAAACGCGGGGTTGCGGCGCTGTCGTTCCGGTTTGGCGAACGTGACCGCGATCCGGTTGGCAGTGAGCTGGGTCATGTTGTTGTCGGCGACTTCGCCTCCGCCGTGCAGGGTGACCACGAGCGGGTAGCGCGTGCGCGTCCGAGGATTGCCTACGAATCCCTCGGGCTGGTACAGCCGGAAGTCCAACTCGAAACCCGCGGAGTCGGTGAAGGAACCGGCGGCGAAGTCGTCGACCACGGGAGTGATGGTGTCGTTGTTCCGGCTCGCGAACGGACCGGCCTTGAGCACCGGTTCGCCTCCTGGGGTGCGCACGTCCGCGACCTGTCTGACGGAGTAGGCGCAGTCGAGCGGAAGGGGATCGGTGCCGGCGGCCCGCGCATTGGAGTCGTTCGGGTCGAGCTCGACGATCAGGCGGTCCCCCGGCCGTCCGGGATCGGACCGGTCGTCCACTTCGGCGGCGGTGTTGGGGTAGACCCGGGTCACCGTGCGAGCCGCTGTCTGCCCGCCCACAGTGGCCTTCACCTGGAAGGCGGAGGGCGGGATCACCCCGCCGCGTAAGTCGATACGATGCGAGTACTGGATGGCGAGGGCTGTCACCAGCCAGTTGTTCCTCGGCGTCACCCGCGTGACGAGGTCCGTTCGCACGACCGGATTGGGTCCGGAGGCCGCCTGCCGTCCTTCGGATGTGGCTGTCGTGGTGTCGACGGCCGCGGCGGTCGCCGTGCTCACGGCCGGCACCGTGACCGCACCTGCCGTGACGGTGAGCACCGTGCGTCTGGTGATCCCTCTCATGGGTCCTCGTCTCAGTCGGTGGGGCACCCGGACCAGGTGCCTGTCGTGTGGATCCGGTCGCCCGGCTCCGGACTCCCGGAAGCGGGCGGCACGTTGTGGGCACGAGCGGCATGTGCGGTGGCCGCCGGGGTCCGCGGCGGCCAAGGCACCGCTCAGGCCCGGGGCGCAGGTCACAGGGAGAAGGCGCCGGTCACCAGGGCACCGACGGTCATGACGAGGGTGGTGGCGAAGGCCCAGCGGAAGATGAAGCGCTGATGTTCGCCGAGGGACACACCGCTCATGCCGACCAGGATGAACGTGGACGCGGTGAGCGGGCTGAGCGGGAACCCCGTGGTCATCTGGCCGAGGACGGCGGCCCGGGCTACCTCGGCCGGGTCCGTGCCGAACCCGTTCGCGGTCTCGGCGAGTACCGGCAGCACCCCGAAGTAGTAGGCGTCCGGGGTGAAGAGCAGGCTCAGCGGCATGCCGGTGACGGCCACCGCGACGGGCAGGTGCGACCCGAAGGAGTCGGGGACGACGGAGACGAGCGCCTCGGCCATCTCGTCGAGCATCTTGGTGCCGCTGAGGATCCCGGTGAGGACGCCGGCCGCGAAGATCATCGTGGTGACCAGGACCACGCTCTTGGCGTGCTTGTCGAGCAGCGCCTGTTGCTGTTCCCAGGTGGGGTGGTTGACCAGCACCGCGATCGCGAACCCGAGGACGAACAGCACCGGAAGCGGCAGCACTTCCTGAATCAGGCAGACCACGAGGGCGATGGTGAGCAGGAGATTGAAGATGTTCAGCCAGGTACGCGGCAGCGGCGGGACCCGGACGGTGCCGGGCCCGTCCCCGGGGGATCGGAGGGCCTGCCGCTCGTGCCCGTCGGCCGTCGTGGGAGTGGCCTGCCCGCTCGACTCGGCAGTCGTGGCAGTCGTGGCAGTCGTCGAAGCGGCGGGTTCACGGTCGTCCCACTCGTCCTCGTCCTTGCGCACGTCCGTGGCCGGACCCCGCGGGGACAGCGCGCCGAGACGGTTGCGCTCCCGGCGGCCGAGCAGGTAGGAGGCCACCAGCACCCAGGCGATGCCGAAGCCCATCGCGGGCAGCACGGGGTTGAAGACCTCGGAACTGTCCAGTTTCAGCGCCGCCATGGCGCGTACGGTCGGGCCACCCCAGGGGATCATGTTCATCACGCCCGCGCCCAGGCAGACGACTCCGGACAGCACCAGGGGGTTCATACCGAGCCTCTTGTAGACCGGCAGCAGCGCGGAAACGGCGATGAGGAAGGTGGAGGCGCCGTCGCCGTCCAGGGCCACGCACAGCGTGAGGACGGCCGTGGCGACGGTGATCCGCAACGGGTCGCCCCGCGCCACGCGCAACAGACCGCGGATCAGCGGATCGAAGAGCCCGGCGTCCACCATCAGGCTGAAGTACAGGACTGCGAAGGCGATCATGATGCCGGTGGGGGCCACCTTGGACAGCCCGCCGAGAATCAGCTCGCCCAGATCGCCCGCGAAGCCGCCGATGAGCGCCGCCAGCACCGGAAGCAGGATCAGAGCGACCAGCACCGAGGCGCGTTTGGTCATGGTGAGCAGCAGTATGGCGGCGATCGTGGCGAAGCCCAGGGCTGCCAGCATGGCGGCGCTCGCTTTCTCGGGGACGGCCCTCGGCGGCGGTGGGCGGAGGCTGGCGGGGACAGACCGAGGTGTTACGCGAGAGTTTCGAAGCACCAACGGATCGGTGTCCAGCATCAAACCGAGATCTGTTCATGCGATAAGCGCATCAATTCAAGCGGGCGCGCCCTATGCTCGTGGGCCATGGAGGCCACCACCTTGCGTCAACTGGCGGCGTACACGGCCGTCGCCCGGGCTGCGAGCTTCACCGCGGCCGCCGCGGAGATGCACGTGTCCCAGTCCTCGCTAAGCCGCGCGGTCGCGGACCTGGAGCGACTGCTCGGCGTCCGACTCCTCGAACGGGACACCCGTAATGTGCAGTTGACCGCGGCGGGCGACGAGGCCCTGCGTATAGCCGAGCAGATCGTCACCGCTCACCGGGCGGGCATGAAGGAGCTCAGGCGATTCCTGCTCGGCGAGTCGGGAACAGTCGCCGTGGCCACCCTTCCCTCGGTTGCCGCGGTGCTCCTGCCGCAGGTGATCTCCGACTTCCGCGAGCGGCGGCCGCAGGCGGCGGTACGCCTCCTCGACGGCCTGGAGCAGCTGGTACTGGACCGGGTCCTGTCCGGTGACGCCGACTTCGCGATCACCACCGTCGGGAACCCGCCCGAGCAGTTGGAGCACCGCCCCCTGGCCAGGGACCGCTTCGTCGCGGTGCTGCCGGAAGGCCACCCGCTCGCCGACCGCCACGAGATCGCCTGGGACGACCTGGCTCGTCAGCCGTTCCTGGCCGTCGGGCGCGGCTCGAGCGTGCGCCGGCTCACCGATGCGGCGTTCGCCCAGATCGACGCGCACGCGGTACCGGCGGCCGAAGCGGGCAGTATCGCGACCGTGGGCGGACTGGTGGCCGCCGGCCTCGGGGTGTCGGCGATGCCCGCCCTCGTGCTCCCGCTGATGGGTGCCGGGCCCGTCGTCTGCCGTCCCCTGGTGGACCCCGTGGTGTACCGGCGCCTGGACATCGTGCTGCGCGTTCGGCGAACGCTCCCCACCGTGACGGAGCGGTTCCTGGATACGCTCGAAAAGTTCCGCCTCCAGGGCCGCTCTCTTCCGCCCGGGGTTTCCTGGGCATGAGGCCGCCTGGGGTGTGCCGGGGCCCGAAGCTCCGCACCACCCGGGTCGTCCAACGCACCCACCCCTTCCCGATTCATGCGTTCTTCGCATTGATTGATGGCCTTCTGTTGCTCGACAGGCATTTCTCTGCTCCTGCAATCTGAAGACCCGAACCGCGACGACCGTGTTGCACCAACGCGGACGACGCGGTCGGAAACCAAGGCGAACTGCAGGGGCGAGGGAGCACATCGGTGTGGGACGACGAGCGGAACACCACCGGACGCGGGCAGTTGCAAGGGCTGAAAGTGGTCGAGTTCGCCCATGTGGTGGCCGGTCCGCTGGCGGGCTCGATGCTCGCCGACCAAGGGGCCGACGTCGTACACGTGGAACCCCCCGGCACCGGAGACGCGGCCCGCGCCATGGGGCCGCAACGTGACGGTGTCCCCCTGTGGTTCAAGGTCGCCGGCCGTAACAAACGCTCGGTCACCCTCGATCTGCACCACGAGGCCGGCCGGACCGTCGCCCGCCGACTCGTCGCCTGGGCTGACGTCGTCATCGTCACCCTGCGCGCCGGACGCCTGCGCAGCTGGGGACTCGACTGGGACTCCGTGCACCGGATCAACCCCCGGGCCGTACTACTGCAGATCTCCGGCTTCGGCGCCACCTCATCACAGGCGGACGCCCCAGGCTTCGGCAAGATGGGTGAAGCTCGCAGCGGAGTCGTCCACCTGACCGGCTTTCCCGACGGCCCGCCCGTCCACACCGGCTTCTCGCACGGCGACGCCGTGACCGGCCTGATGGGCGCCTACGCCGTCCTCGCCGCCCTGCACCGCCGTGACCACGACCCCGGGTTCGACGGCGAGTGGATCGACCTCGCTCTCTTCGAGTCCCTGTACCGTCTCGTCGAGTGGCAGGTCATCGTCCACGACCAGTTGGGACAAGTGCCCGAACGCTCCGGCAACCAGCTGGCGGTCGCCCCCGCGGCCGTGATCAACACCTACCGCTCCCTCGACGGCGAGTGGATCACGGTGACCTCCGCGACGCTGCGCTCGGTCCGCAACATCGCCTGCCTGCTGGGACTCCCCGAGAAGGAGTTCGCCACGGCGCGGCAACAGCACGACCGGCGGGGACAACTGGACGAGGGCCTGCGGAACTGGGTGGCGGAACGTGGCACCGGCGAGTGCCTCGAAGAGTTCGCCCGCGCCGAAGTCGTGGCCTCACGGGTGTTCGACGCCGCGGACATCGCCGCCGACCCTGTGTATGCCGAACGCGAAGACATCGTCACCGTCGACGACCCCGACCTCGGCCCGGTGCGCATGCAGGCGGTGATCCCGCACTTCCGGCAGCGGCCCGGCCGGGTCTGGCGGACGGGTCCCGCCCTCGGGCAGGACAACCACCTCGTCTACGGGCAGTGGCTCGGACTCAGCGAGAACGAGCTGGCCGACCTGGAGAAGAGCGATGTCATCTGAAGCGTCTTCGAAGAGGCTTGCCGAGGTGGACGCGGCAGCGGTCGACCGGCCCCCGCTGCGCTCCCTGCTCTTCGTCCCCGGCACTAGAACCGACTGGCTGCCCAAGGCCCAAACGGCGGGCGCCGACGCGGCCATCCTCGACCTGGAGGACGCGGTGCCCGCCCCGGGCAAGCTCGCTGCCCGTGCGCAGGTGGCCGACGCCATCGCGCGGGCCGCCGCCGCGCCGGCGGATCAGGCGGGACGGATGGCGCTGTTCGTCCGTGTCAACCCGCTGGACGGTTGGGCGGGGGCCGAGGAACTGCGCGCGGTCGTACGGCCCGGGCTCGCCGGTATCGTGCTCCCCAAAGTCTGCTCCGCCCAGGACGTGAAGCTTGCCGACCGGCTGCTGGGCTGGTGCGAACAGGAACAGGGCCTGTCCCCGGGACAGGTCGCCCTGGTGCCCCTGCTGGAGACGGCCCGTGGCTTGCGCGAGGCCTACGACATCGCCCGAGCCGTCCCGCGTATCGCCTACTTGGGCGCTCTCACCGCACCCGGCGGCGACGTGGAACGCGCCGTCGGATACCGCTGGAGCCCAGAGGGAACCGAAACGGTGGCACTGCGCTCCCGCGTTCTGCTGGACGCCAGGGCAGCCGAGGTGCCGTGCCCGGTCAGCGGATTGTGGACGCGCATCACCGACCTGCCGGGGCTCCGCGCCTTCGCCGAACAGAACCGCTCCCTCGGCTACGAGGGGATGATGGCGATCCACCCTTCCCATGTCCCCGTGATCAACCAGGTGTTCTCTCCCAGCCCCGACGAACTGGACCGCTGCGCAGAGCTGATAGCGGCGGTCGAGGCGGCGCAGGAGGACGGAAGGGGCACTGTGACCTTCCAAGGCGAGATGGTCGACGAGGCCATGGCCTCTACGGCACGCCTTGTTCTCCGACGACACAGGGCGCAGATTCGGATGACTGATGAACTCCCGCCGTCCGGCCTGTGATCACGTAAACGCCGCCCGCTACCAGCGAGGAGATGATCTGGTGGTCGATGGGCAGGCGGACGGACCGGCGGCATGGCGACGGGCCGTCGGCCGACGCTGAACCTGTGGCAGACAGCGGCGCGTACCCCCAGGGCCCGTTGTACGCGCCGGTGACCGGCTACGCCTCCCAGACATACGGCACCACGCTCCTGGAGAGCGCCGAGGACGACCTGCTCTCCGGCACCGACCCGCTGCTCGCGCCGTTCCCGCTGTGGAACGACCTGAGCCGGGACCGGCAGCCCGGCGGAGACGTCATCACCACGATCCCGGGCCAGGATGCAGCAGGCCGCCTTCCGCGGCCTGGCCGGCAAACGGGGCGGGGTGGTGGCGGTCGAGCCGTCGAGCGGCCGGATCCTGGCCCTGGTCTCCTCGCCCTCGTACGACCCGGGCGTGCTGTCCGGCACGGGCCACGCGGTCACCGCCGCGTGGCGGCGGCTCAATACCTCGCTGAGCCAGCCGATGCTGGCCCGGGCGATCCGGCAGACCTATCCGCCCGGCTCCACCTTCAAGATCGTGACCGCGGCGTCCCTGGACGCGGGCGTGGTCACGGACGTCGACGGGCCGACCATCCCGTCCTGGGTGGCGAAGTCGAACTTCGACACCGACATGAGCGACGACCAGCTGGCCCTGTCGTCCATCGGCCAGTTCGACACGGCTGCCACCCCGCTCCAGATGGCCCTGGTCGCCTCGGCCGTCGCCAACAACGGCGAGATCGCCCAGCCGCACCTGGTCGAGCGCACCACGACCTCCGGCGGCACGACGGTCGAGACCACGGGCCGCCGCAGCTACCCCCAGGCCATGTCGCCGTCCACCGCGATGCGGCTGCGCGAGCTGATGGTCCGCGCGGTCGAGGACGGCACCGGCACCAACGGGGCCATCCCCGGCGCCGTGGTCGGCGGCAAGACCGGCACGGCCCAGCACGGCCTGGGCAACGCGGGCACCCCGTACGCCTGGTTCATCGCCTGGGCGCCGGCGGCGGACTCGGCGCAGCCGGCGGTGGCGGTCGCGGTGGTGATGGAGGACGCGGAGACGAACCGTACGGACATCAGCGGGGGCGGGAGCGCGGCGCCGATCGCGAGGGCGGTGATGGAGGAGGGGCTGAGGCTGGAGGCGGAGGCGCGGATAGTCGGCACGAGACCGGTTGGACGCGGAAAGCAGAAGGTCCGCCGGATTAGCTCCGACGGACCTTCTGCCTACCTCACCTGAGGGCGATGACGTGCAGCACGTAGGGCTGCCATCGGGAACCGCACGTCGGACATGCCGCGACGAATCTGTGGTGTCGTAGCCGAGTCGCCACGTCCGTAAGAAGTGGCGTTCCCGTGTCGGCCACGATGCCGACGAATCTCGCCTCGCAGTTCCGACAGCGGAGCGGGACATCGGTGCCCACCAGAGCGCCGGCGAAGAAACCGTCGCTCGGCAGGTCAGCGATGATCCGCTCGTCAAGCTCTTCCAGCTGCGTACCGTCGGCCCAATGCAGAAACAGCCTCACCTGTCTTCCACCCGGAACGGGCATGATGATGCGTCTCATGCTGTCGGGCCGAGCGAGGAGCTGTTCCCGGTCCGCGTCCTGACCGGGCAGAAGGTCTCCCACGTCCAGGACGCTCGCCCCCGGGTAGTAACGCACCGGGAGCAGACCGAGAACAATCTCCACGTACATCTACAGCCTCGTCACCCTCACCATGTGCGAGATCAGCACTTCTGCCTCTCCCGCACCTTCCAGTGTCTGGAAGAAGACCGAGCTACGGGGAACCCGTGCGACGTAGACGGTCCCGCCGAAGCTTCGTGCCACCTTGGGATCGGTGGTGAACGACATCATCGACCGGGGACCGATCTCGGCCATCTCCGTACCGAAGGATGCATGCGCCTGGGCGTAGCTGTCCATGTCGCCCCAAGCAGCGAGGTGGTCCGCGTGAGCCTGCTGGGATGCCTTCATGGCGTCATCGAGCGAACCGCCACCCGCATAGACGGAACGGGCCGCATCGCTCATGAGGTAGCCCGACTCGTCGGCGATCATGTTCTCCAAGGTGAAGTCCGTACCCCGGTACACCTCGATCATGTCGTCGTCGCCGCCACGGCCGCCGCCGCCACCGCTCTCACACGCGGAGGTGTTGTGGGTGAGGACAGAGGTCCCGCCGTCCACCACGTAGTACGTGTGAAGGTCGCCGACGGTCAGGTTGTGGACCGTGGTGTCCTGGGCGGTCCACCGCTGGATCGAACGGATCTGGACACGGGTGCCGGCGCTGGTCCGGAGCCACTGGCCTTGCTGCAGGTCGGTGGCCTTGACCCACTTACCCAGCTCGGGGACCCAGAAGGGGTGGCCGTCGGTCGCGGTGACCTGGGCCGTCTTCGAGCCAGCCTTGCCGTCGGTGTCGATCGTGACCTTGACCAGGTGCTTGACGCCGTGGCCCTTGATCAACGCCGAGACCGTCTCGACGCGGGTCTCCCCGGTCTTGGGGTCGGTGGCGACGACCTTGTCACCGGTCTTGATCTTCTCGATGGCCTTGGTGGAGGCATCGGCCATCAGCACCTTGGTGCCGGGCAAGAAACTGTTGCAGCCGGTCTTGCCGGAGCCGGCACCGCCGCTCGAACCGCCGTGGCTGCGCGAGGAGCCGCTGGCCTTGGGCTCGGTCTTCCCACCGCGGCCGCCGCCACCGCCATGGGCGGAGGACTTGGGTGCCGCCTTGGCCTGGGCCGCCTTGTGGACCGGGTTACCGGTCTTCTTGGCGCGTTCGGCGGCGCGGTCCGCCGCTCTCTTGGCCGCCTCGGCGGCCTTCTTCCTCGCTCTTTGGATGGCCTCGTGTTTGGCCTTTTCAATGGCCAGCTTCTTGGCCCGTAGCGCCGCTGTCTCGGCCGCCTTGGCCGCCTTGAGGACGATTTCCGCCGCCCGCTTGGCCACCTTGAAGGCCTTGATGGCCTCGATCGTGCGGTCGACCGCCTTCATGACGGCCGGGATCTTGCCGAGCTTGCCCCATGGAATGGCGTCCATGATGACGCTGGCGCAGGACCACATGTCACCGCCGAAGCAGGCGATGGCGTCGTTGATGCCGATGAAGTCCTTCAGCGTCTCCCAGGCCACGGCGAGGATCACCGAGGTCAGGGACTTGCCCTGCATCGACTGCGCCTGCGCGACCTCCGCGGCCGACAGGCCCGCGCCCGCGAGGGCCGCGGCCGTCTCGGAGGCGGTGAGGGCGATGGACAGACCCGAGGGGTCGGAGAACGTCTCCGGGTTGTTGTTCGCGTATGAGTACCCGTTGGACTGCATCGGGTCGTTCAGGTCGAGCACCGGGTCCGCGGACAGGAAGCGGCCCACGACCGGGTCGTAGAGCCGGGCGCCCAGCGGCTGGTAGCCGGAGGCGTCGTCCCGGGTCTTGCCGAGGAATCCCTTGTGGCTCTGCAGGTTGCCGGCGAGGGTGCCGCGCTCGTTGCCGAACGGGTCCTGCTTGCGGATGCGCACCGACATGCCGCCGTAGAGGGCGACCTCCGCGTACGCGCTGCCCTGGTGGTCCGTGGTCTGGGCGACCAGGGTCTCGGAGCCCGTGCCGTAGGAGTAGCGCATGACCGCTCCGCCGGGCGCGGCGTAGGTGCGCTGGGTGTTGACGAGGACACCGCCCTGCTGGACGGTCACCTCGGCCTCGCCCAGGTACAGGGTGGCCTGCTTGCCCTTGATGGTCAGCAGCCGGTTGCCGTCGGGGCCGTAGATGTGACGGGTGTCGTTCTGCGGCAGCCACAGCTGCGCGGCGTTGGCCGCGTCACAGGTCGCGAGCACGATCGGGGTGCCGTTCGCGGTGGCCCCGTTCTGCGCCGCGAGGCACAGGTTGGAGTTCCTGTGGGTCAGCTGACCGGCGGCGTTACGGAGCAGCTCCTGCGCGGACGACCCGTCGCACTTCTGGATCTGCACCGCGGAACCGACGGCCGTCCCGGTGGGCTGGAGGCACCAGTCACCGGAGACGGACAGCGTGCCGCGGTTGGGGTCGGGCTGCGGGACCGTCGCCGTGGCCGGGGTGGGCGTGAACTTGAAGTTCTGCGGCGACGACGCGTTGCAGCCGTACAGCTGGATCGGCTGCGAGGCAGCGGCGAGCCCGGACTTGAGGTCGAGGCACTTCTGCGCCGGACCCACGTACGGGGTCTTGCCGCCGGTTCCCGCGCCGGTGATCCGGTCGACCTGGCCGTCATAGGTCCAGGTCAGGTCCTGCTTGTCACCGGTCTCGACGGACGTGACCGTCTTGGTCTCGCCGGTGAGTTCGTACAGCCGGGTGGCCTCGGCCGTGACGTCGGCGCCCGCGGGGCTCTTGTACTTCTTGGTGACCTTGGTCAGCGTGCGCGGCTGGGTGCCATCCGCCTTGCCGTACTTGTAGTCGGCGACAGCGTCCTTGGTGGTGTCGCCGGCGAGGTTCCTCTGGGTCAGCTTGGTGCGGTTGCCCAGGAGGTCGTACTCGTACTCCTGCCAGTAGCCGGACTGGTCCGTGCCGGAGGCCACGTTGAGCGTGCCGTCGGCGTTCTTCGGGGCGGCCGAGCACTTGGCCTGGTTCTTGTCGGTCCACGCCGTCTTCAGCTGGCCCAGCGGGTCGTAGCTGAAGCACTGGTTCTCCGCGATCCCGGTCGAATTCTCCTGGATCGAGGTGACGTTGCCGGCCGCGTCGTACGTGTACGCCCGGTTGGAGACGAGGTTGCCGCCGACGACGGACTTGTCGGTGGCGGGGTCGGTGGCCCCCTTCTCCCGGTAGACCTGCTGGTCCTTCAGCTCACCGCTGGACTCGTCGTAGTCGTTCTGCGTCCACACCCGGTAGGGCTGGGCGCCCAGGGTGGAGCGCAGCACCTGGCCGAACGGGTCGTACATCGTCTCGGAGCCGTACCAGTCCTTGCCGGAGATGGAGAGCGGCTTGCCGTCCTTGTTGTAGCGGACTTCGAGCTTCTCCGAGGCGAAGTTGCCAACCGCGGGAAGGGTGGTGTCCTCAAGGGCACCGGTGTCCGAGTACGTGTAGTTGTAGGTGTAGTTCTTCTTCAGGCCCCATGTGCTGACGAGGGAGTCGGGCAGGGTGAGTGTGGTCGAGGTCGGCTGGTAGTCCTTGGTGTAGCCGTCGACCGACTGCGTGTACGCATCGCGGTCCGTGTAGCGGACGGCGGTGGCGGGCATGCCCTTGCCGCCCGGGGCGGTGTCGTACGTGAACTCCGAGAGCAAGGTGCCGGCGGCGTCGTTCAGACGCTGCTGCTTCGGCCGCGACAGCTCGTCGTAGGCGCTCCAGACCTTGATGCCGCGAGCGTTCGTGGTCGTCAGGACCCGGCCGCGGTCGTCGTACTCCGTGGTGGTCGTGCCGGTGTCCGGGTCGGTTGCCGTCTCCACCAGGCCCTTGTGGTTGTACGTCCACGTCCACGGGTGCGTCTCGTCCGCTGACTGGGTCGCCTTCTTGACCTGGCTGCGCGAGTCGTACTCGTAGGCCGTCGAGGTGTAGCGCTCGTGGACGCCCGCGGGGTTGACCTGGTCGGGCGCCGCCGGGTTGAAGGTGTCCGTGCGGACGGTGCGGCCGAGGGCGTCGGTGTAGACCCGGTAGGAGGAAGCCCCCTGCGGGTTGATGACCTTCGACCAGTCCTCGCCGTACTCGTACTTCGTGGCCCGGTCCTCGTACGCCTTGGAGTAGGACTTGCCGTCGGCGGGGTCGACCCACTTCATCCACGGCGTCTCCTGCGTGACGCGGCCGAGGCCGTCGTAGGAGTAGCGCGTGATGTTGGGGATCTGGAGGTCGGAGACCGGGGTGAAGAGCAGGCCCGGCGTGGACTCCTGGGTGAGGTAGGCGTTGTTGGTCTGGTAGACCTCGCCGGTTCCGTCGTAGAGGGTGTCGGTGATCAGCCAGCCGGCGTCGTTGTCGGCCTCCTCCTGCGTCTGCCGCTCACGGCCGAGGCCGTCGTAGAGCGTGACCGACTGCTCGACCCGGTCCTCGTAGCCACGGGCGTAGGTGGTGACGTACGGAGGCTTGCGGATCTTGATGTTGGAGTCGGTCGGGTCGGTCTCCTCCGCGGGGACCGTGTAGACCGCGCGGAAGTCCGGCACCGAGTTCGGCGACGGGGTGCGGCCCGGGATCCAGGCCTCGGCGAGGCGGCCCAGCGGGTCGTACACGGCCTCGCTGACGAGGTTGTTGGCGTCGGTCGTCTTCAGCGTGGTCGAGCGGCCCGGCTCCAGCTCCTGGATCTGGGTGTGACCGAGCACATTGGTCGTGGTGACCTTGAAGATCTGGCCCGTGGCCGGGCCTATGGACTCGTAGCTGATCGTCGACGACTTCGGGAACGCCTGCTTCATCTGGTCCGGGTCGGTCTGCTTGACCACCCGGCCGACCGCGTCGAAGCCGATGGTGCCGCTGGTCTCGAAGCCGGTGCCCTTGTCGTTGAGCGACCAGGACTCGGTGGCCAGGCCTCGGGTGCCGGAGCCGAGCGCGGTGCCGTAGGCCGTGCCGTCGTACGCGGTGCGGCTGCCGCCGCTGAGCGTCGAGAGGTCGCTGAAGTTCGCCGCCGCGCAGGTCGTCGGCGAGACCAGCACCTCCTTGGACAGACCGATGAGGTTCTTGTCGGTCCGGTTCAGGTAGGTGGACTGGGTGCAGGACTCGTCACCGGTCTTGCCCGTGTCGCCGAGCGACTCCACCTGGGTCGGATAACCGTAGGTCGGGTCGTACGTGGTCGTCGTCTTGACCTGGCGCATGGTGCGCGTGTCGTTCGTGTTGGTGCCCGACGACTTGCTGTACGCGATCTCCGTCGGCTCCGTGACCCGCCACGCCCGCAGCGGGCTCAGGCCGTCGTCGCGGTTGCGCCTGGCGAGCTCGGTGGCATCCGGGACGGTGATGGAGCGGGAGAGCCAGTCGGTGTCGGCCTTGGAGGAGTCGGTGTACGTGAGCTCCTCGGCGATCCGGCCGGCGAACGGCTCCTCGTCCTTGGCGATCTCGGTACCGGTGATGTCCTTGACGGACACGGTGCTGCCGAGGCCGCGGAAGAAGCGGGTGACGGCCTTGGACTGCTTCAGCTCCGGGTGCTCGGTGCTGGGCGCCTGGCCGGTGAGGACGGTGGTCTGCTCGAAGCCCGCGAACTGCGAGTACGTACGCGTGGACTTCTTGGTGAACTCGGCCTCGGCCAGCTTCCAGGCCGGGTTCGCGTACACATACTGCGTCTGCATCGGCTGGGCGCCGTCGACGTTCGGCGACTCCTCGATGGAGTCGACGACGTACTTGTGGAACCAGTCGATGTCCTCGACCTCGGGGTCGGGGTTCCAGTACACCGGGTAGCAGAGCCGGTTGTTGGCCTTCAGCGCCGCTGTGTCCGTCTTGGCGGGCAGGTTGCCGGTGAGGCAGTCGCCCTCGATGGGCTTGTAGGTGACGAAGGTCTCGCCACCGTACTCGTTGACGACGTGGGCGATGCGCAGCCGGGAGAAGCCGGGTCGCTGGGGGTTGACCGCCTTGACGCGGTTCGGCATGTCCTCGACGTTGGGCTCGAACCGGATCGGGTTCATGGTGACGCTCGCGTCGGTGGAGCCTTTACGGGCGTAGCCGGTGCGCTGGACCGACTCCAGCCAGAGGGCCGTGTTCGGGCCGGTCTTCAGCTGCGCGAAGCTCTGCTTGAGCTGGTACACGTCGACGACCTGGCGGGCGGAGGTGTCCGTGAGCCGCTGGGCCGAGGTCGTAATCTTGTCGAGGCGCTTACGGGTCCAGAAGGACGGGCCCGCGTTCCAGCACTTCTTGTTCGCGACGCAGTTCAGGTCGGCCGGCGTGTCGAACCAGGGTCGGTACTGGCCGGGGTCCTTGGACGCGAAGTTGGCGTCGGTGCAGGTGACCGAGCCGACGGTGTAGCAGCGCTCGGCGACGGTGAAGCCGACCCGGGCCGGGGCGGTCGCCGTGAAGATGTTGTTGTTGCGCTGGCCGTAGTAGATGTGGTCGAGCCAGCCGTCCCGGTCGTAGGCGATCGGGTCCTTGAAGTTGAAGTTCGGGGCGTAGTAGTTCTGGTCCTTCTTCCACCACAGCGACATGGCGTTGCCGTGGACGTCCTCGACGTAGTCGAGGCCCCAGCGCCAGCCCTGGTCGCAGTAGGAGTTGGTCCAGTCGGTGGTCGTCGGACCCTTGTAGCAGTCCTCGCCACTGTGGTTGCCGTAGACGCGGACGGTGAGCACCGAGTCGGTGGTCGGGTCGTCCGGGTCGGTGCCGTGGTCGGACCAGCCGGGCAGCTTGTTCTTGCCGAAGTAGTACTTCGTGCCGTCCTTGGTGGTGACCCGCCAGTACTCGCCGTCCTTGGCACCGTTGCCGGTGGCCTCGCCGCGGACCTGCTCGACCTTGGAGCCGTCGCCGTTCGCGGTGAACCACTGGCCGACGGGCTTGCCATCGGTACCGAGCGGGCCCTTGGTGTCGTCCCAGACCAGCTCGGTGGTCATGCCGCCGAGCGAGAGGGTGGCGTTGTTCGAGCCCCAGCACAGGTCCGCGGTGCGGTGCGTGGAGTTGTTGGAGCCGGCCTTCTTGGAGTCCTGACGGCAGTTGGCGTACGTACGGGTGATGGAACCCGCGTTGTAGTCCCAGCCGTCGCCGATCCAGGAAGCCTGGTTGTTCGACGAGGAGGTCCGGCCGTCCACGGTCTGCGACGAGTACCCGAGGGACACCTTCGGCATCAGGCCGCCGGCGGTCTCCGGGACCTGGATGTCGTAGTTGTAGGTGAAGGCGCCCGAGGAGGAGCCCGCCGACCAGGAGCCGGAGGACAGCAGCGGCGAGGCCGTGAAGTCACCGGAGACGGAGCTGCCGGTGTCGAGCATGCCGAGGGCGGCGCCGCCGTTCGCGGCCACCGCGGGCTGGACGCCGTCCTGGTAGGACGCCTTGGTCGCCGTCTTGTTCGTCGACGAGGCGAAGCCCGCGTCGAGGAGGGCGGAGACCGGGACGGTACCGGTGACGATCTTGTGAACCGTCGCGTTCTTCGGCGCGGGGGCCTTGGTGGGCGCGTCCTTGGCGGGCACCGTCTTGACCGAGCTGCGCAGCCGCTGGAAGTGCTGCTTGCCGTTCTTGACGTCCTTGTCGCCGTCGGCGAGGGACATCGGCGCGATGCCGCCCATCGGCGCGATGCCGCCCATCGGCGCGGTGCCGCCGCCGTCCGCGCAGTCGCCGGTGGTCGGCGAGGAGTAGACGCAGTCGGGCAGCAGCATCAGACCGAAGCGGTCGGCGGCCTGCGGCCCGTAGAGGTCGGCGAAGCCGGTGGTGTCGACGCTGATCGCCACCTCGGCGTTCGGGTCGACCGTGGCCGGCGGGGTGACCTTCATGACGATGCCGGAGGCGCCTGCGTCCACCGAGGTGGTCTGCGGAGCGACACCCACGGTCCAGTCACCGGCGAGCGCGTTCGGGTCGCCGCCCGCGGGCACGCCGATGGCGACCGGGGTGGTACCGACCGGCTTTGTGGTGCCGGGGGTGTCGGTCGCCTGAATGGTGACCGGGAGTCCGGCCTGAGCGGTGGAGTTCCACGGCGCGACGCCCGTGGGGGCGTACGGGTCGATCGGGGTCTGCGGCGCCAGGTCAAGAGTCGTGGAGGCGCCGGCATCGCCGTCGGTCTCCGTGCTCTTCGGCAGGGCCGGCAGGTCGACCTTCGCGACCTCTTCCGTGCGGTTCATGCCGGGACCAGGGATGGCGAGCGCCTCCCCGCCCAGACTGGTCACGGTCAGTGTCGAGGACAGCAGAAGGATTGTCGCCGTGCGGCTTCGCCACCGGCGCCTTCGTTGTGACTCTGTCAAGGCTGGGCGTCCCCGCCCCAGCCATGACAGCGAACCTGAAGCACGCATACGCGTCGACTCCCACCCTGGCGGATCATTCAACGGACGAGGTGCGGAAACACCAAAGGGCACACGTCTGGCTCAGGCGCGTGCGTGCGCACTCTCTGCCATATCCGGCGCAGAGATCAAGATCGATCCGAGGGCCGGAACGAACACGCGGGTGATCCGCGTCACGCGACGAAACGGATCAGAGCACTCCGCTCACGGCCTTTCAGATCCTTCGGGAGAAGGGGGCGTTAACGTTTATTGCAGCCCAGAAAAGTGCTGAAACCGACTCAGTTGATGCGACACTGACCGGGTTCCGTATCTGCGTAACGGATTTACAACATCGACACGCATAGACGTGAATCTTCGCATGTGTGATCGTGTGCGCGCCTTCTGCCCCGCGGCCTGCCGACCGGGGCTGTCTGTGCTGTCCTCAATCCGCTTGGTTCCCACGGGAGTAGACCGCCGTGACCGCGCCGCCCCGATATCCCCGATATCTCAGCCCATTCGTGCGCACGCGCACGCGGCTGTCACTGACCCTCGGCCTCGTGCTGGCCGCCCTGACCGCCGCCCTGCTGCCCTGGTGGCACCCCGGCGGCACGACCCCCACCACCGCGGGCGGCGCCACCGACGCCACCCCCGCCTCGACCGGACCGCGCGACGAGGCCGCCGCCGTGACGGAGGCCCTGCGCACCCACAAGCAGGTCCTGGTCGACACCGCGACCAGCGCCACCTCGCTGACCTGGGCGCTGCCCAACGGGCAGTTCAAGACCCGGGTCAACGCGGCCCCGGTCCGGGCGAAGAACGCCGCGGGCCACTGGGCCCCGATCGACAACACCCTCAAGCGAACGGCCAAGGCCTCCAAGGACCTTGGCATCGCGCCGGTGAACGCGGCCGTTCCGCTCCGCTTCGCGAGCGGCAACGCTCCGCATGTCCGCGCCGACCGCTCCTTCGCCCGCGGCGAGGCGCCGGGCGAGACGCTGCTCGCCGAGGTGGAACTCGCCGGCCACACCATCGCGTACACCTGGCCGGGCCCGCTGCCCGAGCCGGTGCTCGACGGCCCCCGCGCCCTCTACTCCGAGGTGCTGCCGGGCGTCGACCTGCTGCTCGTGGCCCGCGAGGAGGGCGGTCTGGCCCAGGCCCTGATCGTCAAGACGCCCGCCGCCGCGCACAGCAAGGCGCTGGCCACCGTCTCGTACGGGCTGCGCGCGGACGACGTCACCTTCGCCCGCGACGACAAGGCCCAGCGGGTCCGGATACTCGACAAGGGCGGCAAGGAGATCGGCTCGGTCCCCACGCCGTTCGCGTGGGATTCCAGCGGCCGTGACCCCGAGCTGCCCGGGGGCACCGAGCACCGCACCGCGGCCGGCACCCCCGCCGAGGTCCTGAAGCTCTCCGGCCTCACCGGCGTCGAGCCGGGCGCCCAGTCCGCCCCGATGACGATGGGCCTGGACGGCGAGGGCACCGGCACCGTGCGCCTGAAGGTCGGCTTCGCCGCGACCGGCCTGGCCGACCGCAAGGACGTCACCTACCCGCTGTTCGTCGACCCGTCGCTGAACCCGGGCTGGCAGGCGTGGACGGTGGCCTACAAGCCGTACCCGAGCACCAGCTTCTACAACGGCACCAACTTCTCCTCCGGCACCTCCGACGCCCGCGTCGGCCACGAGAGCGACACCGGCGGCACCGCCCGGTCGTTCTGGCGCATGGACTGGGACAGCAAGATCAAGGGCGCGGACATCACCTCTGCGACCTTCAAGGTGCTCAACAACCACTCCTGGTCCTGCACGGCCCGCGAGTTCCAGCTGTGGCGCACCGGCGCGATCTCGTCGAGCACCACGTGGAACGCCCAGCCGAGCTGGTCGGACGAGATCCAGCGCAAGTCCTTCGCGCACGGCTGGTCGACCTCCTGCCCGGACGACTACGAGGCCTTCAACGTCAAGACCGCCGCCCAGTACGTCACGGACAAGGGCTACTCGACCCTGACCCTGGGCATGCGGGCCACCAGCGAGTCGGACGTCCAGACCTGGCGCAAGTTCAGGGCGACCTCCGCGGTTGTCGAGGCCACGTACAACCGCAACCCGAACGAGCCCTACAGCGGCACGTCGAAGCCCGGCGGCGTCTGCACCCCCGGCCCCGGCAACGGCGTGACGGTCGGCAAGACCAACATCACGCTGACGGTGACCGCCAAGGACCCCGACAACAACCTGAGCAAGGTCCGCTTCCGCTTCTGGAAGACCGGCGGCACGGTCCCGGCCGGTGACTACGTCTCGTTCGCCGCGGCCGGCGACACCAAGTCGTTCACCATCCCGGTCACCGACCCGCTGCTCAAGGACATCACGACCAACACCACCTTCTCCTGGGACGCCATGGCCCAGGACGCGGCGGGCGCGACGTCCACCAACTACCCGCCGGGCACCGAGCCCTGCCGCATCACGGTCGACCCGAGCGGCCCCTCGCAGCCCATCGTCACCAGTGACACGTGGCTCCGGGCCACCTCGGACGGCGCCACCTGGGCGACGGTGAACTTCGGCCAGACCGGCCCGATCACCTTCGACTCCCCGGGCGCCGTGAAGTTCACGTACGCCTGGGGCGGAGTCAACGCGCAGCCGATCAACGCCGACGCCAACGGCGTCGCCACGGTCCCCAACCTGGCGCCGCTGAACGCAGGCCCGAACACGCTCCAGGTCTACGCCTACGACAACCTGGGCAACGCGAGCGCACGGACCGACTACACGACCTACGTCCCGCCGAAGAACACCGCCGACGGCCCCGGCGACGTGGGCGGCGACGGCACGCCCGACCTGATGGTCATCGACAACACCGGCGTCCTGCGCACGTACCCCGGCCAGCCGGGCGGCGAGCTGTACGGCCAGCTGACCTCGTCCTACACCGTCGGCGCCGACGGCAAGTCGACGCTCACCCCGCCGGGCCACTGGTACGACGCGACCAGCGGCAAGGCGGCGCTGATCGCGCACTACGCGGACGCCTACCCGGGCGACGGCACCACGGACCTGTTCGCCCGCACCCCGGACGGCGGCTTCTGGCTCTACCCGGGCGACGGCTACGGCTCCTTCGACGTCGGCAAGCGGATGAAGGTCCGCCTCCCGTCGAACGCGCCCGCCCCGTCCACCTGGGACACGCTCAAGGCCGTCGGTGACATCACCGGCGACAAGATGCCCGACTTCACCGTGAAGGCCGGCACCGCCTTCTGGATCCTCTCCGGCTACAGCGGCGGCAGCATCCAGACGGCCACCCTGGAGGAGGGCACCGCCTGGGCCCGCCGTGACATCGTCAACCTGGCCGACATGAACAAGGACGGCACGCCCGACCTGCTCTGGCGGAACCTGGACAACGGCAATATGTACCTGCGCCGCGGCAAGCCCGGCACGGGCACGAACAGCGTCGACCTCAACTCGATCGCGCTGGCCGCCAACTCCGTCGCCGGCGACGAGTCCTTCGGCACCAACTGGACCGATACCGACGTCAAGTACGCGATCGGCATCCCGGACATCAACAACGACCAGATCCCGGACATCTGGGCTCTGTTCCCCTCGGACGGCCACATGGCGATCTACAACCCGTCCACGACGAACACCAACCCTCCGGTGAAGACCGTCATCGGATCCGGCTGGAACGACAAGCTCGCCTTCGGCTGATCCGGCAGCACTTCGGCCGGTACGAGTGAGCCCCCGGCGCCAGAGCACGGGACGCTGTTGGTTAATTCGGGTCCTGGCTACTTCGCCCCGTCGATCATGTGGTCGGCGGGGCGAAGTGCTGCGAAGTGGCTGGTGCGGGTGCGGGCTCGGGGTGTGCCGGTGAGGTGGGCGTCGATGCGGGCGAGGTTGATGGCGGCGCCGGTGAGCTGGTGCTGGAGGCTGGTCTTCGCCAGGCCGCGGTAGCGCGATCGGCGCAGGCCGCAGCGCTGGACGCCTTGCGAGATGGTGCCCTTGACTCCGGCACGGCTCTTGTAGCGGTCCTTCCAGGTGTCGGTGTCTTGGTCGGCGCGGGCCTGGCGGAGTGCTTCGTGTTCTTCGCGGGGCCGCAGGGTCAGGCGCCTACCGAGGCTGGAAGTGGTGCACTGCTCGCGGACCGGACAGGGCCGGCACTGGCCGCCGTTGAAGCGGACCCGGACAACCGTGGTGCCTTCGGGTGAGCGGTCGGGGTTCCAGCGGGTGGTCGTCGTCCCGCCGGGACAGGTGACCTCCTAGTCTCAGACGCGTGAGCTCTGGCAGGCGTGGCGAGCCGCCCAGACCGAGGAGCGCGAGTCGTGGGATCGCGACCAGGCGTGGGTCGAGACCAACCGGGTCTGGACGCACGAAAACGGCGCCCCTCTGCATTCCGACTGGATCAGCCGTCGATTCAATCGTCTCGTGGAGCTGTCGGGCCTCCCCCCGATCCGGTTGCACGACACGCGGCACCTGTCAGCGACGCTGGCGCTGCTGGGCAAGGCGGACATCAAGGTCGTCCAGGAGCGGCTTGGGCACAGCTCCCGGCAGATCACTTCGGACACGTACACGAGCGTCCTGCCTCAACTGCTCACGGCGGAGGCGGAGTCCACGAGCGCAGTCGTGCCCCGAGCCAAGAAGCGGGGTCGGGGACGAGCGAAGCCCTCCAAGCAGGAAGGCGACCACCTCCCGAAGGCGGGGCCGGAGACCGACGGCGATGGGCCGGACGAGGGACTGAATCCTGCGACGTGACCCGCGTCCCCAATTCGTCCTCACGATCGTGAAACCATGATCGTCAGGGAGCCGCCAAGATCCCCTCACGCCCACCCCGACCCGCAAAGACGCTGGTCAGAAGGATTCTTCTCGCGTAGCGAGTGGTGGGGCGGGTGGGACTCGAACCCACGGCCGACGGATTATGAGTCCTTTGAGGATCTTGGCGGTCCTTGCCGATCAACGCTCATCCTTGACGTTTTCGCAGGTCACATGCGGTTATCCATGTGGGGGCTAGTCAGCCCTTGTCAGTCTGTTCCTGTCCTTGCGGCCTCAACTCGGCCTCAATGAGGCCCGACAGGATCGTGCCGAAGGCATGAAGGGCGATCGCGCCAGCTCAAGGACGGCCTTCGAACCCGCCCGCAGCGGATTTTCATTCCAACGCGCAGAGGCTCCGCCCCTCTGCTCGGGGCGGAGCCTCTGTGGCCTTTTCCACAGGCCAGACGTTGTCTCGTCAGCCTATCCGGCTCAGTCGCCTTCTTCCAGAGTGAGCTGAAGCGATCGGGCGGGCTGCAACTTCGGACACACGGTACGGAGGACGCCTCCGTCACAGGCTTCCCCACCTCGTGCCAACCAGAGCATGGTTCGACGTACAGGCGGGACTTCGGATGGTGTCCCGCTGGTTGGACACAAGGATCGGAAAAGACTGACGGGGGCCGAGAAGGATGAGGCGTCAAACCGCGCCTGAACTGGGCCTGCCGCGGTCGCCGTCATGGCCCCGGCGCCGAGCACGGCGTCCAGGCTGACCAGCCGCTCATGGCGGGTGGGGCGGCCCGCCGCCGTCCCACCCGCCATCCCCTTTGGCGTCAATGGTCACGTCGCGGAGGCGCTGTCCCGCGCCGAAGGCAGCTCACCGCGCGCAGCCGGGGGAGCTGAATTTCTTCGTCCGCGCACTCAATCTCTCATGTAGAGCGATGGAGGCGTGATTCTTCTCCTCGCGCTCAGCATGTGCTCCCGCCGAGGCCCTGTCGTGACCGGCCTGCGGGAGAGTGCCGGAGGAGGCGGCCACGACGATTCCGACCGTCTTCCCGCCATCGAGTGCTCGCTCGACGAACAGCACCCCGTCCAGTTCCTGCACCAACGCCTGCGCAATCGACAAACCACGGCCGTGAAGTGATCCGACGTCACTCTGCACGGGTACCGGGCTCCCCGGGTGGCTGTCGTGTACTCCCAGGCGCATGCGGAAGTCGTCGAGCATCTCCATCGTCACGACTGCTTCCGCGGTAGCAGCGGAAGCGTGGAGCACGACGTTCGTCACCAGCTCCGAGACGATCAACCGCACCGTCTGGACGGCATGTTCGTCCACTGTTCCCCATGCGCGGAGCGTGTCGCAGACGGCTCCGCGCACACGAGGAACTCCGCGGGCGTCTGCGGGAACGGTGATGGACCAGGTGCGGCCGCGCTGAGCGTTCATGGCGAGAACTCCTCTGCTCGCCCGAGGCACGAAGGCTCTCGGATGCGCCAACGCTAGAAGTTCCATGCGCATCGACGACGACGCTTGCCGCGGCGAGGACAAGCATCGGCAGCTCCTGCGCAAGCGGGTTCCGCGCGCTGCACCCGCGTGGGCTCGACCGGTCGAACTCAGTGGAACAGGACGGTCAGGAGATCGTCGCCGAGGCGGCGTACCCGTTCGAGGTCGAGCTGGTAGTAGGCGCGACGGCCGTCACGCACTACCGTGACGAGGCCGGCCTCACGCAGCCGGGCGAGGTGGCGGGAGACCTGCGGAAGGGACATACCTCCGCGGTCGGCCAGTTCGGACGGGGTGAGCGGTTCTCTCGCGATGGCACGGACGATGCGCTGCCGGCCTGCGTCGCACAGCACTTCGAGGCGGCGGTTGACGACGGGGTGAGCAGGCTGGTCGCTCCCCTCCGCAAGCAGGGGGTACTGGACGACCGCGGCGAAGCCGGACTCGTGCTTCACCAACAGGTGCGGTCGCCCAAAGACCGACGGCACGATGAGCACCGGAGTGGTGGCTACGTTCACGATCCCGTGGTGGAACTTGTCGAAGACGACACGGGGCGGCTCGTCGCGGTAGGACGCCGAGGGGTCCAGACCGGCGAGGGCCGGGCCCGGACCCTCTCGCTGGATGCTCTTGCACAGTCCCGGCAGCTGTTCGGTGATCACCCGCTCGGCACGGGCCAAGTCCGCTTCCAGGGCCCGGGCGGCGCAGATCAGCAGATCAAGCAGGTCCGTACGCAGGCTGCCGGGGTCGCCCAGAAGTCTGTCGGCGAGCTCGGCTCGTACGGTGGAGCGGCGCTCGGCCGACGCCAGCAGTTCTGCGCGCTGCCCGGCGTCCCTGAGAAGCCGGTTCAGCGGGGGTCCGGAGTTGCCGCCCCTGATCGCGTACCCGGTCAGCTCCGCGAAGAGCGGGAGGGGCAGCCGCTCGATGTCTGCGAGCTCCTCGGCGAGCGTGCGGTCTCCCACCGGACTCAGCGGAAGCAGGTAGCGGGCCCGGTAAGAGGCCCACAAGGGTGCCCATTCCCGGATGTGGCGCCGCGTCTCGGAACTGAGGGTGGAGACGCTCGCTCTGGTGCCGACCAAGGTGTCGCCACGGTCCGGCTCGGCTTCCAGACCACGTGCCCAGCGAAGAGCCCAGTGGTGGTGCTCGGTCTCGGTGTAGGCATGGAGTGCTGCCGTCAGCTCCGCGAGGGGAGATGCGCCCGCCACGACGTGGGTCGGACCGGCGCCGGCAAGTGTGAGTACGACGCTCACGCTCACCTCCGCTCCACGACCTGTCGCTTATCGCGCCCCCGGTAAGCATTCTAGGTACCGCTCCCCGCACCGCCTACGGTTCCGGCAACCCAAACAGGACCAGCCCGGAGTTGCCATGACCCTTCGTGTCCCCGCCGACCTGTGTGCCGCCGTGCGCGAGCGCCGGGCGGCACTGGACCAGCTCAGCCTCGATCTGCACGGAACGCCGGAGACCCGGTTCGAGGAGCACTACGCCGTCGAGCAGCTCGCCGCGCGTTTGGCGGTTGCGGGTTTCGAGGTGGACAAGGACGTGGCGGGCCTGCCGACGGCGTTCACCGCGACTCACCGGGGCTCCGCGGACGGCCCGACGATCGCGGTGTTGCTGGAGTACGACGCCCTGCCGGACATAGGTCACGGCTGCGGGCACAACCTGATCGCGGCCGGCGGTCTGACCGCCGCCGTCGCCGCGGCTTCCGTGCGTCCCGGCCATCGAGGCACGCTCAAGGTGATCGGCACCCCGGGAGAGGAGGGCGGTGGCGGCAAGATCCTGATGCTGGAACGCGGTGTTTTCGACGGAGTCGACGCCGCGGTGATGTTCCATCCCGCGGACCGGAGCCTGCGCGCCCGGCACGCTCTCGCCGCGAGCCATCTGCGGGTCGTCTTCCGGGGAGTCTCCGCGCACGCGGCCAAGGCGCCCTGGGACGGCCGTTCGGCAGCCGCGGGGACCCAGCTCTTCCTCACGGCGGTCGACTCGCTGAGGCAGTTCATCCCCCCGACCGCCCGGGTGCACGGCGTCGTCGTGCGGGGCGGCGGCGCACCCAACGTCGTACCCGACCACGCCGAGGTGGACATCTTCGTCCGCGAGGCGACATCCGCGGCCCTGGACACCCTGCTGCCCCGCGTGCTCGCCGCCGCCGACGGAGCGGCGCTGGCCACCGGCACGACCGTCGACTACGCGGAGACCGCGCCCCGGTACACAGAACGCAACAACAACATGGTGATGGCCGACCGGCTCGCCGCCTACACCGCCGGCCTCGGGCTGGAACTGGAGCCGCCGTCGCCGCAGAATCCGGCCGGTTCTTCAGATATCGGTAATGTATCGGTCAAAATGCCGGTAATTCATCCATATATTCAGATATGCCCGCGCGATACTCCCGGTCACTCCGTCCGGATGCGCGAAGCCGCCCGCAGCCCGTACGCACATGATGCGGTCGAGACCATCACGACCGCCCTGGCCGCGCTGGTTCTGGATCTCCTCGATGAGCCGGAGCTGCTCGACGAGGTCCGGGCCGAATTCCGGGCCTCCCTGCCCGTCCGCACCCATGGTCAGGAATCGCCATGAATGCCTCATCCCCGGTGTCCCTCGCGTCGAACGCCCTGGTCAACACGTTCTTCAACTGGGACCTGATCGCTCAGACCTTTCCCCGGCTGATCACCGAGGGCCTTCTCAACACCCTGATCATCGCCGCCGGTGCCATCGTCGTGGGCGTCGTCATCGCACTGCTCGCCGCCATGCTGCTGCTGTCACACCGATGGTGGATGCGCCTGCCGGCACGGATCTATGTCGACGTCTTCCGCGGCCTGCCCGTGATCATCACGGTGATGCTGGTGGGGGTGGGCTTGCCGGCCGCGGGCATCCGTCTCTTCGGTACCGATCCGTTCGGGTACGCGATTCTGGCGATCGGGATCATCTCCGGTGCCTACACCGCTGAGATCTTCCGTTCCGGGATACAGAGCGTCGATCCCGGTCAGCTGCAGGCGGCCCGCAGTCTCGGCATGAGCTATCTGCGAGCCATGCGCCTGGTCGTGGTTCCCCAGGGCATCCGGCGCGTGCTGCCCGCCCTGGCCGGCCAGTTCGTCAAGGACATCAAGGAAAGTTCGCTGGTCTACCTCCTCGGCCTGGCCGTGGGACAGCGAGAGCTGTACTTCATCGCCCAGGAGGAGGTCGCGCGGACGTACAACTCCTCACCACTGATCGCGGCCGGCATCTGCTACCTCGCCCTGACCATCCCCTTGACCTACTTCGTCAACCACCTCGACGGGCGGCTGCGCGAAGGGCCGCGCCCCCAGAGCACTCCGGCTCCAGCAGATCCCGACCTGCCCGACACCCCGGTTGCAGCAGCAGGAGGAGAGAGCCGATGAGCCCCACCACCACCGGAGGAGAACCGATGCCCAGCGCAGCCGAGGCGCCCCCCGCCTCCGCGGCCTTGCGCGTCACCGCTCTGAGCAAGAGCTACGGCTCCACGACCGTCCTGCGTGACATCAGTCTGGACATCCGACGAGGAGAAACGCTCTGTCTCATCGGACCGTCCGGGTCCGGCAAGTCCACGCTGCTGAAGTGTCTCAATCTGCTGGAACGGCCCGACACGGGTGACATCTGGCTCGGTGAGACCTGCCTGACCGCCCCCGGCACCGACGTGGACGCGGCCCGCGCCCGCATCGGCATGGTCTTCCAGCACTTCAATCTCTTCCCGCACATGAGCGTCGAGCGCAACATCACCGTTGCCCTGACCTCGGTCAAGGGCCTCACCCGCGAACAGGCCAGGTCGGTTGCGCGACGCCGTCTGGACGAGGTGGGCCTCGCAGCGTTCGCCGACCAGAGGCCCGGCCGCCTGTCGGGCGGGCAGCAACAGCGCGTGGCCATCGCCCGTGCTCTCGCCATGGAACCCGAGGTCATGCTCTTCGACGAGGCGACCTCGGCGCTCGACCCCGAACTCGTCAAGGACGTGCTCGCCGTGATGCGTGACCTCGCTCAGGGCGGCATGACCATGGCCGTCGTCACCCACGAAATGGGCTTCGCCCGGGAGGCCGCCGACCGCGTCGCCTTCATGTGCGACAGCCGCCTCGCCGAGATCGACACCCCTGACCGGATCTTCGAAGGCGCCCAGCACCCCCGGCTGCGCCAGTTCCTCAACCAGGTCCTGTGAACGCCCCTCCTCAGCAGAAAGCCCAGCCCATGCTTCCCTGTTCCCGTAGATCCCTGCTCGCCGGCACCGCGGCCACCGCCCTGCTGCTCACCCTCACCGCCTGCGGCGGCGACAGCGAGGCGGCAGGCTCCTCGGCCGCCAGGTACAAGCTCGTCCAGTCCGGCGTGATCACAGCCGGCACCCAGGCCGAACAGCCGCCCTTCGCCGTCACCGACGCCTCAGGCAAGCCGAGCGGGTTCGCCGTAGACCTGATGAACGAGGCCGCCGAGCGTCTCGGCGTCAAGGTCCAGTACAAGACAACGAACCTCCAAGGCATCCTCGCAGGCCTGTCCGCCGGCCAGTACGACATCGGCGTCGCGGGGGTCGGCGCCACCCCCGAGCGCAAGAAGCAGGTCGCCTTCACCACCCCGTACTACTGGGGCTTCACCGATGTCCTCACCCTCATGGGCAGCAAGCAGACCAGGCTCTCCGACTTCGACGGCAAGCGGATCGGTGCCGTCAGCGGATCCGTGCAGGAAACGTTCGTCAATCGCGAGATGCCCCGCGCCGAACTGGTCAAGTTCAAAGACCAGACAGCACTGATCACCCAGCTCCTCTCCGGTGGTGTCGAAGGAGTGGTCCTGGGCGGCGCCGACGCCGACGAATACGCCCAGAAGCAGCCGGTGCGCATCGCGGTGGAACTCGACAGCCTGCAGGGCAGCGCCTTCCCCCTGCGCAAGGACGGCGACCCGAAGCTGCTGAAGGACATAGACGCCGCGATCGACGCGATGATCGAGGACGGCACCTACGTCCGGCTATACAAGAAGTACTTCCACGATCCCATTGCCAAGGACATGCTCAGGGAGCGCCCGAAGCTGGTCTGGCAGATCAACAAGCACCCAGACCTGTCCCCGACAGCAAACTGACGTCACAGCCGACGGATCCAGTCTCCGGTCCTCCCCTCGGGACGATGCCACCGGGCCGGGTCACGGAAATCGTTCCGTGCCCGGCGACCGGCGTATCCACCGGCGCCGTGCTGGCGACCACACGGCCGCCGTGGGTGCTCACCACCATCTTCAGCAGCTTGAGGGAACCGCCCACGTGGGACGGCATCAGATCCATCACCTGGGCGGGTCTGACCGACTGGACTCCGTTCTCCAGGCGGCCCCGAGACCATTGACTCGCTGAGCGTCACCGCACAGATCATGCTGTTCAGTGTCGCCTTCCAGCTGACCGTCAGCCTGCTGCCGGGGGTCTTCACTGCCGGCTGGCAGAAGTACCGGGCGGTCGCCGTCCTCGATCTCAGCTTCGGACGGGCCGCGGACGGGACCGGGTTCAGTGGTCGCCTTCGTCCTCTCCTGGCAGCGCATTCCCATACCAGCACGAATCGCATTGCGGGCGGGTCCACGACATAGTCCAGGCTCCGGCGCCCGGCCTGAGTCAGCGTGGTGCACTGGGTGTCCGCTCTGCAGCTCGTTCAGGCCGAATACCCATGCTGGGGCAGTGACCTGGGGTGTCGGTCATCGAGAGGTCTACACACCGACAGCGTGAACTGGCTCCAGAAGATCAGGCTCGTGCGTCTCGCTGCTGCACTTCCTTGAGGACTCCGGCCACCGTCACGAAATCGTTGTCCACGTGGAGCACGGTGTGCCCATGATGCACAGCTGTCGCACACACCAACAGGTCGATCGCTCCAGCCGCGCGGTGCTGGCCCCGTTGGGTCAGTTTGTACTGCGCGGTGTCGACCCAACGCCAGGCGTTCTTCGGAACCGGAGAGAGCAGGCAGAGCGCGTCCAGTTCCTCTGCGAGATCATCCCGATGGGACGGACTGGTTGCCGAGTAGAGAAATTCGGCCCGTGTCGGCTCGCAGAGGTGGAACACCCCGGCAGCAATGTGCCCCTCCCAGGGACGCAACGCACCTGGGGTGCGAAACAGGTGCCACAGAGCCGAGGTGTCCACCAGATACGTGATCACTCGAAGGCCTCGCGTCGCGCACGCTTCTCCGCGTCATGCGCCGCCGCAGCCTGCTCGAACTCGCCGCGCGCGCCTCGCTCGGCCAGCTTCTCCGCAGCCTCAAGCCGCTTGATCCGCGCAACGTAGTCCCGCAGGGCCGAGTTGACGGTCTCCTTCTTCGTCGTGGCACCCATGAGCCGCATGGCCTCGGCCAGCGCCTCGTCGTCGAGATCGATCTGCGTGACGGACATCGGGCACCTCCATTATCCACGATGTATGCACCCAGGATACATCACCAACATCGACACATGCATGGGCCACAACGAGGCCACCCGAGGGCAGCGTGCCGGATGCCGGGGCCCCCATGGGCCTGTTCCCGCTACGCGACGAGCCGACGGGAGACCCGCTCGACGCCGACACGAACCAGGTCATTGGCGCCATACCGACTTGGCCGGAATCGGCACAGGTGATGCGGACCACGCCGCCAGCGGCGCTCAGGAGACTTCCGGGGGCGTTTCAGGTTTCTCGGGCGAGGATCGGCGCGTCGGCTTCGTCGGTGCTCCGGTGGACGAGGGTGCTGGGGACGGTGACGGTACGCGGCGGTCGCTCGGGCTCGGCGATGCGGTCGACGGCCAGCCGTGCCGCCTGGCGGCCGACTTCCTGGGGATCCCGGACGACGGCGGAAACGCCGAGGCCTCTGGTGAGGTCGTTTTCGTCGAGCCCGATGAAGGCGAAGGAATGGTGGCCGGAGAGGCGCTCGATGAGGATGCCGGTGCTGATGCCGAGGTTGAGGCCCAGCACTGCGGTCGGCGGTGCCGGTGCGCGCAGGAGGCGGACGACCGCGTCGCGGGCCTGTTCTGCGGTGGTGAGATCGCCGACGACCAGACGCGGGTCTTCGGCGAGCCTGCGCCCGGCGAGGGCCGCCCGATAGCCGTCGAGGCGCTGCACGGAGCGGAAGTTGTCCAGGCGGCCCGCGAGTGCGGCGATACGACGGTGACCAAGGTCCATGAGGTATTCGGTCGCCTCCTGCACGGCACGGTCGTCGTCTGTCATGACGACATCGGCGGCCAGGCCCCCCGCGGGGCGTCCGACCAGGACGACCGGAGTGCCGTAGGTGTGCTCGGGGGCGAGGAAGTCGCGATGGCCGCCGTCGGGCATCATCAGCAACGCGCTGACCCGGCGGTCGATCATGAGGCGGGCGAGGTCCGGTTCACGCTCGGGGGTGTCGTCCGTGGAGCCGATGATCAGCTGGAAACCCGCCCTGCGCAGTTCTCGTTCGGCACCGGAGGCGACACCGGCCTGGAAGAGGTTGGTGAAGTCTGCGGTGACCAGCCCCACGGCAGCCTCTCGGCGTCCGTAACGGAGGTCCTGAGCGATGGGATTGGGCGAGTAGCCCAGACGTCGGACTTGTTCCAGCACCCGTTGGCGGGTGGCGGGCTCCACGCGCGGAGAGTTCTGCAGTGACCGGGTGACGGTGGCGGTACTCACCCCGGCCGCCTTGGCGACATCACGCAGGGTCACTCGTTGCTCTGACCCGCCCGGCATCGAGCCCCCTCGGATGTGACTTCTCAGCAGTTTACTGCCATGTAACCGTTGACATGCCTTCACGGGGAGCTTAACACTGGGGGCGTGTTGACGTTTACATCGCCATGTTGACGTTTACATGGCGCAAAGTAATCGCTCGTACGGGAGATCCTGCATGAAGCCCCTGCTGACCGATGGCCGTCTAGGCGCAAGGCCCGACGACGCCTTGGTGGACCACGTCAACGCTGTCGAACTGGACGACGAGGTCGCCGCCGCCGAGCATTTCGTCCGCATCGATCTGGCCCACGCGCTCATGCTCACCCAGCAGCAGGTCTTCGGCCCCGAGCAGGGGCGCAGTCTCGTGGGTGCCCTCCTGCGGCTCCTCGACGGGGACGCCCGGCAGGTTCTCGCGGGTGACGCGGCCCTCGGCACCATCACGCTGCAGCTGGAGCGGTACCTGGAGGACCAGTGCGGCCCGCAGGGCCTGGACATCCAGCGGGCCCGCAGCCGCATCGACCAGAAGGCCACCGGCGTACGCATGGCCGACCGGGCGGCACTGCTGCACGTGATGGATGAGTTGCTGCGCCTCGGAGAGGTTCTGCTGGAGGCGGCCGACGAGCACGACGCCGTGATCGCTCCTGGGTACACCCATCTGCAGCACGCGCAACCCACTACCCTGGGGCACTACTTCAACGCCCACTACTGGACGGTCTCACGCAATCTGGCCCGTCTGGCGCAGCTGTACGAGCGGATCAACGAATGCCCGCTGGGCGGCGCCGCACACAGCGGGACCGACTGGCCGATCGACCGGCACACGACGGCCGCCTACCTCGGATTCGCCCGGCCCGTCCACAACGCGCGGGACGCAGGTCTGTCGGCGCTGGACTCCGGCGCGGAACTCGCCGCGGTCCTCGGACTGGTCCTGTCCGGGATCAGCCGGTGCGCGTCGGACCTGTTCTACTGGTCGTCCTCCGAAGTCGCCCACATACGGCTGCACGCGTCGCTGTGCGGCACGTCGAGCATGATGCCGCAGAAGCGCAACCCGATCGTGCTGGAACGCATCCGCGGTCTGGCCGGCGACGCGGCGGGCTGGGGCGCGAGCCAGCTCGGCCTGCTGCACTTCGCCACATCCACCGACGCCGACCAGGGATACGTGCACAACCGCCTGCCCGGGTACTGCCGTGAGACGGCCGGAGCCATTCGCCTGCTGGCACGGACCGTCGCCACCCTGGAGATCGACACGGACCGGCTGCGAAAGTCCGCCGCTCGTCACTGGTCCACCGCCAGCGGCCTCGCCGACGACCTCGTACGCACCCGTCACATGAGTTTCCGCAGCGCGCACGAGACCGTCGCCCGATTCATCGCGGCCCACGAAGCGGCCGGTGTCGCCGACGGAACGATCCTCCCCGAACTCGCCGACGCCCCTTTGCGCGACTACACGCCGAAGCGCCTGCACGAGATCCTCGACGTGCAGGCCTTCGTCGACGGCCGCCACAGCGCCGGCGGAACCAGCCCGGCACGACGCGCGGAGCTGGCCACCACCGCGGCGGACGATCTCAAGCGCCATCAGGAAACCGTCACGGCTCTCCGTGCCTCGGCCGAACGGGCCCAAGCCCGCCTCGTGCGCGACGCGGCGGCCCTTCTGGCCCAGCAGCGCGCCTCCCCCCGGGACCCCGCCGACGCCCAGGAACAGGGCTGACGCCGTGCCGCCTCCTCGGGCGGTGTCGCCCGGCTCAGCCGACCTCGTCCCCCCGGGGCCGGACATGGTGGGCCCGCCATCAGCACGGCCCGCACAGCGTGCCTGGCCGGTCCTGCTTCCTCGACACCGCTCCTACACCCGACCACGACGCACCGCCCCTCCCCCGTAATGATCAAGGAGGCACCATGTCGCGGCATCCGCCCCGCGCTGCTCCCCACCACAGCGAAGTACGTTGCGAGCACCTGGCGCGGCCTGCGCGCCCGCGCAGGCCGGACGCGAGGTCGGCCCGCCCATCCGCACCGGCACAGGACCCATGTGCGCCGTCGGCAGGTCGTCCGGCGCGTCCAGCGGCCTGACCGTGGGAATTCAGGGCCGGTCGAACCGCTTCGGAGGAGCGGCCCGCGCAGGTTCTGTACGTAGCTCCGGCTCACGCCGCCCGGCCACTCGGCAGGACCGACGGGGGCCCCAGGGAGGACCGGCTCCCTCGTCATCACACTCTCGACAGCCACACCTTCAGGTGCTGAGACCGCCTGTGCGGCACGGTCCTGACCCCGTGCCGCACAGGCACCCGCAGACAGTCCACGAGGGTCCCCCCGTACGACGGACCATCCGCCCAGCCGGGGTGTCCCACCCCGGAATGTCATCTCGGGCTTCCCGCCACCGCATTGGAAACCATACGAACCGTCCCGGCGCAACGGCGTGCCGGGAAGACAAGGACGACGACGATGTCGACAACGACACGACCCCGCCCCGCACGCCGCTCAGCGGCCGTGTTCGTGGCCGGCCTGCTCACCCTCACCGCCGCGGCCTGCGGCACGAGCGGCCCCGGCAGCTCCGGCAAGGCCGGGGACGCCACGATGTGGGCGCTGCAGACCGGTGATCAGCCCGTTCTGGAAGGGGCGATCAAGGAGTGGAACGAGCAGCACCCGGACGCCGGGATCAAGGTGAACTTCTTCTCCAGCGACGCCTACAAGCCCAAGATCCGCACGGCGGTGGGCGCGAAGCAGGCACCGACGCTGATCTACAGCTGGGGCGGCGGCGTGCTCAAGTCGTACGTGGACGCCGGCGCGGTCGCGGACCTGTCGGGATACCAGAAGAAGTACCCCGAGCTCTTCAAGCGGTACCTGCCCTCGACGCTCAAGAACAACCAGTTCGACGGGAAGACCTACGCTCTGCCGTTCAACAAGGTCAACCCGGTGTTCCTCTACTACAACAAGTCCGTGTTCGCCGACGCGGGCGTGCAGCCGCCAAAGACCTGGGACGACCTGCTCAAGCTCGTCCCGGTGCTCAAGAAGAAGGGCATCGCGCCGCTGGCGCTGGGCGGACAGTCGAAGTGGCCGTCACTGATGTACCTGGAGTATCTCGTCGACCGCATCGGAGGATCCGACGTCTTCCAACGTGTGCTCGACGGGAAGCCCGGGGCCTGGTCGGACCCGGCCGTCATCAAGGCGACCACCATGATCCAGCAACTGGTGAAGGCGGGTGGGTTCGCGGACAGCTTCGCCTCCACGCCGTCGGACTCGGGATCCGAGCTCGCACTGATGTACACCGGCAAGGCGGCGATGGTCCTGCAGCTCTCCTCCCAATACCAGATGATGAAGGAGACGGCCCCCGACTTCATGGACAGCGGTGACCTGGGGTGGGTTCCGTTCCCCACGGTCGAGGGCGGCACCGGCGACCCGCGCTATCTGGTCGGCACCCCGGCCAACTCCTTCGCGATCTCCAGCGACGCGACCGAGGCACAGCGGAACACCGCCATGGACTTCCTCGCCGACAAGGTGCTCGACAAGGAGTACTCCAAATCGATGATCGACAGTGGGGGCGTACCTCCCACTGTCGATGTCGGCGACAGTCTCAAGGACTCCGACGACAAGGATTTCCTGGGCTTCACCTACAACCTGGTCCACAAGGCCCCGGCCTTCCAACTGTCCTGGGACCAGTCGCTGAGCCCCGGGCACGCCGACACACTGCTGTCGAACCTGGAGCGGGTCTTTCTGCTCCAGATGACGCCGCGCCAGTTCTCCGCCGCGATGGACAAGACACTGTGACCGCCGTCATCGGAACGACCGAGGACCACGGACGCCCGACCGGCGGAGGCGTCCTGCGACAGCATCAGCGGCGGCGCCGCGCCGGCGACCGCATGCTGGTCCTGTTGCCGCTGCCCGCCCTGTTCGCGTTCGTGGCGTTCGCCGTGCTTCCGCTGCTCGGTGTGCTCGCGCTGAGCTTCGCCTCGTGGGACGGCATCGGATCCATCACCTGGACCGGTCTGACCAACTGGACCTCCGTTCTCCAGGCCCCCGAGACCATGAACTCGCTGAGCGTCACTGCCCAGATCGTGCTGTTCAGTGTCGCCTTCCAGCTGCCCGTCAGTCTGCTGCTGGGTGTCTTCACCGCCGGTCGGCAGAAATACCGGGCGTTCCTGGCCGTCGTCTACTTCGTGCCGCTGCTGCTGTCCTCGGCAGCCGTCGCGATCGCGTTCCTCGCCGTCCTCGAACCCAACTTCGGGCTCGCCGCGGCCGGGATCGGGTTCATGAAACAGAACTGGCTCGGTGATCCCGTACTCGCCCGGGGCGTGGTCGTCTTCGTCCTCTCCTGGCAGCACATCCCCTTCCACACCCTGATGTACCAGGGAGCGGTACGGCAGATTCCCGCGTCGATCTACGACGCCGCCGAGATCGACGGGGCAGGCCGCGTCCGGAAGTTCCTCTACATCACCCTGCCGCAGCTGAAGTACACGATGATCACCTCCACCACGCTGATGGTGGTCGGCTCACTCACCTACTTCGACCTGATCTTCGTGCTGACCGGCGGCGGTCCCGGGTTCGCCACCCGAGTGCTGCCGCTGCAGATGTACCAGTCCGGGTTCCAGGCCGGCGACATGGGCACCGCGGCGGTGTACGGAGTCCTGCTCGCGTTCCTCGGCCTGGTCATCGCCCTGCTCCTGCAGCGACTCGGTGGCCGCAACCGTCAGGCGAGCCAGTTGGAGGGAATGTGACCACGATCCAGAAGCGACGGGCAGACCACTCTCATCAGCCTGCGCAAAGGCGCACACCGCCACCGAAGACGGCCCCCGCCGGCCGTCCGGAAGGGCGACACAGGCCGAACCTGCTCGGCTCGGCACTGGGCTGGCTCTGGCTGGTGGTGATCATCGTGCCGCTCTACTACGTCGTGATCACCAGCTTCAAGGACCAGCGGGGGTTCTTCGACAGCAACCCGCTCCTGCCAGCCGGCTCCCCCACCCTCGACAATTACGTGCTGGTGCTGCGCAACGACTTCGCCCGCTACTTCTTCAACAGCGTGGCCGTGGCCGTGGGCACCGTCGTACCAGCCGTCTTGCTCTCCTTCATGGCCGCCTACGGAATCGTCCGCTCCCGTGGTCGAACGGCTGGAGCCACCAACACCCTGTTCATCCTGGGGCTTTCGATTCCGCTTCAGGCGACCGCCGTTCCGCTCTACTACCTCATCACCCGGCTCAACCTCTACGACAGCCTCCTCGCGCTGGTACTGCCCTCGATCGCCTTCTCGATCCCGGTGTCGGTGCTCGTGCTGAGCAACTTCCTCCGGGACGTGCCGAAGGAACTGTTCGAGTCGATGCGGCTGGACGGCTGCTCGGAGTGGCAGATCATGTGGCGTCTCGCGCTTCCCCTGACCCGGCCGGCGGTCACCACCGTCGCCATCTACAACACGCTCAACAACTGGAACGCCTTCCTCCTGCCGCTCATCCTCACGCAGAGCCCGGAGCGCCGAACCCTGCCACTGTCCCTGTGGACCTATCAGGACGAGTTCACCGTCAACACCCCGGCGCTGCTCGCCGCGATCGTGCTGTCCGCACTGCCGCTCGTGGTCCTGTACGTCTTCGGCCAGAAGCAGCTGGTCAGCGGGATCAGCTCGGGATTCGGCAAATAGGCCTCCTGGCTCATGGACGCCGGCGCGCGCCCCCGGACGCGCGAGTCCGTGCGCCGGTTCCTCCCCTCGACAACGAACGAGGCGCAGTCGCTAGGGCTTCGGCAGCCGGACGCCCGCCCGGCATCGGCGTGACGGCATCCACTCCGTGACTGCTCCCTGCCGATCAGCCTGCGGCACAGCCTCCGCAGATCATGAACGCGCTCCTCCTCAGGGCAGCGACATGGTTCGTCGTCTGCTGCCCCGTCCCGGCGGCAAGGCACAGGTCACGTGCTCGCCGCCCGTCCACCGACAGAGCCGACTCCGAGGCACCGGAGAGGTCGAGCACCCTCAAAGGGCATTTTCGAAGAGGTTCCCTGACTCCTTGGCCACCCCGCGAGACCCACTCCGCGCGGAGCTGCAACCCCAGGCAGCCGCCACCTGCAACGCCCTATGCCGTATGCGGACGACTCTTCGGGGGCCCTCCGCAGTGCTCCACCCGATGCCTCCGGCCTCAGGACGGCCTCAATCAATCCTCCAGCCACGGCGGAGCCGGGCAGAACGTCTCCCAGTGGCAACGCATCCCCATGCGTCCATGCAGGTCAGAAGAACATCAGCTGACACGGACCAGCCCGGCCCCAAACTCACGAGCAGCGGATTCAGTCCGTTCAGACAAAGTTGACGATCCGACAGGACAAAATGAACGTTTCCGCAGGTCAGGAGCCTGCACAGGTGGGGCGGGTGGGACTCGAACCCACGGCCGACGGATTATGAGTCCTTTGAGGATCTTGGCGGCCCTTGCTCGTCCACGCTCATTCATGACGTTTTTGCAGGTAAGAAGGGGCGGGCCGTGTCGACACCCCTTCGACTTTGTCAGTCTGTTCCTGTCCTTGTGTCCCGACTGCGTCCCGACACCGCCCAGATTGGGCGACGCCACCGGCCTGACGGGCACGTAGCGCCAGCTCGGCCAGATGACTCGAACCCTGCCGCAGCGGATTTCCTTTCCACTGCCACAGGTCAAACGTCCACACAGAGCGAAGCCGAGTTCTGGTGTGGCCAACCGTTAGGCCACCCGCTTCAGCCCTTGAATGCCGGAGAGAAAGTCAGTGCTGATCTGCCGTCAGAGGGTCCACCCATCGAAGCGCCGCCGACACCCGTTCCAGGGTGTCGCGCTGGTCGGCGTACTCGGACGGCCCCATGGCCGGTCCACGCTGGTGGCTCGCGTAGGCCTCCGAGGCTTCGACCCACCCCGAAAAAACCTGGCCCGTCACCACTCTGCGAGGGCACGGCTATCGTCTGGGACTCTGGAACGCGGCCCGACCGGCCGATCACTGTTCCCCGGTTCAGTCCACGCTGGGCCGGGCGAGGCCGTGGTCGTAAGCGAAGATCACGGCCTGGATGCGGTCGCGGGCTCCGATCTTGGCCAGGACGCGGCCGACGTGGGTCTTGATGGTGGACTCGGACAGGACGAACCGGATGGCGATCTCGCCGTTGGTCCACCCCTTGCCGACCGCGACGAGGATCTCGCGCTCGCGGTCGGTGAGGGAACTCAGCCGCGGATCTTCGGCTGAGTCACTTACGTGGGCGGGGACGTACTGGGCGTACTCGTCGAGGAGGCGGCGGGTGAGCGCGGGTGCGATGACCGCGTCGCCGTCGGCGACGGCGCGGATGCCGGCGAGGAGTTCCTCGGGGCGCGCGTCCTTGAGGAGAAAGCCGCTGGCGCCGGCGCGGAGAGCGGCGTGGACGTATTCGTCGAGGTCGAAGGTGGTGAGTACCAGGACGCGCGAGCGGCCGCCGGCGGCGGCGATGCGGCGGGTGGCCTCGATGCCGTCCATGCCGGGCATGCGGACGTCCATCAGGACGACGTCCGGGCGCAGTTCGGCTGCCTTGCGGACGGCCTCGGCACCGTGGGCGGCCTCACCGACGACGTCGGTCTCGGGGACGGAGTCCAGGAGCAGGTGGAAGCCGTAGCGTTGCAGCGGTTGGTCGTCCACGATGAGGACGGTGGTCACCGGGCACCACCTTGGGGTGTGAGGTCGAGGACGGCTTCGACGCTCCATCCTCCGCCGCCCGTCGGCCCCGCGCTGACGGTTCCGCCGTACAGAGCCGCTCTCTCCCGCATGCCCACCAGGCCGTGTCCTTCCTCGTTCGGTGGTCCGGACGGTGTGGCCGGGCCGGTGTCCTGGACCCGGATGGTCAGCCGACTGTCCTCGACGAGGATCGCCAGGTGCACCCTGGTGCCGTTGTCTGCGTGCTTCAGTGTGTTGGTGAGTGCTTCCTGGACGATGCGGTACACCGTCAGCTGGACTCCGCCGTCCAGGGTGTCCGCGTCGCCGGAGGTCCGGTAGACGACCTCCAGTCCGGCGGCGCGCACCGTGGCGCACAGGGCACCGAGGTCCAGGATGCCGGGCTGCGGGCTGAGCTCGGGACCGCCCGGGGGACCCTCCGCGGTCTCGCGCAGCACGCCGAGCACGCGCCGTAGCTCGCCGAGGGCCTGTCGCCCGGTGTCGCCGATGAGCTGAAGAGCTTCCTTGCCCCGTTCGGGGGCGATGTCGGTGGCATACGCGCCGGCGTCGGCGAGCGTGATGATGACGGACAGGTTGTGGCCGACGATGTCGTGCATCTCGCGGGCGACCCGGGTGCGTTCGGTGGCCGTGGCCAGCCTGTTGCGCTGGTCGCGCTCGATCTCCAGCCGGGCGGCCCGTTCCCGCAGCCCGGCGAGCTGGGCCCGGCGGATCCTTACCATCAGGCCGAGCGCGACGGCCGCGGTCGCCGTGCTCAGCAGGAAGAACAGCGCGTCCCCGACGGACACCGCCGACGACACGCGGACCGCGACCAGCCCCATGGAGCCCGCCATGGCGGCGCAGGCCCACGGCAGCTGCCGCAGTCTCCCGTGCAGGGCCAGGCTGTACAGGGCGACGAAGAGGGCGACGTCCGCGCGCAGTCCGGCGCCCAGGGACCACTGGAGGACGAAGACCGCCGTGATGGCGGCGAAGGCCGCCGCGGGTCTGCGCCGCCGCCACAGCAGGGGCAGCACCAGGCCGGCCTGTACCGCCAGCATGCCCGCTACGGGCAGCTCGGTGAAGGCGAGCCGCAACCTGCGCGGACCGTCACCGTCACCATCGCCCGCAACGTCGTGGAACAGGTCGGGCACGCAGAACATCAGGAAGACCAGGACCACGACCGCGGTGTCCAGCACCCACGGATGTGTCCGGTCGGCCTGCCGCAACCGCTGGCCGCCCCGCGTCAGACGGGCGACCAGCGGTCCCATCCCGCTGATGTCATCGGTGGTCACGGATGTCACGCTGCCATGGTGCGGCCGGTCAGACGTCGCTGCGCGCGAGCCGGTAGGCCGCGCCCGTCAGCGCCAGTGCCGTCCAGCCGAGGAAGACCAGCAGCCCGGCCGTGGGGGACAGGGCGGTGCTGTCGTGGGTCAGGGCGAACAGCGACTCGCCCGCGTTACTCGGCAGGTAGGGGCTGATGTCGTTCTGCCAGGAGCTCGGCAGCAGGGAGATGAGCCCTGGGATGAGCATGAACGTGGCGACCAGCACGGAGATGCCGCCGGCCACCGACCGCAGCAGCGCGCCCAGCGCGGCCCCGATCACGCCGACCAGGCCCAGGTAGAGTCCGGCGCCCAGCAGGCTGCGCAGCACTCCCGCGTGCGACAGGCTCATCGCGGCCGGCGTGCCGGAGACGATGCCGCTGCCGAACCCGAAGGCGACGAACGCGCCGAGGGTGCCGACCACCAGCGCGACCAGTCCGAACACGGCCGCCTTGGACCACAGCACGGGCAGCCGGCGCGGTACGGCCGCGAGCGTGGAGCGGATCATGCCGGTCGAGTACTCCCCCGCCGTGACCAGCACGCCGAGCACGCCGAGGGCGAGTTGGGCGAAGTTCGTGCCGAAGAGGGACAGGCTGACGGCCGTCGAGGCGGCGAAGTCCGGGTCCATGTGGCTGGAGCCGATCTGCGACTTGTAGCGACTCGCGGCGATCAGCCCGAAGGCCACCAGGAACAGCAGACCGAGGCCCAGGGTGATCCAGGTCGAGCGCAGGGACCACAGCTTGGCCCATTCGGAGGCGAGCACGCGCCGTCCGGTCACCCGGTAGACGGGGCGGGCGGGGGTGGTGCGGGGTTCCTCGGCGGTTGCGGTGAGGGTGCTCATGCGGGCCTCCCGGCGGCCTCGAGGGTCTCGATCCCGGTCGTGGTGCCGTGGTACTCCACGGCATCCCTGGTCAGGTCCATGAACGCCTCCTCCAGCGACACCGTCCGCGCGCTCAGCTCGAACAGCGCGATCCCGTGTTCGGCGGCCTTCAGTCCGATCTCGCGGGCGGTCAGCCCGGTCACCTGGAGCTCCTCGGAGCCGATCCGGCCGGTGACGTCGACGCCCGGCCCGGCCAGCACGTCCCGCAGCCGCGCCGGGTCCTGCGTCGCCACCTTCACCGTGTCGCCGCCCGCCTCGCGGATCAGGTCCGCCACGGTCGTGTCGGCCAGCAGCCGCCCGCGCCCCACGATGATCAGGTGGTCCGCGACCAGGGCCATCTCGCTCATCAGATGCGAGGACACGAACACCGTCCGGCCCTCGTCGGCGAGCCCCTTGAGCAGATTGCGGATCCAGAGCACGCCCTCCGGGTCCAGCCCGTTGACCGGCTCGTCCAGCATCACCGTCTGCGGGTCGCCCAGCAGCGCCGCCGCGATGCCCAGCCGCTGGCCCATGCCGAGGGAGAAGGCCCCGGCCCGCTTCTTGGCCACGCTGCCGAGGCCGGCGAGGCCGATGACCTCGTCGACCCGGCTGCCCGGAATGCCGTGGGTCAGCGCGAGGGCCCGCAGGTGCTGGTAGGCCGAGCGGCCCGGGTGGATCGACTTCGCCTCCAGGAGGGCGCCGACCTCCTGAAGCGGCGCCCGGTGGCGGGCGTAGGGGTGGCCGTTCACGGTGACGGAGCCGCTCGTCGGGGCGTCCAGGCCGACGATCATGCGCATGGTCGTGGACTTGCCCGCGCCGTTGGGCCCCAGGAAGCCCGTCACCGTGCCGGGCTTCACCACGAAGTCCAGCCCGTCGACGGCCGTCTTCTCGCCGTACCTCTTGGTCAACCGCCGTGCGTCGATCATTCACGTTCTCCCTGTCGGGGTGCGGCGTCCACACCTTCGACGCCTCACCCGCAACGCTAAGCGCCGGTTCACCCCGATCCGGTGGTACCGGGAGGCTCAACCGCGCCGTGCGCGTAGTACCGCGGTACTACGCGTCTACCTGCGGTGACTCCGGTGTTCGCCGGCTCCGCCATGGTGGCAGCAGGCGTCCGGCCGCCGCGGAGGGTGGGCCGCCCTCGCCGCGCCCGGCACCTCGGCGTCCGCGGCGCACTGGGCCCGTTCTGCGCTCTCGACCAGGCTCTCGCTGTCCGATGCAGCGTGGGCCAGGCTGGCGCAGCACAGGGTGAGCAGGAGGGCGCCCGCCGCGAAGGGCAGGGTGCGGCGCGGGGGTGGCGGGGCCAGCAGGGCCTGCACTCGCTGGGGCACGGCCCCGCCGGTCGCGGCCAGAGTGGCGGTGCGTGGCAGGCCGGCAGAGGCGAGAGCCGCCCGACCGACGGCGCGGGCGACGACGGTACGGCTGCCGATCCGGGCTGCGGCCTCCTCGTCGGCCCATCGCTCCAGGACAAAGCCACCGGCCTCCGCCAGCGGTCGCAGCAGCGGGTTGACGGCCGCCGTGAGTCGCCACACAGTCTGGAAGTGGTGGTGGCGGCCTCGGAGATGGGCCCGTTCGTGCGCCAGGAGGGCCTCGCGCTCCGCGTCGCCGAGGCAGCGCAGCATCCCCCGGGACACCACGATCCGTCCGGGAGCGCCGGGCAGCGCGAACGCCTGTGGGGCCTCGTCGTCGAGCACCACCAGTTCGGTGGCTCTGGGAGTCCGGCCGCATTCCCGCCGGGCCCACAGGACGTGGCGCCCCTGCCGTGCGGCGGCCACCCCCAGGGACACGAGTCCCGCCGCCAGGCTCAGGGCGCTGAGAGCTGCGACGGCCAGAGAGACGGGGTCCTGCGTACGCAGGACGGTCACCGACCAGTGGCCCTCCTCCGCGACCTCGGGGATCTGCGCGAACCCGGTGAACGCCAGCAGGGCCAGTGAACCGAGCCAGCCGGCCGCCGTCACGAGCGCGGCACACGCCAGGGACCAGGCCGCGGGCCGCGGTGCCGGCCGGCGGGCCGCCCGGGGGGCGAGCACCGCGAGGACCACGGTGATTATGAGGGGGATGTAGACGCTGATCGTCACCGGCTCACGGCCCGTCGTCGCCGCGCCCGGCGTCCTGCTCACCCAGCAGACGGTGCAGCAACTGCTCCTCCTGCGGGGACAGTTCGGACACGAATCGAGTGAGCACCGCTTCCGGGTCCGAGCCGCGCTCCAGCAGGCTGTGCATCCGGACGGCAGTGTCGGACGCCTCGTCCCGGACCGGCGCGTAGGCGTATCCGCGGCCAGCGGGGTGCCGTACGAGCATGCCCTTGTCGTGCAGGCGCGACAGGATCGTCAACACCGTCGTGTAGGCGAGGTCCCCGGGCAGCCGCCCCCGGACCTGCCGCGCGGTCATCGGCTCGTCCACCGCCCAGAGCGCGGCGAGGACGCCGCTCTCCAGCTCACCGCGTGCTCTCCTGCCGGTCGCCCCGCCGCTTTCGTCGCTCTTACGGTCGCGCACCGTTCACCAACCTTCCCGCTCGGCATGCCAGCCTACCGGCGGATCTACTACAGCTCGTAGAACGCCGACTGGATCGCCGCCACAGGAGCCCTGAGGGATCTACTACATCTCGTACGAGGTTACCTACTACATGTTGTAGAGTTCGGCCGCCACGCCACCTGCGGAGGAACGAGCCCCATGCCCTACCTCGGAAGTCCGGTGCATCTGCGCGCCCTGGCGGCCGCCGCCCTGCGCCCTGAGCCGGTGCCGGCCTCGGCCCGGGCCGAGCGCGTCGCGATCGTCTCGGCGAGCATCGGCGCCGGCCACGACGGCACCGCCGCCGAACTGGCCCGTCGGCTCACGGCCCACGGTCTCGTCGTCGACCGGTTCGACCTGCTGGACCTGTTGCCCGCCCGGATCGGACGACTGGTCCGGGACGGCTACCACCGGATGCTCGTCCGGGCACCCTGGGCCTACCAGCGGATCTACCGCAGCACCGAACGCGCCGGTGGTGGCGGGCCGTTGGCGAGGGCGCTGTTGCGGACCGCCGAGGAGCGCATGCTGCGTGCGCTGCACCCCGGCACCGGCGTGGTCGTCTCCACCTACCCGGGAGCCAGCCGTGTCCTGGGCAGTCTGCGGCTCCGCGGGCGGCTGGCCGTCCCCGTCCTGACCTATCTCACCGACTTCTCCGTGCACCCGCTGTGGGTGGCCGACGGCGTCGACGTCCACCTCGCCGCACACGCCGTACCCGCGGCCCAGGCCCGGGCCGCCGGGGCGCGGGACATCCGGGTGTGCGGGCCGGTGGTCGATCCGCGGTTCCGTCCCGGCAGCGCGCGGGAGCGCAGCGCGGCCCGGGCCCGCTTCGGGCTGCCGGAGAACGCCCCTCTGGCGCTGCTGGTCGCCGGTTCCTGGGGGGTCGGACCGGTCCGGGAGGTCGCCCTGGAGCTGCGCGACTGCGGTGTGGCCGTCCCCGTGGTCGTGTGCGGCCGCAACGAGGCGCTGGCTGAGCAGTTGCGCGCGGACGGCATCGAGCACGCCTACGGCTGGGTCGACGACATGCCCGCTCTGATGCACGCCGCCGACGTCCTGGTCCAGAACGCGGGCGGGCTCAGCTCCCTGGAGGCGTTCGCCGTCGGCCTGCCCGTGGCGAGCTACCGGTGCATACCGGGCCACGGTCTGACCAACGCTTCCGCTCTGGAGGAGGCCGGTGCGGCGGTCTGGATCCGTGACCCCGCCCGTCTCAAGGCCGTGCTGTGCGACCTGATCGACGGCCCGCTCGGACTGCGCCAACGCGCCACCGGCCGCGCACTCTTCGCTACCGAGCCCGACGACGGACCCGCCGCGGAGACAGTGCGCGTCCACCGCGCGGGACTGCCGCCGTTGCCTCCCCAGCCCGCCGCCCGACGACTCCGTCCGGCGGCACGCCGGCTCGTCGCCACCACCGCCGCGGCATGCGCGGTGTGGGCCTGCGCCGTCGGCACGGGAATCGCCACCACATACGACAGTCCGGGCCTCATTCACACCATCGGGCACAGCCTCGACCTGGACGACTCCCTCCCGGGCCACGCCCCCCGCCCGGAAGGCCACCACTCGTGACCGCCGCCCGGCTGGTCCGCACCGCCGCTCTCGCCGCCCTGCCCGCCCTCGTAGCCGCCCATGCCGCACCCGCCGTCTCGACCTTCGGGCCACTACGCAACCGCGTCATGCCCCGCCTTTCTGGCCGGGGCCGCCCGGACCACATCGCGCTCACCTTCGACGACGGACCCGACCCGCTGTCCACCCCGCACTTCCTGCGCCTCCTCGCCGAACGCCAGCTACGGGCAACCTTCTTCCTGCTCGGGCGCGAGGCGCACCACTCGCCCGGCCTGGTCCGCGAGATCGCCGCGGCGGGACACGAAATCGGCGTCCACGGCTGGCTGCACCGCGCACTGCTGCTGCGCGGCCCGCGCGCGACGTACGACGACTTCGCCCGCGCCCGCGACACCATCGCCGACATCACAGGACGTCGACCCACGCTCTTGCGGCCCCCGTACGGCGTCATGTCGACCGCTGCCCATCTGGCTGCCCACCGGCTCGGGCTCACTCCGGTGCTGTGGACCTGCTGGGGCGAGGACTGGACCGCCCGCGCCACACCCGAGTCCGTCCACCGCACCGTTACCTCGGACCTGGATGCAGGCGGGACGATCCTGCTCCACGACTCCGACTGCACCTCGGCTCCAGGTGCGTGGCGCTCGGCTCTTGGCGCCCTTCCCCTTGTCCTCGACTCATGCGAGAGAGGCGGCTACAAGGTCGGCCCGCTGCGCGACCACGGATGACCTCCCACCTCATGGCGCGCCGAGGCCGCTGATGCCGTGTCTGCCGGTTGCCCCATCCCGACTGCGGGGCATCGGCCCCGCAGTCGGGATCCCCGTACCCCGTCGGCAGCCGATCGGATCCCCAGCGCCGGTCACGGCCAGAGTGTTCGGGCGGGCACCGCCTTGGTAGCTGACGAGACCGAACGCTCCTGCCGACGAAGGTGGCCGCGGCCGGCGCCGGGGTACCGATGCCCGCATGGTGTGCGCGCCGTGGAAAGACACCTTGCCCGCGCTGCTCGCCTGCGCCGCGACCGTACCGCTCTGGCTCAGCGTGTGTGCCGGGGCCAGGCCTTCGATCTAGCCGTAGACCGCGTTGGTGGCCGGGTCGACGAGTCAGACCTCGGAGGTGTTGTGCGTCTGGAAGGTCAGCCGGTTCGGTCTGGCGTGGGGTCAGGTTGTTGCCGCACTCCGTTTAGGAGAGGACGACCGCCTGGGCGTCGGCGGGCTCGGAGTCGCCGAAGGCGACCCCGAAATGCGGCGAGGACCGCGGGTGGGGCGGCCAAGACCGCGCGGCAGCCGGGTACGGCAAGCGATCAGCGGGATTCTTCACCCTGAGCGACCTCGACGTCATGGTGGAAGGTGAGGGTGCCGGTCGTCGCGGCGGTGGCTGACAGGACCGCACAGGCGGCGAGGAGGAGGGCGGCCCAGCACACCGACCGCCGAGCGTGTCCCGCGGGAGCGGCGAGGAGCGCCGCGACGCGCCGGGGAACGGGACCGGTGGTCGCGGCGGGGGCGAAGTCCGGGCGGCTGGAGCGCGCGGTCCGGCCGGCGAGGGCGGCGCGGGCGATGGCGCGGGCCAGCAGGCGGCGATCACCCACGGCGGTGGCGGCGGCTTCGTCGGCGGCGCGTTCCGCGGCCAGCCTGATGGCGGCGCGTGCCGGACGCAGTGCGGGGTGGCAGTGGGCGGCGAGTTCGGCGGCGGCCAGGAAGTAGTGGTGGCCGCCCTGGTTGTGGGCTCGCTCGTGGGCGAAGAGGGCCTCGCGCTCGTCCGGACCGAGGCTGCGCAGCATGGCGGTGGTGACGACGATGCGGTGCGGGCGGCCGGGCAGGGCGTACGCGTCCGGCTCGGGCGAGTCGACCACGCACAGGTCGCCCGCGGCGGGCCGCCGGCCGGCCTCGGCACGGGCGGTGCGGAAGGCGCGCGTCTGGCGCAGGGCCGAGCGGGCGAGGGTCCAGATGCCCATGGTGAGCAGGCCGGTGGCGATCGCGGCCACGGGCAGGACCAGGTGGTCCGACGGCGTGCGCAGGGGGTGGACGAGTTCGCCGAGCGCCGCGAACGCCGGCAGCTTGAGCAGTCCGGTCAGGACGAGGGAGCCCAGGGCGGCCACACAGGCACCCGCCAGCACCAGGGCAGCGGCGGTGAGCGCCCACAGAGCGGTGACGGGGGCCAGCCGGTCGAGGGCTCGCCCGGCGAGCAGCGGCATCACGAAGGGCAGCAGGAGCGGGATCAGCAGCAGGGTCGTCATCGATCCTCGGCCTCCAGCAGTTGGCGCAGCAACTGTTCGTCGTCCGGATTGAGCTGGGCGACGAAGCGGGCCAGGACGGTCTCGCGGTCGCTGGCGCGGTCGCGGTCGAGTTCGGTGTGCATGCGCCGGGCGGTGAGGCCTGGGGCGTCCTGCACGGGGTGGTAGGCATAGCCGCGCCCCCGCTGACGGCGGTCGACGACGCCCTTGTCGTACAGCCGGGACAGGATCGTCGTCACCGTCGTGCGGGCCAGGTCGGAGGCGAGTTCGGCCTGCACCTCACCTGGAGTGAGAGCCGCGTCGGCGGCCCACAGGGCCGCCATGACGGCGGCCTCCAGTTCTCCGGCCGGTCGGCGTTCGTCCTTCGCGTCGGTCATGGGAACGACCCTCACCCCATCTTCGTCTACAGTTCAGTAGACCGTCTACAGAATTGTAGTCACGCGGGTGGCGTCTTCGCGTGCCCCCGCACATCCAGTATGGGAGGGCCCGCGTTCATGACCGCGCACTTGTTCGCAGCCTCACAGCTCGCGGTGAATGTCCTGAGCGCGCAGTCCCTGCTGGCCGCCTTTGGTGTGCTGGGAGTCGGCGCGGTGATGTTCGCGGAAACCGGGCTGCTGATCGGTTTCTTCCTTCCCGGCGACTCGCTGCTGTTCACCGCGGGGCTGCTGTGCACGGGGAGCGGCCAGCACGGGGTGAAACTGTCGCTCGCCCCGCTGCTCGTGGCCGCGGCCGTGGGCGCCCTTGCGGGTGCGCAGTGCGGCTATCTGCTCGGCCGGAAAGCGGGAGGGGCTCTCCTCTCACGCAGCCGCTCGCCGCGCCTGCATGACGGTGCGCACCGGGCCGAGGAGTTGTTGGAGCGGTACGGGCATGCGAGAGCGATCGTGCTCGCGCGGTTCGTGCCAGTGGTACGCACGGTCCTGAATCCGATGGCGGGTGCGCTGGGTGTTCCGGCGCGGACCTTCACCGTGTGGCAGGTCGTCGGCGGTCTCGTGTGGAGTCTGGGGCTGACGCTGGGCGGATACGCGCTGGGCTCCTCCGTCCCGAATGTGGATCGCTATCTGCTGCCCATGGTCGCCGTGATCGTGGCCGTGTCCTTGATTCCGCTTGCCTCCGAGCTGTACCGCTCCCGCCGCGCGGCCAGAGCGAAAGGGGCACGCGGATGATCCTCGCCTTCGACGGCGCGCCGATCGACGGCTCCGCCTACACCGACGTAGTGGACCTCGCTCACCGCTCCCCGGGCTGGCTGGACGACGTCGTGGCGGCCTGGTCGACGTACGGACTGGCGGTGTTCGCAGCACTGATGGCCATGGCCTGGTGGCGGGCTCGGCGAGTGAGCGCCACGGCCGCGCTCCTCGCACTGGCCGTTCCCGTGGTCGTCGTCGCCGCGTACGGGGTGGACGCGGTCCTGAAACTGCTGGTGCGCGAGGAGCGGCCCTGTCAGAGCCTGCGCGTGGCCACCCTGGAAGCGTGTCCGGCACCAGGTGACTGGTCCTTCCCCAGCAACCACGCGGCCATCGCCGCCGCAGCCGCGGTGGCCCTGTGGTTCGTCTCGCGTCGGCTCGGTGCCGTCGCGGCCGTGGCCGCCTGCGCGATGGCGGTTTCGCGGGTGTGGGTCGGCGCGCACTATCCGCACGACGTCGCGGCCGGAGTTGTCGTGGGAGCCCTCTTCGCGGCGCTCGCGATGACCGCGGTGCGCCGCCGTCCGGATCCCCTGGTCCGGCGGATCACCGGCTCACGGCTGCGTCCGCTGGTACTGGCGTCATGAAGCGCGGCGACCTCCGCGAGCTGGCCGGCAGCGTCGGCCTGGGCGCGTGGACGGCGTTCGGCGTACTGACCATGACCGTGATCGGCGACGGCCGGCCACTGTACGGGGACGAGGACCTGCTCTCCTGGTGCGTCGGCCACCGCCCGGACGTGGCGGTGGCGCTGGCCCGCGGGCTGACCGCCACCGGAACCGGCGCCATCCCCTACGTCCTCTGCGTGCTGGCGGGGATCATCGCCGGGCGCACCGTGCGCCGACGGGCCGTCGCCGCCGCGCTCTGCCTCGTCTGCCTCGGCGCCGGGCAGGCGGCGCGGTACGGCGTGATGGCGCTCGTCGCCCGGCCCCGTCCCGCCCACGTGGAGTGGGCCACGCACGCCTCAGGGTTGGCGTTCCCCTCCGGCCACACCACCACGGCCGCCCTCACCGCAGGACTGCTCGTCATCGCCGTGCACATCCGCGCCCTGCGCGGCGGGATCCTGCTCGCTCTCGTCTTCGGCTGCTGGGGCGCGATGGTCGGGCTCACCCGTGTCTACCTCGGGGTGCACTGGTTCACCGACGTCGTCGGCGGCTGGCTCTTCGCCATCGGCTGGCTGGGACTGTGCCTGAGGGCCGCCGCCCGGTGGCTGCCCGAGGGGTTCATTCCACGTACGAGGGACACAGACCACGAGGCTACGGAGGGCCATGCGCCACAAGATCCTGGTCGTCGAGGACGATCACGGCCTGCGTGACGTGCTGCGTCGCGGCCTGCTCGACGAGGACTTCGACCCCGTGCCCGCTGCCGACGGCGCCACCGCCCTGCGGCTCGCCACCGCCGACATCGCCGCGGTCGTCCTGGACGTCGGGCTGCCCGACGCGGACGGCCGGGACGTGTGCCAGGCGCTGCGTGCGGGCGGGTTCGCCGCCCCGATCATCTTCCTGACGGCCCGCCATCACCTCACGGACCGGCTGTCCGGGTTCTCCGCCGGAGCCGACGACTACCTGTCCAAGCCGTTCCATCTCGCCGAACTCGTCGCCCGGCTGAGGGCCGCGATCAAACGGGCCGCGCCCGCGGCCTTGGCCACCGCCGGAGACCTGGTCCTGGACGCGACCCGGCACAGCGCGCACGTCGGCGACGTCGACATCGACCTGTCTCCCACGGAGTTCCGTCTGCTGGCCACGCTCATGGCCGCAGGCGGGACCCTCGTGTCCCGCCGCGACCTGGTCAGGGCCGCCTGGCCGGACGGGGCGCAGGTCAGCGAGAACACCCTCGACCAGTATCTGAGCCGACTGCGCCGCAAGCTGCGCGAAGCGGGCAGCGGCCTCGGCCTCACCACGACACGCGGGATCGGACACCGGCTGTCATGAACCGGATCGCGCGCCGTCTGGCGCCCCGCACGTTGCGCGGTCGGCTCTCGCTCGTGGCGCTGACCACCGCCGCGCTCCTGATGACCGTGCTGACCGTCGTGTTCAACACCGCGATGGACCGGCACCTCCAGCACCAGGCTGACGACGAACTACGCAACCGCGCCGCCGCCGTCGCCACCACCGTCGACACCAGCGGGCCCCGAGTGCGGGTCCTGGAGACGGTCAACGACAGCCTGCTCGACGCGAACGTGTGGATCTACACCGGGACACGGCTGCTGGAGAAACCACCGTCCGCCGCGGCCGACAGTGCGCTGACCCGGGTTGCCGACCGGCTCGCCGCGCGGGGCCGGCCGGTCTGCGCGACCGTGCAGACCGGCAACCCCCGTTTCGTCCGCCTGTGCTCCCGACCCGTGTCCGGCCTTCGCAGCAGCGCCACCGTCGTCACGGCCGTGGATCTCGCCCCCTTCCGCAGCTCCGCCGGCACCCTGCTGTCGGGCTCGCTGATCCTGGACGCTGTCATGCTCGCGTGCACCTACGCGCTGACGCGGCTGGCCGTCGGGCGGGCGCTGCGCCCCGTGCGCACCATGACCGACCAGGCCACCCAGTGGAGCGCCGTCGGTTCCGGCCAGCGTTTCGGCGTCGAGGACCAGCCGGCCGAACTGGCCCGCCTGGGCACCTCGTTGGACGCACTGCTGGACCGCATCCGCACCGTGCTGCGTCACGAGCAGCAGCTGACCGGGGAGTTGTCCCACGAACTGCGCACCCCGCTCACCCGGATCGTCGTCGAGCTCGACTGGTGGCGGGCCCGCCCTCGCTCGGCGGCCGAGACCGAAGCCACCCACGAGGTGATCGCGGAGGCCGCCCAGTTTATACGCACCATCTGCGACACGCTGTTGAACGACGCCCGCGAAGGCGGGCAGACCACCAGCACGGCCGTGGGTGCCGCCGCTGTCGCTCCCGTGCTACGGCGGCTGGTCGAGGACCTCGACGCACGGAAGCAGCTGAAGACCGTCGTCGACGTGCCGGACCAGGAGCTTAAGGCGGGCGTCGCTTCCGCTCTTCTCGAACGCATCGTCAGCCCGCTGCTGGCCAATGCCGTTCGCTATGCCGACTCCACGGTGACCGTGTCCGCACGGCAGTTGCCCAGCGGCGTCCGCATCGACGTCACAGACGACGGTCCTGGCGTACCGGAGGAGTTCCTCGACCATCTCTTCCAGCCCGGCCGGCGCGCGGACTCCGGCGACGGGCACGACGGGGCGGGCCTGGGACTGCCGCTCGCGCGGCGCCTGGCCCGCGCCGTCGGCGGCGAGGTCTCCCACGACCCCGAGCACACACCCGGGGCACGTTTCCTGGTCGACCTGCCCGCCGGATGACGTGATTCAGTCGGCCCGCCGGGAGACCGGCTCCCACTCCGTCATCCGCGGTGTTCTGCGCTCCTGCACCTGCGCGTACGCCATCAGCCCGACCAGAACGGCCAGCAGCACGGCGGAAGATCCCGCAGTACCGAGGTCCAGGCCGCCCTTGGCGACCGGCTTGGTCAGAAAGTCCCCGGCGGTCGCACCGAGTGGCCGGGTGAACACGAAGGCGATCCAGAACAGCAGCACGTTCGGCACGACCGGCACCTTCATCAGCAGGACGAGGACGGCCAGTGCGCCCGTCACGAGCAGCGCGCCACCGGCGTAACCGAGGCCGGAGCTGTCGGAGAGGAAGTCGCCCATGGAGGTGCCGAGGGTGTTGGAGACGAGGATCGCCGACCAGAACAGGGCCTCGCCGCGGAAGGTGACGATGTCGCGGATCTGGAAGGTCATCCCGGTCGCCTTCCAGACGGCGAAGACGACCAGCAGGATCGAGACGAGGATCGCCGCCCCGGTGGGGTAACCGAGGCCGAGACCCTGCGGGCCCCAGCCGAGCGACGTGACTCCGCCGGAGAGGAACTTGGTGCTGGCGTCGCGGTTCATGAAGTCGGACATCGTGGTGCCGGCCATGCTGGTCGACAGGATCACGGTCCAGTAGAAGAACGGGTTGTAGTGGCCGGCCCTGAGCTGTACGACCAGGGTCACCACGAAGACCATGAACAGGGCGGTCGTCGTGAGGAAGTAGCCGAGTTTCAGGGTCTGCGCGAAGAGGTCGCCGGCCGTCTCGCCGAGGGTGGTCGCGGCGATCTTCATGATCCAGAACGCCAGGGTGACCTCGGGGAGTTTCTTCATGGCCGACTTCGTCGTGCTCGCCACGTCGAGGTCGGTGAGCATTTCCGGTTTCTGCAAGGTGGGGGGCTCCCATGCGGTCGAACAGCAGGGCGCCCGCCCGCGACGCGAGCAAGCACCCTGCGCGATCGAATGACTCCGAAGAGTGATCGCCGGAGTCGACCTTGGCAGCGTCACCCTGAACGCTTCCTGAACGCCTGCCGCGTGCCTGCTCAGGTCGCCTGTCGGGCGGCATGCTGCGGCTGTGCCACGTCCTTTCGGGTCACCGAGAGGTAGATGACCAGGCCGAGAATGACCGCGAGGAAGAGCGCGCTGGTGATGACCGTGCCCAGGCCCAGGCCGCCGTCTCCGCCGGGCTGAGGGAGGTAGTCGCCGATGGACGCGCCGAGCGGACGGGTGCGGATGTAGGCGATCCAGAAGCTCCACACCGCGTCCAGGCCGAGCTTGAAGTGCGCGAGGGCGACTGCGGCGATGGCCAGGCCGAACAGGACCGCGGAGAGCCAGTAGCCCAGGTCCATGCGCTCCGAGACCAGGTCACCGGCCGCGGTGCCGAGGGCGAAGGTGAACAGCACGGCGAGCCAGTAGTAGGACTCGCGGCTCGTGGTGTCGATGTGGTGGATGGACAGGGCCTGCTCACGCCGGTACCAGACCACGAAGACGATCGCCAGGACGACCGCGAAGACGGTGGTGCTGGTATCCAGCGGTACGCCCATGTTGTCGGTGAGGTTGTCGCTGATCAGCGTGCCGACGACGCTGATCAGGGCGACGGCGGGCCAGTACACCCCCGCGCGGTAGGCGCCGGTGCGGAACTGCACCACCAGGACGACCGCCAGCAGTGACCGGCCTTCTCGTTGAGCAGGTCGGCCGCGGTCTCGCCGACCGTCGTGCACAGCACCTTGATGACCCAGAAGTAGACGGTGACTTCGGGCACCTTGTTCCGGCCCAGTCGGCGACCGGACGGTGACACCTGGGAGTCGGCCGCCGAGAGCCCGGGCGTCTGTGCGGTCTCGTATGGCATGAGGCCCGACCGTGCCACGGGATACCTGAACGCATCCTGACTGCCGTGCGTCACCGGCTGCCCCATCCGCCTCACCCGAGCACCATGAGTGCCATGACGACTCGTGATCACGGCGCCTGCATAGCGGCGTTCCGCCCCGTCCCCTCCGCCGCCATGGAAGAAGGCCGCCTTGAACCGTCCGCCAGCCTCCCCACCGCCTGCCGACCGGGTGACGGCCTGGCTGCGCCACCGGCTCGGCCGGGCCGTAGTGCTCTCCTACGTCGCCGCCCTCTTCCTTCCCGGCCCCGGCCTGTGGCTGCGCAGCGACCACACCGTGCCGATCGGCACCGTGACCGGCCTGCCCCTGAGCACCGCCCCGCTGCTGCTGTCCCTGGTGCTCTTCTCCGCCGGACTCCAGGTACCGGTCCGCGAACTGGGCCGCCTGCTCCGCAAGCCGATCGCCCTGCTGGCCGGGATGGTCCTCCACCTCGTGATCCCGCTTCTGGTCATCCCCGTCGTCGCGTTCGGACTGCACCGCACCCCTGACAGCGACGGCGGCAGCGGACTGATCACCGCGATGATCCTGATCGTGGCGATGCCTGTGGCCGCCGGAGCCACCGTCTGGACCGGCAAGGGTGACGGTGACCAACCCACCATGGTGGGACTCGTCCTCGCCTCCACCCTCCTCAGCCCGCTCACCATCCCGCTGGTCATCACCACTTTGGTGCCACTCCTGGACGAGAGCTACGCGGACACGCTGGCAACGACCGGCCGCACGGCCAACGGCGGCTTCGCCCTCGTCACCGTGGTCCTCCCCTGTGCCGTCGGCATCCTGCTCCGACTCGCGCTGCCGACGACGTGGCTCAACCGGGCCCTGCGCGTGATCGTGCCCGTGACGCTGGCCGGATCGCTCGTCCTGACCTACGTCAACGCCAGTGGCGCCCTGGGCTCCTTCCTCGCCCACCCACGCCCCCTCCTGTTCGCCGCCGCACTGACCGTGGCTGCGCTCGTCTGCCTGCTGTCCTTCGCGTTGGGCCGGACCGCCGCGCGGCTCCTGCATCTGGACGGCCCCGTCTCCTCCTCGCTGACGCTCGCCTGTGGCATGAACAACAGCAGCGCGAGCGCGGTGCTGATCACCACCACGCTGCCCGACAAACCACACCTGCTCCTGCCAGTGCTCGCCTACGGGCTGCTGCAGAAGACAGCCGCGAGCCGGGTCGTGCGGACAGCGGGTCGTCGGCACCCGCCCTGCCCCGCGTCACCGTGAACGGGCTCGATGAACAACAACGTCCGCTCAGTGCGTGATGCGGTAGAGGTGCTCGGGGCGGCCGGTGGTCCCGTAGCGAAGTTCGAGCCGGACCATGCCCTCCCTGACCAGGTAGGAGAGGTAACGCTGGGCCGTGGCGCGGGAGACGCCGGTGCGTTCGGCGGCCTCCGCAGCCGACAGAGCGTCGTGCGCGCCGCGCAGGGTCTGGTGCAGCAGGGCAAGCGTCGGCGCGGAGTGCCCCTTCGCCGGGACGCGGGGCACGGCCGGCGGCCGGGCGGCGCTGAACAGAGCGTCCACGTCAGCCTGGTCGGTCTCGGGGACCGTCTCCAGGGCGTCCATACGGTGCTGGAGCTCCCGGTAGGCGGTGAGCCGCTCGGCGAGGTCGGGCGCGCCGAAGGGCTTGACCAGGTATCCGACGGCGCCGAGCTTCATCGCGATCCGTACCGAGGTGATGTCCCGGTCGGCGGTGATCATGATGGCGTCGGGGCGGTCGCCGCCCTCGTCGCCGCTGAGCCGGCGCAGCACGTCCAGTCCGCTGCCGTCCGGCAGGAAGATGTCGAGCAGCAGCAGGTCGGGGTGGAGGTCGCGCACCGCGGCCAGTGCCTCGGCCACGGTCGCTGCCTGGCCGACCACCTCGAAGCCCCGGACGCGGGACACGTAGTCGCAGTGGATGCGGCTCACTCGGAAGTCGTCGTCCACCACCAGGGTCCGGATCACCAGCGATCACCTCCTGCCACGCCGTCCAGTACCGGTGAAGCGGTCGTGAAGAGCGCGCCCCGTGGGCCGGGCGCGGTATCGGGCACCGGCAGCATCACGGTGAAGACTGCGCCGGGCCCTTCACTGACGGCAATCGTGCCGCCGTGCCGCTGCACCAGCCGGTGGACGAGCGCCAGGCCGAGGCCGCGCCGGGCGGTGCCGCGGTCCGGACGGGTCGACCAGCCGTCCTCGAAGATGGACTCGGCGGTGTCCGGCGGGATGCCGGGGCCGGTATCGGCCACCTCCATCCGCACCGCGTCGACGGCCTCGATCAGCGACAGACAGACCTCGGCACCGCCCGAGGGCGCCGGTCCGGTCGCGGACGCGTCGATCGCGTTGTCCAGCAGGTTGCCGATGATGGTCAGCAGCCGAGGCAGATGCGGCGGGTCCTCGCCGAGGGCGGAGTCCTCGCTGAGGACGATCCGCACCCCGCGTTCCGCGGCCACCGTGGTCTTGGCGACGATCAGTCCCACGAGCAGCGGGTTGCCGATCCGTTCCCGTACGGATTCGGTCAGCGCCTGCTCGGCGCCGGCCGTGTCGACGGCGAACTCGTAGGCGGCGTCGTGGTCGCCGATGTCCAGCAGCCCGGCCACGGTGTGCATTCGGTTGGTGAACTCGTGCTGCTGGGCGCGCAGCGCGTCCGTCAGCCCGCGCACCGAGTCCAGCTCGCGCAAGAGCCCGATCATCTCGGTGCGGTCGCGCACGGTGACCACGGCGCCCAGTTCCCGTCCGTGGAGGGCGACCGGCATCCGGTTGACGACCAGGCAGTGGTCGTCGGTGAGCACGCTGATGTCGCTGCCCACCAGGGTGCCGTCCAGGGCGCGGCGCAGCCGCCCGTCGGGCAGGACTTCCGCCAGCGTGCTGCCGAGCGCGGTGCCCAGTCCGAGCAGGTCGCGTGCCTCGTCGTTGACCAGCGTGATCCGGCCGTCCGGGTCGAAGGCGACGACTCCCTCACGGATTCCGTGCAGCATCGCCTCCCGGTCCTGCAACAGCCCGGCGATCTCCTCCAGCTCCAGCCCGAACGTCGTCCGCTTGAGCCGTCTGGCCAGCAGGAACGCGGCCGTCGAGCCGAGCGCGACGGCGATGGCGCTGTACAGGCCGAAGGTGGGCAGCTCACGCCACAGCTCACCCAGCACATAGTGCTCGGGGATCCCTGCGGACACCTCGCCGACCAGCTTGCCGGTGGGCCCGTACAGCGGGGCCTTGCCGTTGGCGGAACGCCCCGTCGCGCCCTGGTCGGTGCCGACATGCGTCCTGCCGTCCAGCACCACGATCCGATCCCCCGTCGGTTCACCGACCAGTGCCGGGTCGGGGTGCGAGTGGCGGACACCGCGCAGGTCGAGCACGACCACGTACGACGCGCCCGACGCCTTGCGGATCCTCTCGGCCACCGTCTGTACGACGTCGCCACCGCCCCCGTACTGCATGGCGCGGCGGATCTGTGGTTCCGCGGCCGTGGTCTCGGCGATGGCCAGGGCTCGCTTCTCGTAGGCACGGTCGATCTCGCCGCGCTGCGCGAAGGCGAACAGCACGAAACCGATCAGCCCGGTCAGCGCCAGGATGGCCAGCTGGTTGGCCAGAATTCGCGCGGAGAGCCGCCCCTTCCCACCGCGGCCGATCGGGATACGGATGCGTCTCACGGGTGTCTCTGCCTGTCGTACGGGGCCCGGGCGCGGCCCCTGCGCCGTACCCGTGGTGGCGTGATTGTGCTCCCGGCACCGGCCTTCTGCCCACCCCAGGCCGCTGAGCAGAACGAGCAAAAGCATGGCTAACACGACTAACGCGGGATACGGATGAAACAGCGACGTAACACCCGCCGGCCCCTAGCGTCTGCCTTCCTCGACCTCCGAGGTCAGGAAGGAGACAGCCTCAGATGGCTTCGCGAAACGATGCGGCGATGAGCCCGGTCGCCGAGAAATCCGGCCAGGACAGCGCGCGAGTCGAGATTTCCGGACTCACCAAACGATTTCTGACTCCCGCGGGTGAGGTGTTCACGGCGCTGCAGGACGTTTCGTTCACCGTGGAGCCCGGCCAGTTCTGCGCGGTGGTGGGCCCGACCGGCTGCGGGAAGTCCACGACGCTCGGCATGGTGTCCGGGCTCGACCGGCCCAGTGAGGGATCGGTCAAGGTCGGCGGCCGTGAGGTGAGCGGCGTCACCGACGGCGTCAGCTTCATGTTCCAGGCCGACGCCCTGCTGCCCTGGAAGACCGTCCTGGGCAATGTGCTGATGGGCCCGGTCTTCCGCAGGGTGCCCAAGCAGCAGGCCCAGGCCTCGGCGCGCGACTGGCTGCGCCGGGTGGGTCTGTCAGGGTTCGAGGACCGCTACCCGCACCAGCTCTCCGGCGGCATGCGCAAGCGCGTGGCGATGGCCGCGGCGCTGATCAACGAACCCCGGATCCTGATCATGGACGAGCCGTTCGGCGCCCTGGACGTGCAGACCAAGGCCATCATGTCGACCGAACTGCTCGGTCTGTGGGAGCAGATCCGCCCGTCGGTCATCTTCATCACCCACGACCTCGACGAGGCGGTGGCGCTCGCCGACCGGGTCGTCGTCATGACGTCCAGCCCCGGCTCGGTCAAGGCGGTCTTCGACATCGACCTGCCCCGTCCACGCGGCTCGGTCCAGGAGATCCGTTTCCAGCCGCGGTTCATCGAACTCCAGCACCAGATCTGGGACTCGCTGCGCGAGGAGGTGGAGCGCGCCTACGCACGCACCGCAGGAGGTACCGCATGAGCACGACGTCCGCTGTTTCGCCCGCTCCCGTCAAGGTCGGCGCGCCAGGCTCGGGCGCGTTGGCCGCCAAGCGCGCTCTGCGGCGCCGCGTCGCCCTGGTGTGGGCGGGCCGTATCGGCCTCGCGGTCCTCGTCGTCGGCGGCTGGCAGGCCTTCACGACCTGGGGGATCGTCGACCCGTTCTTCTTCGGGCAGCCCTCCGGCATCGCCAAACGGCTGGTCGACCTCTTCCAGCAGGGCACCGAGTTCGGGTCCTTCTACGCCAATATCTGGACGACGATCCAGGAGGCGCTCGCCGGCTTCGCCCTCGGAGCCATCACCGGAGTGGTCTTCGGTGTCGCCCTCGGTCAGAGCCGCTACCTCTCCGACGTCCTCGGCCCCTACATCAAAATGGTCAACGCGATCCCGCGCATCGTCCTCGGCTCGATCTTCATCGTCGCGTTCGGCATCGGCGTGCTGCCCAAGATCCTGCTCGCCGCGGTACTGGTCTTCTTCATCGTCTTCTTCAACGCCTTCCAGGGCGTGCGTGAGGTGGACCGCAACATCCTGGCCAATGCCAAGGTGCTCGGCGCCTCGCAGATGCAGATCATCCGGCACGTCATCGTGCCGTCCGCGCTGACCTGGATCATCGCCAGCCTGCACAGCGCCTTCGGTTTCGCCATCGTCGGCGCGCTGGTCGGCGAGGTGCTCGGCGCGCAGAGCGGCCTTGGCCTGGTCATCAAGACCGCGCAGAACAACTTCGACCCCAACGGCGTGTTCGCCACGATGCTCGTCATCTCGGTCATCGTGCTCGGCGCCGAGTGGCTGATCGGCAAGCTCGAACACCGGCTGCTGTCCTGGCGGCCGCCGGCCCCCTCCGAGGCCTCGAACGCCCTCTGACCCCCTGTCTCCCCTCCTCTGTTCCACCTAGCAAAAGGAATGTGGCCAGCCATGCCCAGACGACCCGTCGCCGTCGCCGCGTCTCTCCTCACCGTCCTCGCCCTCGGCGGAGTCAGCGCCTGTTCCGGCAACTCCTCGGCCTCAACCAGCAGTTCGGGCTCCACGCCGACCGTCAAGCTCATGGCCGGCGGCCTCGACAAGCAGATCTACCTGCCGTACCAGCTCGCCCAGCAGCTGGGCTTCTACAAGAAGTACGGCGTCGACGTCCAGCTCAGCACCGAGCAGGACGGCGGCGTCGGCGCTGAGGAGGCCATGGCCTCGGGGCAGGTCGACATGGCCGGCGCCTGGTACAACCACACCATCGAGTTCCAGGCCAAGGGCAAGGCGGTCGAGGACGTCGTCCAGCTCTCCGGCGCGCCGGGCGAGCGCGAGATGTGCACCAAGAAGTCGGGCGTCACTTCGGGCGCCGACTTCAAGGGCAAGACCCTCGGCGTCACCGACCTGGGCTCGGGAACCGACACCCTCACCCAGTTCCTGGCCGCGAAGAAGGGTGTCAAGACCGGCCAGTTCCACCGGATCGGGGTCGGCGCGGGCTCCACGGCCATCGCCGCGCTGCAGAACGGCAAGGTCGACTGCGTCATGACGACACAGCCGACGGTCGCCGCGATCGAGAAGAAAGGCGTGGGGACGTCCGCGATCGACCTGGCCACCACGCAGGGCGCGACAGCGGCGATGGGCGGCGCCTATCCCGCGGCCGGCGTGCTCGCCCGCACCGACTGGGTGAACTCGCACAAGGACACCGTGCAGAAGGTCGTCGACGCGCTCGTCGCCACCATGCACTGGATCAACACCCACAGCGCGGCCGACATAGCGAACAAGCTGCCGACATCATTCGTGTCGAACCAACTGGTCAGCAAGGCCGACTACATCACGGCCCTGACCCAGGACAAGGGGCAGTTCCTCCCGGACGGCATCATGCCGGCCGGCGGCCCGAAGACCTCCCTGGCGACGGAACAGTTGGTCGGCAACGTGAAGGGCTCGGTGGATCTCAGCAAGACGTTCACCAACAAGTTCGCCCTCCAGGCCAACAAGACCGAGGGCTTCAAGACCACCACGACCCCGGCAGGACCGACCGGCTGATTCTCCTACCCGGCACGATGCCGCCCAGGTGACTTCCACCTGGGCGGCGAGCTGTCGTCATCCCGAAGTTCCGTAGCCCCGAACGAGCGAGGTCGTCAGCGGACCGGCAGCACCCTGGTGTGCTCCTCGCGCACAGCCTGCAGAAAGCGGGGGTTCAGACCGAGCAGGCTCAGGATCGTCGGTGCGATCTGCTTGGTCTGCACGCTCGCGGAGTCGCGCACGCCGTCCGGAACCGAGGCGCCCGACACCACCAGCGGAACGTCGAGGTCGTCAGCGTGGGCGCCGCCGTGCTCGGCGATCTTCTTGGTGCCGCCGGTGTAGACGACGCCGTACTGCGCGAGGCCGAAGATGTCCGGGACACGGGTGTCGCCGGCTTCGACGTGGAAGTAGTGGGCCGCGGCCTTCCCTGCGTAGACCTTGCTGAGCCCGCTGCGGGTGAAGGTCCTGGGCGCGGCGTTGATGTCGGTGCCGGTGCCGCTCTGCGCCAGCAGGTACCTCTTTGCGAACTCGGTGGCGGCTTGCGAGCGGTCGGTCAGCCAGAGCAGCATCGCGTCGTCGTCCACGGAGTGCGCGACCAGATCACCGGCGGCGGGATGGAGTTGCTTCCAGGCGGCGTTGAGTCCGTCCAGCAGCGGGCCGTCGTCGATCCGGGTGAGCGCGGTGGGGTCGGTGGGCGACTGACCGTGCTTGGCGGACAGGATGACCGTGGTGCTGCCGGCCAGGTGCCGCTTGGCGATCTCAGAAGTCAGGGCACCGATCTGCGCGTTGACGAAGTCCAGGTTCTTCGCCAGCAGCGGTCCGGGCACGTTCTTGGCGGTATAGCCGCCCTTGAGGCCGTCGGAGGCGGGCAGCTTCTGCGCGGTGGACACCGACTGGAAGTTGAGGCCGAAGATCGCCGGGGTGCCGACCCTGTGGGTACGGCTGTGGTCGTAGCCGTCGATCTCGTTGAGGACGGCCTTCACCTTGTAGCCGTCGTACTGTTCCGTGGCCTGGTTGTCCTTGGTCCAGTCGTCGCCGGCCGGGTAGCCCAGGGCGTCGCTGTTGATCTCGGGCGTGAACAGGTCCTGGACGCCGGTGCCCGAGGGCCCGTTGAGGATTTCGTACGCCGCGTGCTTGTCCGACCACGCGGTGCGCAGGCCCGCGCTGCGGGCCACCTCGAAGACGGTGTTCACCTTGAGGTAGGAGTGCGGGTAGACCGGTTTGCAGGTCTTGGGGTCGACCGGCAGCTTGGAGGCGTTGATCAGGCTCGCCGGGTTGCCCGTCATCGACAGGATACTGTCCGGCAGGCCGGTGAGGCCCTGACCGGCGTCGATGGATGCCTGGTTCTTGTCCAGGTCCTCCGTGAGGTCCACCTCGACACCGGGCTTGGCGGCCTTGCAGCTGGTGGTCCCGGCGGGCAGGAGCGCCGCGTTGTAGGTGTCGTCGTAGTAGACGCCGGTGGTGCCGGGGCCGCCACCGGTCGCCTGGGCGACCATGCCGGGGAAGGAGTCGGACGGCGTGGTGGTCCTGGCGTGGGTGTACTCCACGCCGCCGCCGACCAGCCGCGCCAGTGCCGAGTTCGGGTGCCGGGAGACGTACCAGGCCAGGTCCGACTGGTGCAGTCCGTCGACCGAGATCAGCAGGACGTGCTTGGCAGGGGCCTGGTGGTGGGAGGCGGCGAACGCCGAGGGCTGGACGGCGGTCACGCCGGTCAGGGCTCCGGCGGCAGCGAGAACGGCTGCGAGTCTGACATGACTTCTGGACATGTGTACATCTCCCGGCTCTTTGGGGCGATTTGCGAGGCGGGCCCATCAGAGTCGCGTCTTGCGTACCGGAAACGGCACATGTGTGAACGCACACGGAAGAAGCGGTCGCGCCTTCATCAAGCAGGTCTGTTTTTCTTCAAGACCGACGGACGGCCACAGACCTGTCGAGCAGCCCGGTCCGTGAGAGAGCCACGACCGGGAGGGCGGCGCAGGACGGTCCTCTCACCCAGACGACTCCTGTGCCTCGTCCCGGTCGACGGGAATGAGCAAAGTGAAGGTGGCAGGGCGAGCACTGGCCAGGGAGATCCTGCCGCCGAGCGAGACGGCCAGGTCCCGGGCGAGAGCCAGGCCGATACCCGCTCCCGGTCCGCCCCCGGTGTGGCCCCGGTCGAACAGCCGGGCCGGCTCGCCCGCCACGGCACCCTCGTCGCTCACGTCGATGGCGAGGGCGTCCTCCAGGTCCCGCACGGTGACCCGGACGGTGCCGCGCCCATGCACGCGGGCGTTGTCCAGCAGGATGCCGAGCACCTCCGACACGGGCGCGCCTGGGACCAGGACATCGGTCGGTGTGTCCCGTGCGGCGCACTCCAGGCGTCTGCCGTCCCTGGCGAACAGGCCGTGCCAGCGTGCCTCGGCGTCCCGCAGCAGTTGCCCCACCGCGATCTTCCCGGCGGCGGAGGGGGACACCTTGCTGGCACCCGACAGACGCAGCACCTCCTCCACCGTGTGGTGCAGTCGGTGGGTGGTGGCCAGTGCTTCGGTCAGGACGGGTCGCAGCCCGGCGTCGTCGTCCTCGGCGAGGCCCGCCTCCAGGGCGAGTTGCAGACCGGTGAGGGGGGTGCGCAGCTGGTGGGAGGCGTTGGCGGTGAAGTCGCGTTCGTGACGGAGGAGTTCGGAGAGGCTGTGCAGCATCTCGTTGTGGGTGCGGGCGACCTGGTCGATCTCGCCGATGCTGCTGGGGGCGGCACGGGCGTTCAGGTCGCCCTCGGTCACGGCCCGGCAGTGGCGGGACAGATCCTCCAACGGGGCTGCTAGGGCCCGTGCCTGACGGCGGGCCACGACCACCGCGACGGCCAGCGCCAACACCGCCACCCCCAGCAGCACCGCCCACGCGACGAGGACGCGGTCGCGCACGGAGGCTGCAGGGGACGAGACCCGCACGACGCCGATCACCTGCTCGGCGTGGGAGACGGGCACGGTGACCACCAGGTCGCCGCCCGAGTGGCCCCGTACGGCCTCACCGCCCAAGGCTCGACGGACCGGGGCGTCGCCCGAACGGGGGCCGCTGCCCGCCCGCAGCCGCGACTGCGGGTCGTACAGACCGAGGTGGCCGCCTGCCGGGGGGCTCGGCAGTTCCGCCGGGTCGCCGGTCGCGTAGTCCGGGCTCACGCGTACGGCCGCGGCCAGGGCGGACCGCTCCAGGGTGTCGCGCTGGTCGGCGTACAGGGACGACCTGATGGCCAGGGCGAGCGGGACGGCGAGGAGGACGACGGCGACCAGAGCGGCGGTCAGGGCGACTCGCACCACACGCTGTCTCATGACCCCATCATGCGGGCCGTTCACCTGGGCGGACGTGCTGCGCCACACGGTTTTGCCGTCCTCTAACCCGCGGCGAGCAAGGCGTTAACCGGCCTCTCCCTAGCGTCGGTGCTGTGGATCTACTGGTCCGAGGACTCCCCTGGAGGGCAGTGGTCATGGCAGCACGCACACGGACGTACGCGGTCGTCGGACTGGCCTTGGTGGCAGCGGTCACCGCGGGGTGTTCCGGGACGGGTTCGGGCTCCGGTTCGACGACGTCCCCGGCCGGTTCCTCCTCCGGAGGCGGCGGGCAGAACAACGCGGCGCCCACCGAGTCCAACCCTCCCGGGGACATCCCCGACAACCAGGCCTTCGTCGCCTACCGGCCGAGCGGCGGTTCCTTCACCGGCTTCACGGTCAAGGTGCCCGAGGGCTGGGCCCGCACCGGCCAGGGCGGCACCACCGTGTTCACGGACAAGCTCAACACGGTCAAGATCACGGCGGTTTCCGCCGCCGCGCCGACCACCGGCTCGGTCACCAGCAAGGTGATACCGCAACTGCGTTCCCAGGTACCGAAGTTCGCCGCTCCCAAGGTGTCTGAGGTGACGCGACACGCCGGCCGTGTGGTCCTGCTGACCTACCAGGGCGACTCGGCGAAGGACCCGGTGACCGGCAAGGTCGTGCGGGACGCGTTCGAACGGTATGCCTTCTATCGCGCGGGACACGAGGTCGACCTGACCCTGTCCGGCCCGGTCAATGCGGACAACGTCGATCCATGGCGCATCGTCAGCGACTCCTTCGCGTGGCGGTGAGCGCGATGCCGGTCGACTCGTACGACTCCCGCGGCCCGGCCGACGATGTGTTGACCGCCCGAGAGCTGTACCGCTTCTATCGGGCCGGCGAGGAGGAGACGCTCGCGCTGCGCGGGGTGTCGCTGACGGTGCGACGCGGTGAGACCGTCGCGGTGGTGGGACCCTCCGGGGCCGGAAAGTCGACTCTGCTGGCGTGCCTGGCCGGACTCGACGAACCCTCCGGCGGCGAGGTCCACGTGAGCGGCATACGGATCAGCCACCGGCCGGAGGCCGAGCGGGCCCGGCTGCGCGCCCGCCACATCGGCGTCCTGCTGCAGACCCGCAATCTGCTGCCCCACCTGAACGTGCTCGACAACGTCCGCCTGCCGCAGCGGGCGCAGGGCCGCAGGGCCCCCGTCCCGGCCCAGACCCTGCTGGCGCAGGTCGGGCTGGCCGGGCGGGCACGTGCCCTGCCCCGGCAGCTGTCGGGTGGCGAGCTGGCGCGGGCTGGGCTCGCCGTCGCCCTGGCCAACGCGCCTGCCGTGCTGCTCGCCGACGAACCGACCGGCGAACTCGACGGCGAGACAGAACAGTTGGTGCTTTCGCTGCTGCGGGAGCGGGCCGCGGAAGGCTGCGCGGTGCTGCTCGTCACGCACAGCGCGGAGGCGGTCCGGGTCGCGGACCGGGTGATCACCCTGACGGACGGCAGGGCCACCGGTGCCCCGCCGCCGAACGACCGCGAGGAGGCACACGATGTCGTCGGATGACGTGCTCGTCAGCTGCACGGACGCGGCCCTGACCTTCGGCCGGGGAGTCCAGGCGGTGGTGGCCGTGCACGGCGCCGGCCTGACGATCCGGGCCGGGGACCGGCTCGCGGTGGTCGGCCCCTCGGGATCGGGCAAGAGCTCGCTGCTCCATCTGATCGCCGGACTCGAACAGCCCACCAGCGGCACCGTCACCCGCGCCGCCTCCCTCGGGCCGTACGACATCGGCCTCGTCTTCCAGGGCGACAGCCTGATCCCCGCCCTGAACGTGGCAGAGAACACCGCCCTGCCCCTGGTCCTCACCGACTGCGCGGAGGACGAGGCCAGGCGGGCCGCGCTCGCCGCGCTCGCCCGGGTGGACGCCGCCGACCTCGCCGAACGGCTGCCCGAGGAGATCTCCGGCGGCCAGGCCCAACGGGTGGCCGCCGCCCGGGTGCTGGCCCAGGCGCCTCGCCTGATCCTCGCCGACGAACCCACCGGCCGCCTCGACCACGCCACCGGCGCCCGTGTCCTGGACGCCCTGCTGACGGCCGCCGACCACACCGGTGCGGCCCTCGTCGTCACCACCCACGATCCGGCCGTCGCCGCCCGGCTCGCCGTCCGGCGCAGCATGCACGACGGACGGCTGCTCGCACCCGAGGAGGTGTCATGATCACCGCATGGGCGCACGGCCTGGCCCGCCACCGCACAGGTCGGCTGCTGGCCGCCCTGGCAGGCGTCACGCTCGCGGTCGCCCTCGTCGCCGCGCTCGGCTCCTTCCTCACCGCGTCCAAGGCGACCATGACCCAGCGCGCCCTGCGCTCGGTCGCCGTGGACTGGCAGGTCCAGGTGCAGCCCGGCGCCGACCCGAACGCCGTCCTGTCGCTCGTCCAGAAGACTCCCGGCACCCGCACCGCGCTGCCCGTCGGCTTCGCCCACACCAGCGGCTTCACGGCCCGTGTGCAGGGCAGCACCCAGACCACCGGCCCCGGTGTCGCCCTCGGGCTGCCCGACGGCTACCGTGCCCGCTTCCCGGACGCCGTCCGTACGCTGTCGGGCTCCTCCACCGGCGTCCTGCTGGCCCAGCAGACCGCCTCCAACCTGCACGCCGCCCCGGGCGACACCATCGGCATCCAGCTTCCCGGTGCCGGCACGCGCCAGATCAAGGTGGACGGCGTGGTCGACCTGCCCCAGGCCGACTCCCTCTTCCAGACCGTCGGCGCCCCCAGCCAGTCGCAGCCGACCGCGCCCCCGGACAACGTCGTCCTGCTGCCCGCCGCCCGGTTCGCCTCCCTCACCCGCGGTGCCACGGCCGTGACCACCCAGATCCACGCCGCCCGCGGCAGCACCGGGCTGCCCTCCGACCCGGCCGCCGCGTTCTCCTCGGTCACCGGTGCCGCCCACAACCTGGAGGCTCGCTCGGCAGGCACCGCCCTGGTCGGCAACAACATCGGCGCCGCCCTCGACTCCGCCCGCCAGGACGCCCTGTACGCCCAGATCCTCTTCCTCTTCCTCGGCGTGCCGGGCGCGGTCCTGGCGGCCGCGCTGACGGCGGCGGTCGCCTCGGCCGGCGGTGAACGGCGGCGCCAGGAACAGGGGTTGCTGCGACTTCGCGGGCTGCGGCCCCGTCAGATCACCGGCCTTGCGAGCCTGGAAGCCTCCCTCATCGGCCTCGCCGGGGGCCTGGCGGGGCTGGGTGTCGCGGCGCTCACCGGCCGTCTCGCGTTCGGTGCGGCCTCGTTCGGCGCGAGCGCGGGGCAGTGGGTCGTCTGGTACGCGATCGCCTTCGTCCTGGGAGCCGCGGTGGCCGCCGGTGCCGTTCTCGTCCCCGCGCTGCGGGACCTGCGCTCGGTCACCGTCGCCGACACCCGCAAACAGGAGGGCGTACGCCCCTCCCGGTCGCCCTGGTGGCTACGGTACGGCCTGGACTTCGTGCTCCTGATCGGCTCGTGGCTGGTCTTCCGTGCCTCCTCCGGCAACCAGTACGCGCTGGTCCTCGCCCCCGAGGGCGTTCCCAGCATCTCCGTGTCGTACTGGGCCTTCCTCGGCCCCGCCCTGCTGTGGATCGGCGCGGCCCTGCTGCTGTGGCGCCTGACCCTGCTGGTCCTCACCCGTGGCCGTGCCGTGCTGACCCGGCTGGCCCGCCCGCTGACCGCGACCCTGGCCGGGACCACCGCGGCCGTCCTGACCCGGCGCCGGCGACCGCTCGCCCGCTCGGTGGTGCTGCTCGCCCTGGCCGTCTCCTTCGCCGTGTCCACCGCCGTCTTCAACGCCACGTACCACCAGCAGGCCGAGGTCGACGCCCGGCTGACCAACGGCGCCGACGTCACCGTCACCGAACCGCCCGGGGCCCGGGTCCCGCCTGCTTCCGGAGCGGCCCTGAAGATCTCGGGTGTCCGCCACGTCGAACCCCTTCAGCACCGCTTCGCCTATGTCGGCTCCGATCTTCAGGACCTCTACGGCGTCCGCCCGGACACCATCGCCGGGGCCACGTCGCTCCAGGACGCCTACTTCGCCGGCGGCACCGCCCGGCAGCTGATGCAACGCCTTGCCCAGCATCCGGACAATCTCCTGGTCAGCGTCGAGACCGTCCACGACTTCCAGCTCTCCCCCGGCGACACCGTCAACCTGCGCGTCCAGGACGCCCGCACCAAGGTCCTGCACACGGTGCCCTTCCACTACGCGGGCATCGCCAAGGAGTTCCCCACCGCGCCCAAGGACAGTTTCTTCGTCGCCAACGCCTCCTACGTCGCCAAGGCCACTGGCAGCGACGCGGTGGGCGCCTTCCTCCTCGACACCGGCGGCAGCCACCAGAAGCAGATCGCCGCACAGCTGCGCGGGCAGCTCGGCACAGGTGCCAGCGTCACCGACCTCACCCAGACCCGCGGCACCGTCGGCACCAGCCTGACCTCGGTCGACCTGGCGGGCCTGACGCGCATCGAACTCGCCTTCGCGGTGCTGCTGGCTGCGGGAGCCGGCGGGCTCGTCCTCGCCCTCGGACTCGCCGAACGCCGCCGTACCTTCGCCATCGCCACGGTCCTCGGCGCGCGGGCACGTCACCTGCGCGGCATGGTCCTCACCGAGGCCCTGCTGCTGGCCGCCGGCGGTCTCGCCGGAGGCGCCCTGATCGGCTGGGCCCTGTCACAGATGCTGGTCAAGGTCCTGACCGGCGTCTTCGATCCGCCACCCGCGGGCCTCTCGGTCCCCGGCGCCTACCTCGCACTCACCGGCGCCGCCGCCGTCGCCGCCATCGTCGCCGCGGCCCTCAACGGCATCCGCAGGACCCGACGCCCCGCCGTGGAGGAGCTCCGCGACCTGTGAACACTCCCCGCGCGCGACGGGCTCGTCGCCCTGTCCGCTCCTAGGCTGTCGTCCATGCGCACGCCCGCCGCACCGGCCCACCACCACCGTGTCCTCGTCGTCGAGGACGACGACACCATCGGCCGCCATCTGGAAGCCGGCCTGCGCGGCCACGAGTACGCGCCGACCTGGTGCCGTACGGGGGCGGGCGCCCTGGCCGAGGCCGCGCGGGCACCGTACGACGTGCTGCTGCTGGACCTGGGACTGCCCGACATGGACGGTCTGGACGTGGCCCGGGATCTGCGGGCCCGCCTGCCCGATCTGCTGATCGTGGTGCTGACCGCGCGGACCGAGGACATCGACGTCATCGCCGGACTGGATGCCGGGGCCGACGACTATCTCGTCAAGCCGTTCAGCATGACCGTGCTGCTCGCCCGGCTGCGAGCGCATCTGCGGCGGCAGGCAGTGGCCGCCCCGGTCCGGAAGCCGGTGCGGCTGGGCGATCTGGTCGTCGACGTCTCCGCCCGCCGATGCGCGCTGCACGGTGTCGAGATCCCCCTGCGGGCCAAGGAGTTCGACCTGCTCGCGGTGCTGGCCGAGCGGGTCGGCGAGGCGGTGTCGCGGGAGACGTTGATGGCCGAGGTGTGGGACGAGAACTGGTTCGGGCCCACCAAGACTCTCGATGTGACGATGGCGGGTCTGCGGCGCAGCCTGACCGAGGCGGCGCAGGCCAGGGGCGGTCCTGTCAGCCTGCCGGAGATCACTACGCTGCGAGGGCATGGATACCGGCTGGACCGGCCGCCGGATCCGGTGGGTTGAGAATCGGCTGACGTGTCCGCGAGCAAGGACAGGTGGGGAACGTGACGTCGAGTGCGACATCCCTCGTACCGGTCGACATCACCCTCGGCGTCCTGCTCGCCGCTCTGCTCCTGGCGGCGGCCGTGGTCGCGGCGCGGTTCCGTCTCGACCCGCACCCGTACCGGAGCCGAGCCCGGGAGATCATCGTTGCCGGACTGAGGGCCGCGACCCAGCTGGCCGTCGTGTCGGTGGTCATCACGTGGGCCGTCAAGTCCGTGGCAGGGCTGTTGGCCTTCCTGGTCGTCATGTTCTCGGTGGCGGTGCGTACGGCCGGACGGAGGATCACCAGCGACCACACCTGGTGGCTCACGGCCGCCCCGATCGCCGCAGGCGTGGTTCCGGTCGTCGCGGTCCTGCTGCTGACGGGGCTCGTCCCGCTGCGGGGCATAGCACTGATCCCGATCACGGGCATCCTCATCGGCGGCGCACTCACGGTGACCGTCCTCGCCGGACGTCGTGCCCTGGACGAACTGACCCAGCGCCATGGGGAGGTGGAAGCCGCGATGGCCCTGGGCTTCCCGGACCGGGACGCACGGATGGAGATCGCACGGCCGGCGGCATCGGAGGCACTGCTGCCCGGCCTCGACCAGACTCGGACGGTGGGGTTGGTCACCCTCCCTGGTGCTTTCGTCGGCATGCTGATGGCAGGGGCGAGTCCCGTGATGGCCGGGGCGGTGCAGTTGTTCGTCCTGATCGCGCTCATGACAGTGCAGTCCGTCGCGGTCGCGGTGACGCTCGAACTCATCGCCCGCGATCACCTGCACCGCCCGGTAGCCAGCGCGCCGACGGGATCGCCGCGCAAGGCGAGGTGGCCGATGAAACGGCTGCCGCGTCGCTGAGGACAGGGACGTGCGGGGCCGCTGGAGGCGACCGAGTGAGGGCGTTCCGCCGTCTCAGAGCGCCGACCGGCGGGCAAGCAACCCCAGGACCAGCAGTCCCGGTGCCATCGGCAGCCAGCCGGTGAGCAGGCGGTAACCGATGACCGCCGAGATCGCCGTCTGCCCCGGCGCTCCGGCGGCCGTGAGCGCGAAGGCGAGCGCAGCGTCCAGCGACCCCAGTCCACCGGGCGTGGGAAGCAGAGCCGCCGCCCCGCTGGCCACAAGGTACGCCATCACCACATGGCTCGTGGGCAACGCGAGCCCGAGCGCGTGGACCACGGCCACGACCACAGCCGCGTGCAGCAACGCGAACGCGACCGAGCCGCCCCACAGCGCGCAGGCCCGCCCTCGGGAGCGATGCACCTCCCGCACGTCGGTCACGGCCCGCCCCACCGCCCGCCTGATCCGACCGCTGGCCATCACCGCCGGCACGACGGCCGCCGCCACCACCGGGACCAGGACCAGGACGTGCGGGATCCGCGCCGACAGCGGGACAGCGCCCGGTGACGCCACCAGCAGGACGACGCCCAGCACGCACCGGACGATCCCGCCGACAGCCGCCTTCACCGCCAGCGCGGTCGCCGAGCGCCTGCTGGACAGGCCGCACCGCGTCAGGAACCGCAGGTTGACCAAGCTCGCCCCGGCCCCTGCGGGCAGGATGTGGTTGGCGGCGCACGCCGCGAACTGAGCGGCCACCAGCCGTCCCTTCGGCAGCCGCTCGACGACCGCCCCCTGCTGCGCCACGGCAGCGGACACCCACGTGGCGACAGTGGCGAAGCAGGCGAGCACGAGCCATTCCCCGTCGGCGGCGGCCAGTTGGTCGGTACCGCTGTCGAGGGTGGCCCGGTGCGCCGCGAGGATGCCGCCGGCGGTGACGAGCACCGCGAGGGTGATGCCCAGCCGGACGTAGGGGCGCCTGCCCGCGGTCGCGGTCACGCTGTCGGACACGGTCACCACGGTCACCGCCCCTGCCGGACGAAGGGAGCGACGTAGGCGTGGAGAACGCCGGCCCGCTCCATGGACCAGGTACGCGCGTAGGCGGGCGGGCGGTCGCCGGACCGGGTGAGGACGGCGAGGGGGGTCCGGTGGGCGGCCCGGGCCAGTGCGGCCGCGGTGGTGCTGGTGTCGTGGCCGTCGGTCTGTGCCGAGCCGCAACCGGTGTAGAAGGCGATGGGCACGGCCTCGTAGCCGCTGAGCAGGCACGGCGGCCGTACGCCGAGCGTGTGGAGGGCCGAGGCGGTGCGGAACCAGTTGTCACGGGTCGCGGCGGAACTTCGCAGAGTACGTTCCAGGACGACGTACTGCACGGCCAGATGAGCCGCAAGGCAGGATGCGACGAGGCCCACAGCGACGGTGCGCCCGGTCCTCCGACGTGGGGTGCTGACCAGGTGAGCGAGGCCATGGGCGACGGGGAGGGCGAGCAGGGCGTAGGCGGGCAGCAGGAAGCGGGGGGCCGCGTAGCCGATGAGGAACAGGTAGGGGACGGCTGCCGTGGCCGCGCAGGCCAGCGGCAGCAGGACGGGCAGGGCGCGGCGGGCGCGGACGGCGCCGAGCGCGGCGAGGACGGGCAGCGCGAACCACCACAGGGTCTCCACCAGGTTGGGGGCCGATCTGGTGCAGGGACGGCAAAGGGTACGCCCGCCGAGACTGTGCCACTGGTCGACGACCGCCAGGTGCAGACCGAGACCGCCCTGGATGCGGGAGGCGTCGGAGAGGCGTTGCGCGAGGCCGCCGTAGCTCACGTACGCCTCGATCACCCACTCACCAGCACCTGCCAGCAGGCCGGCGGCCAGTACGACGAGGAGGCGGGGGCGGCGCAGGGCGAGGGCGAGCAGGGGAAGCACCACGTAGACGGCGTCCATCGGGCGCATCCACGCCATCAGTGCCGCGCCCGCGAACACACCCCACAGTCCTGCCCGGTCCCCTGAGTCCGCGCGGGCACGCAGGAAGCAGCCGACGCAGGCCAGGGCGCCGAGGGCGACCCAGTAGTTGGGCATGGCCTGCGGGCCGTAGAACAGGGTCACCCAGAGGGAGGCGAACAGGGCACCCGCCAGCGCCAGGACGCGCGGCATGACCTGGCCTCGCCAGACGCGCAGGGCGAAGTAAAGGGCCAGACCGGAGAGGACCGCCAGGTAGATCCTGAGGAGGGCGGTGGAGTCGGACCACGACGCGATCGGCGCGGCGAGCAGAGAGACGCCGCGGGCGCGGGGCGCGCTGAAGAAGGCGGCGGGAACCTGGCCGCTGACCTGGCTGACGTAGACCGTCTCGTCCCAGCCGAGACCAAGATCCGGTCGTACGAGGACGACCTGGGCGAGTGTGAAAGCCCCCGCGATCGCCGCGAGCCAAGGTTCGCCCCACCGGCGCCGAGGCCGGGCCGACCAGGGCGGGCAGCCGGTGCGGATGGCACCGGTCATCGTGACGTTCGAGCCGTCGGCCATCCTGCACCTTTCGTCGTCACGCGCCCCGGAAGCATGAGCTCCTACACGTCGTAGGAGGTCAATTCGCCGTACGGCTCGTCGGTTGGAGACGGGTGAGAGGAGTCGTCTCCCTCATCCCTGTCCACGGTGAGGGGAGGGCGGGCCGCAGCCCACGCGGGAGGCCCGAACGGCGTAGGGGACCGTTCAGGTTGCGTTCATGCTCGGAGTGCGATCGTGCGGATCATGACCGCGGAACCTGTCCTCGACGAGCGCCCCCTCACCCCCGCACGCCGACTGGCGAACAAGGTGCCGGAGGTGACCGTCTATTTCTGGATCATCAAGGTGCTGACCACCGGCATGGGCGAGACGGCATCGGACCTCCTGGCCCGCACGCTCGGCCCGATCCCGGCGGTGGCGCTCGGCGGCCTCGCCCTCGCGGCGTCCCTGGCCGTGCAGTTCACGGTCCGCCGGTATGTCGCCTGGGCCTACTGGACCGCCGTCGTCATGGTCAGCGTCTTCGGCACCATGGCCGCCGATGTCCTGCACGTCGGCCTCGGTGTGCCGTACGGCGTCTCGACCCCGGCGTTCCTCGTCATGCTGGCCGCGGTCTTCGGCCTCTGGTACGCGAGCGAGCACACCCTCTCCATCCACACGATCCGGACGCGGCGCCGTGAGGCGTTCTACTGGGCGGCCGTCCTGGCAACCTTCGCCCTCGGCACCGCCACGGGCGATCTCACCGCCACCGCCGGCTTCGGCTACCTGGGCTCTGTCGCCCTCTTCGCAGTCGCCATCTGCGTACCCGCCCTGGCCCACCGCTTCGGGGCCCTCGGCGCGGTGACCGCTTTCTGGACCGCCTATGTGATCACCCGCCCCCTCGGAGCCTCCCTCGCCGACTGGATGGCCCTCCCCCACACCCGCGGCGGCCTCGCCCTCGGCCTGGCACCGGTCACCCTCGCCTGGACGGTGGCGATCATCGGATTCGTCGGCTACCTGGCCGTGTCACAGCCCGACAGGGGCGCGCACGCGGCGGTATGAGGTGAGGCCGCGGAACGTGTCGGCCCGGTGTGCTGCTGTGGGACACGGGGCGGTCGGAGCCATCGGCACCGGCTTGGACCGCCCCGACGGGGTTCGCGGAGGGGGGTGGACGGTCAGCCCATGTCCGTCAGGAGGGCGCTCAGTTCCTTCTCCTGCTGCGCGGGCGGCATCGGCGGGTTCGAGTGGTCGATGCCGAAGGTCCCCAGCACCTTGTCCATCTGGGCGTCGATGGAGGTCCACCCGGTCTCGTCCAGCGGCTCCAGGGCGGCCTGGTCGGCATCCCACAGGTCACGCAACGACTGTGCGGCCGTGTGCGCACCCTTCGCGTCCCCCGAGCGTGCGTCCTTGAGCGAGGTGGAGGCGAGCGCCTTCAGAGCGGCGACCTTGGCGGGCGGGAACTTCTTCACCGCCTCGCCTGGGGCCATCTGGACCGCGGAGGTGTTGTCCTCCTCCGGCGCCGGGCCGGTGTGCGGCTGGCTGTGGGCCCAGATCAGCAGGCCCGCGGTGGCGACGGCGAGCAGTCCGAAGCCGGCCAGACCGACGCGCTCCTTTCGCCGGTCGCCGGTGGTGTGGGTGGCGTGGGCGGCCTCGTAGGTCTCGGTCACGTCCGAGCGCGTCACCGTCAGGTAGACCACGGTCGCCAGGATCAGGCCGAGGAAGATCAGGCTGGTGGTGAAGGTGCCCAGCGCGAGGCCGGTCGGCTCGCCCGGCTGGGCGACCTTCGGGGAGGCGAGCCAGTCTCCGATGTTCGCGCCCAGCGGGCGGGTCAGGATGTAGGCGAGCCAGAAGGACAGCACGGGGTTCGCGCCGAACTTCCACAGCAGCGTGATCGCGGCGATGAGGCCGAGCGGCAGCAGCACCGACGCGCCCGGGCTCCAGCCGGTGAGCTCGAGGGTCCAGTCGCCGGTCGCGGTGCCGAGCGCGAAGGTGACAAGAACCGCGAGCCAGTAGAACGACTCGCGCGGAAGCGTGGTGACCGAGTGGATCGACAGCGTGCGCTCGCGCAGCCACCACACGCCGAAGACCACGGCGAGCAGCACCGAGAAGACCGCGGAGCTGATCCACAGCGGCACGTTGAGCTGGTCGGTGAGGATGTCGGTGTACAGGGTCCCCGTGACGCTGACAACGACCACGGTCAGCCAGTAGGGGAACGGTACGTACCGCTTCAGCCGCAGCTGGACGGCTAGGACCACTACGAACACCCCGGTGAAGATCCAGGCCGTGTTCACCAGGCCGACGCCCAGCTTCATGTTGATCCAGTCGGCGAAGCTCTCACCCACGGTGGTGCACAGGATCTTGATCACCCAGAACCAGATGGTGACCTCGGGGACCTTGTTGAGCATGAGATGCCCGCTGCGCGTGCGCGCTTCCGCTGTCGTTGTCATGCCGCCAGGTTCACGCGGGGAACCTGCAAGCAACCTGACTACGTGATCGCGCGCACGGCCGGGAGCGTCACCTCGACATGACCGCGGCCGTCCGCGATCGCGCGGACCTCCGCACCGGCCGAGGCGGCGATGCGCCGGACCACCGGGAGCCCCAGCCCATATCCGTCACCGCGGGTCACACCCGCTTCGAAGACCCGCTCGACGTCCGCAGGATCGATGCCCGGGCCGTCGTCCAGGACATCGACCACGACGGCCGCACCCTGGTTGCGCGCGGTGATCCACACACGCGTCTTCGCATGCCGCAGGCCGTTCTCCAGCAGGGGTGACAGCAGCGACACGGCGACGTCGGGCGCCACGGCCACCTCGATCTTCGCGGGAAAGGCGACCTCGACCGCGCGGCCGCCGATCGCCTGCCGCGCGGCGGAGCGCAGATCGCACCGGGTGCCCTCGTCCGTGCGGGCGCGCGCGGCGCGCAGGATCGTCGTGATCGCCGCGTCGAGGCGGTCGACCTCGCTCAGGACCGCCTCCGGCGGCACCGGCTCGCCGGACAGCTGCGCCAGCTGCGCCTCGCCCCGCAGGACCGTGAGCGGTGTCCGCAGCTCGTGGGCGATCTCGTCGGTGAGCCGGCGCTCGTCCGCCAGTGCGTTGTCGACGCGCTCCAGGAGGCGGTCCAGCGTCTGTCCCAGTTCCCCGAACTCATCCCGGGGGACGCCGAGGTTGAAGCGGCGCCCGGGTTCGTGATGGCCCCAGTCGTCGGCGAGGGCGGCCATTTCGTGCACGACCCGCAGCGCGCGGTGCACCACGAGATGCGCGACACCGCCGGCGAGGACGATCGTGAGGCCGCCCAGGATCAGCGACAAGGTCAGACTGCGCTGCTCGGACGTCTCATAGGGCGTGAGGTCCACCCTCACGACCACCATGACGTGGTGGCCGTCGACGGGAACCTGCCGCGCGTACAGGAGGGAGTCGCCGACGGTCGCGGTCTGCGAACGCCCCGAGTCCACCAGCTCCTCGACACGCCTGACCACGCTCGCCGGCACGTTCCCGTCGATCAGGCGGCCGTCGGCATACACCCAGGCGACCTCGTCCAGCGCCTCGCTGTCGTTCTCCGTGAGCACGACACGGCCGCCTTTGGCAGTGACGTTCGCCGCGACCGCCTCGGCTCGCGTACGGGCCAGATCGTGTGCGTCGGCGTCCGTCACCCTGCTCAGCAGCACGTGCGAGACGACGACCAGGATGGCGACCACGGCGGTGGCGATCAGGACGGTGAGCGCGACGACGCTTCTGCGGAATCCCGTCACTGCCATCGGTAGCCCACGCCTCGGACGGTCGCCAGACGCTCGGCCACGCCCAGCGGACCGAGCTTGGTCCGCAGCCGGCGCACATAGGAGTCGAGGGTGTTGTCGCTGACGTGCGCCCCGTGCGGCCAGCCGGCGGCGACGAGGGCGTGGCGGCGCACCGCGTCGCCCTGCGAGGCGATCAGGCGGCCCAGCAGACGGAACTCGGTCGGGGTCAGGCTCATGCTCACCGCATCGTAGGTCACCACGTGCTTCGCCGGATCGAGGACGACCTCGTGCGATGCGGGCGCCACGGTGGCCCGGCGCAGCAGGGCCCGGACGCGGACCAGCAGTTCCGGGATGTCGAAGGGTTTGGTCATGTAGTCGTCGGCGCCCGCCTCGAAGCCGCCCACCTTGTGATGCAGACCGTCCAGGGCGGTGAGCATCAACACCGGCACGTCGACGCCGCGAGCCCTCAGGGCCAGGCAGACGTCGCGGCCGTCGGCGTCGGGCAGCCCGAGATCCAGGACGACCAGCTGGGGCGCCGGTGCGAGCTGCCGTAGCAGGCTGTCTGCCGTGGCGGCGACGGAAACGGTGTGACCGTCGTGCTCCAGCGCACGCTTGAGGATGCCGCGAACCGCCGCGTCGTCTTCGCACACCAGGATGAAAGCCACGTGCCGACCCTAGATTCCCGCATCTCAATACTCCATCTTCCCCGGCCGGGTACTTGACGCCGGGGCGCGGCCAGCCGAGGGCAGCTCGACTACATAGTCCTCCAGGTCGCCGACGGTCTCGCGCACGCCGCGTCCGTCGGCGTCAGCCGCGATCTCACTGTGCGTGACGTGGCGCGGCGTAGCGGCTCAGGGCCATGGCTCTCGCCTGCGCCGCCCCCTTCATGGGAGTCGTGGCCGTCCTGTCCGTGACGGCGCCCCGTCTCGTGCTGGCTCCGTTCTCCACAGGGGTGAGGGGACCGCGACCGACACGGCCGTCCCGCTCCTGCCATCGCCGCCGTTCTGCAGTGCTTCGACTGTGCGCGCAACATCGGGGTGGGCCTGCTGCACGGCCTCGACGACATCAGGGGCAGATTTCGGGCCACCGTCGTCGGTGGTCGGTGAAGGGCGCCGCTCAGGCTTCCAGCAAGGTGCGCCCGAGCCAGTCGGAGGAGTTACGGGCGCCGGGCAGGGCGTAGAAGTAGCCGCCGCCGGTGGGGAGGATGTAGTCGACGAGGGGTTCGTCGATCAGGCGGGTCTGGGTTGCTTCGAACTGCCGTTCGACGTCCTGCTGGTAGCAGCAGAAGACCAGCCCCATGTCGAGGTTGCCGACGTTGTCGACGCCGCGGTCGTAGTTGTAACCGCGGCGCAGGATGCGGGAGCTGTCGGTGGCGGCGGTACGCGGGTTGGCCAGCCGAATATGGGCGTCCAGCGGGATCGCGTTGCCCTTGGGATCCTGGGCGTACTGGGGGATGTCGGTCTCCTGAGCGCCGTCCAGCGGGGCTCCGGTGTCCTTGCGGCGGCCGAACATCAGCTCCTGCTCGCTCAGCGACACCCGGTCCCAGAACTCCACCAGCATCCGGATGATCCGGATGACCTGGTAGCTGCCGCCCCTCGCCCAGACGGGCTCGCCCTGGCCGTCGCCGACCCAGATCAGGCGGTTGGTCTCGCGGGCCGAGGACACGTCCGGGTTGGCGATGCCGTCCTTGAAGCCGAGCAGGTTGCGCTGGGCGCCGGTGGGACGCGGGGTGTTCTGGAACCCGTCGATGCGCCACTTGATCTGCATGGCGCCGCGGGTGTGCCTGGCGATGTCGCGCAGCGCGTGCAGCACGGTGTCCTGGCGGTCGGCGCAGATCTGCAGGGAGAGGTCGCCGTGACACTCGGCGGGGTCGAGGCTGTCGTTGGGGAAGGTCCGCATCGGTGTGAGGCGGACCGGCTTGGCCCTGGCGAGGCCGTAGCGTCCGTCGAAGAGGGAGGCGCCGACACCGACGGTGACGGTGAGCGCGTCGGCGGGGACGGTCGGGCCGAGGATGCCGTTGTCGGAGGGCGGGGCGCCGACGCCCAGGTCGGCGGGAATGCCGCCCTCGGTGAGGAAACGGGCCCGCTCCGTGATCGTCCTGAACAGGCCGGCCAGTTCCGCGCGGGACGGCGCGATGACGTCGAAGGAGACGAACGTGGCCGCCGTCGGAGTGGGGGTGAGGATGCCGGCCTGGTGCGCACCGTGGAAGGGCACCTTGGCCGCGTTCGTGGTGCCCGCGGCCTGCGCCCGGGGTGCGTCTGTCTGGCTGAGGGCGAACCCTCCGCCCGCCAGGACGGCGCCGGCGGCCCCGGCGCCGAGCGCCGACTTCACGAAGGAGCGGCGGCCGTGACCGGCGGGGCAGCCGCCCGGCGGGGCGGGCGTTTCGGCGGACGGCATCGGTTGATTCCCTTCCATGGATGCGGGCGCTGGTGCGGAGTGCTCGGCGGTCATCAGGCGGCCTTCCTGATCTCCAGGAGGTCCGGGACGGGCGCCACGTCCTCAAGAAGCTGTCCGGTGGCTCCGTTGATCCGGGCCCGGGAAGTGGCGTCCAGGCGGTCCACGGGGGTCCAGGCGGTGCCGTGCTGCGCGGCGTCGAGGAGCGTCTGCAGACGGGCGATGTCCGCGTCGACGCTCGGCAGCAGCTCGGGCGCGCGAGTGGTCAGCAGCGGCCTGAGTACGGTGAGCAGCTCGCGAGTGCCGGCCAGGTTGGCGCCGGCGGTGGCGAGGTTGGTGCCGCTGCCCTCGTCGGTGTCGCCGGTGAGCTCGAACTGGAGGGTGTTCTCCAGGATCTCGTGGGCGCGCAGCGGCAGGTCCGACGAGGCGAAGTCCTGGCTGGGGAACGCCTTCTGCAACCCGGCGGCCGAGGCGACGAGCTGGTCGGCCGGGGCCTCGAGGCTCGCGGCCGACTCACCGTGCCACAGGCCGTACTCGAGGCGGTGAAACCCGGCGAAGTCCTTGTCCCGCTCGCCGCCCGGAAGGCCGTCGGCCCGGCCGTTGACCATCTTGTCGAAGTCCTCGAAGGTGCCGTAGGCGGCTCCGAGGGAGGAGTACGTGAGGTGCGCGGTGAGCCAGTCGATGCGGGCCTTGTCGAGGTGGTTGCCCTTGATGTCGTCGTCGAGGGTGCGGGTCTGCACGACAAGGGTGGCCAGGCCGTGGTTGACGTACGCCTTGTACTCCTGGAGCGGGGCGGCGAGGTCCTCCTCGGAGACCGGTACGACGGCCTTGGCGCTGCCGCCGCCGGTGACGCGGACGGCCTTGGAGGTGACGGCGGTCCCTCCGGTGGGCACGCAACGCCAGGCGTAGGTGCCGCCGGCGACGGTAGCGACAAGGGCGCGGGTGGTGCCCGGGGCCAGTCCCTCGATCTCGCCGTAGACGGCACTCGTCGACGGGTCGATCAGGTATACCTCGGACGTCTTGCCGCCGGTGTTGTGCATCTGGAAGGTCTGCCGACCCGGTTTGGGCGCGGTGAAGCCGTTGCCGCACTCCTTGTCGGAGACGGCGATGGTCTGCGCGGCGGTGGGCTTGGGGCGGCCGAGGGCGACAGCGAGCGAGGCGATCACCACGGGGACGGCGACGACGGCGACGGGGACGATCCAGGTGGGACGGCGACGGGGTGCCTTCTCGGCCTTCCCGGCCCGCGACACCGGCTCCTTCGCCGCGTAGGCCTTCGTCGGCTCCGTCGTCGTGGCCCGGGCGGGGGCGCGTACACCGCGGACGAACAGGGTCATGACGACGGCGAGGTAGCCGACGTAGGCGAGGACCTGGAGCCAGGTCATCATCGGGGTCAGGTTGAACACGCCCTGGACAAGGGTGCTGTACCAGGAGCCGGTGTCGACGTTGCCGCTCAGGTCGAGGGCGTAGGCCGACTTGCCGGGCAGCACACCGCCTTCCTGCAGGTCGCGGAGGCCGTAGCCGAGGACGCCGGCGGCGATCACGATGAGGACGACGCCGGTGGCGGTGAAGAACTTCGTCAGGTTGATCTTCAGGACGCGGCGATACAGGCCCCAGCACAGGCCGGCCGAAAGGACCAGGCCGATCCCGGCACCGGTGAGGGGGCCGGCGGACTCGCCGGCGGCCTGGGCGGTGGTCCACAGGAACAGTGCCGTCTCCAGGCCCTCACGCCCCACCGCGAGGAAGGAGGTGACGATCAGCACGCCCGCGCCCGTGCCGAGCGCACCGGTGACTTTCTCCTTGAGCTCGCCGGAGAGGCCGCGTGCGGAGCGGCGCATCCAGAAGACCATCGCGGTGACGAACACGACCGCGATCACGCTGAGAGTGCCGCTGAAGGCTTCCTGGGCGGCGGCCGACAGGGAGGCTGCGGTGAAGGTGAGAACCGCGCCGAAGCTCATGGACAGGGCGACGGCTGCCAGGACGCCCGTCCATACCTGCGGCAGACGGGACTTGGCCCCGGCCCGGACCAGGGTGGCGACCAGGATGGAGACGATGAGTCCCGCTTCGAGCCCCTCCCTCAGTCCGATCAGGAAACTCGGAAACGCGTCGTCCCACATACGGCTCTCCCAGCTCCGGCCGAGCCGGTACAAGTTAGCGAAGGCATGCCTTATCCACGCCCGGTCCATCATGACTACAGGCCTGTAGTCAGTTGGTCATGAAGGGGTAACGGCGGAGCAAAGTCCGAGGCGGAGCGTCAGGCGAGACCGAACCAGCCGAGCACCGTCCGGACCAGCCGAGCACCGTCCGGACCAGCAGGATGGCGGACATGGCGACGACTCCGACGCGACCAGGGCGGTCGCCGCCAGGCCGTAGCGAGGGCCGCCAACGGCCTCGCCGAGCAAGGCGCAGCGATGGGCCGGCACCAGGAGTACACCAGAACGACAGAGCTGATCAGGACCTGTAGGACCTGAGCGCCGATGAGCAGTTGGATGACGTCGCCCGGATCGCGTCCGAGACGGGAAAGCCAGCCGAGGTGCTGACGTGAGCAGGCTGCGAACCTACACGTCCCGTCATGCCGGTCGTGATCGTCCTGGAGGGGGCCGCCGCCGACCGCTTGACTGTCACCGTGTCGCTCGCGGAACTGACGGCGAGCTTCCACGTCCTGACCGAACACACCCATCACACCGAACACGCGCTCTGGGCATAGACGACCAGCCGCGACGTCCCGGCCTCACCCCGGGCCGGCCTGCGTCGCTTCGCCCCGCCGTGTACGGCGCTGCGCTGGCGGGGCATCTCCCCGGGGCTGAACGCACCCCTGCCGGAACTGGCGACGGACCGGTGTTCGCCGAACCCACCGCCTGCACCTGCGCCAGCGGCTACCGCAGCTTCGGCTTCAGCCGCCTGCTCCACAACCCGGCACGGCCGCCGCGCCGCGCCGGGCGGCCTCCGGTCTGCCGGAACCGCAACCGGCCCTCGCCGAAGACCTGCTGCGCGACCCGAAGCAAACTGCGCACCGACATCCTCGACCTCTGCCGCCGCGTCTTCTTCGCCGGCCTGTGGGCGACGACCGAGCCCGCGCTCACCCGTGCCGCACACCTCGCGCGGCAGCGGCTCGCGGACGAGGGACCGGAGGCGGCCCTGCTCTCATCAGCCCGTCCAGCGCACGGCCGACCGGTCCATCGCGGGTCGCCTTCGACAAGTGCTCCACGCGGTGATCAGCCCGGCCCGTACGCCGATCCTGCTCATCTTCACCCGATACGGCGCCGCCGCACCTGCTCGTGAAGGACGAACCGGAACTCCCACCGGTCGTCCACTTCCCGGTGAAGCCCCGGGGACGGGCGTCACCTTGGCCCGCAGCCGCATGCTCGCGCTCACCGATCCGCGCCGCGTCCGGCTGCGCCGGCTCATCGCCAGGCGATGACCACGGCCGACCTCGCGGGCCAGCAGTCGATGACCCGCCCCCAGGTTTCCCGTTGCCTTCGCGCCCTGGGGCTCGTGCGAGTGGAACGCAACCGGCGCTACGTCCACCACGGTCTCGACCTCGCGGCGGTCGAGCGCATCGGCAGGGACGTGGCCACGGGCCTGCAGCACTGAAGGCGACGGCATGACGACCCGATACCCGATCCTCCGCCACCGCGAACTGCGACCTCGGCTGCGGTGGAGCGCGTGGCGCGAGCGGCGCGCTCCGCTGGTAGCAAGGCCGGTGGAGTCCTCGCGCACGAGATCGACGGGGAGCACAGGACGGGGGCCGACAACACGGCGCGGGCCACGGCCGACTCCGCGGCACATCAGGAGGATCACAAACCGGCCCGCGGCCGATTCCCCTTCCAGCACATATTGATCCGAAACGGTAGGTGTTCTGAGTCGTTGATCCCTGCGTGAGTGAACTGGTGGGGGACGCAAGGCAGTTGTCGCCGTCGGCGCAGGAGGCCCTTCGGCTGCGGGCGGTGGCCGCGTTGGTGGCCGGCCGGACGCGTGAGGATGTCGCGGCGGTGTTCCAGGTCTCGCTCAAGGCCGTGGACAACTGGTGGGCGAAGTGGCTTGCCGGCGGACGCGAGGCGCTTGTGGCCCGGCCGCGTGGGCGCCGGGTCGGGGAACATCAGGTTCTCGACGCGGTCGAGCAGCAGGCGGTCCGGCAGGCCGTACTGGATCACCGGCCCGGTGACCTGGGGCTGGCGGGGCAGCTGTGGACACGTGCCGGTGTGGGGGACCTGATCGCGAAGCTGTACCGGGTGCGGCTGACCGAGCAGGGCGTGGGCAAGTACCTGCGCCGCTGGGGCCTGTCGTTCCAGCGCCCGGACAAACGGGCCGTCGAGCAGAATCCGGAGGCGGTGCGCGTCTGGCGGGAGGAGACCTGGCCGGCGATCCGCGCGAAGGCGAAAGCCGATGGCGGCGAAATCCTCTTCGCCGACCAGGTCGGCATCCGCTCCGACCAGGTCACCGGCCGCACCTGGGGCGCCAAGGGATGCACCCCCATCGTGCGCCGTTCGGGCAACCGGTTCTCGGTGAACGCGATGTCCGCGATCAGCACGAAGGGCCGCATGCACTTCATGGTGTTCACCGAGACCTTCGACGCCGACGTCATGTGCCGCTTCCTCGACCGGCTCGCAGGCCACTTCGACCACAAGGTCCACCTCGTCGTGGACGGCCACTCCGCCCACCGCTCCCGCAAGGTCCGCACCTGGCTCGCCGACCACCCCGACCGGATCGAGTTGCACTTCCTGCCCTCGTACTCGCCCGAGCTCAACCCCGACGAACTGGTCAACGCCGACCTCAAACGCAGCCTGCCGATGCACAGCCGGGCCCGCGACCAGGCCCAACTCGCCACCGAGACCCGCCGGTTCTTCCACCGCCGCCAACGCCAACCACACATCGTCCGCGGCTACTTCGGCGGCCCACACGTTCGCTACACCCTCGAATAGAACCCTTTGAGTTTCGGATCAATAGAGGACACCCGGCATGATCAGAGGAAACGAAGATCGCCATCTCGGGTTTCACGGAACCCGCGACGGAGCCGGTATGCCGAGGCCACGACCGCATGGGCCTTCTCACAATTCGGGCCGGAATGCGTTCGTAGTGACAGGGGCCACTTCACCTCGCGCGCGTTATCTCTACCTTTACCATGCACTTTCCCTTTGTCGACCCACTGCGAGGCCTGCCCGACTATGTCCCACCCGCGCTCCATACCGTATTCGAAGACCTCAGCCAGGCGCCGCGGAAGCCGCATCGGCGCCTGCACCGGTGTGCTCCTGGCCTCGGTGACGACCCTCTTCTCCCTTGGCGCCCTGCACGCGGCACCCGCGGCCGCCGCGCCCGCGCTGTCGGCGCACACCCAGGCCACGGCCGGCGTCAACGCCGCGATGCAGGCTCAGAGCAAGGCACGCGTGACAGCGGCCGTGCTCCGCCTCGACGCTGGGAGCCGGAAGCCGTCGCTGTACGGCCCGGACGCCCTGTACGACACCGCCAGCATCATCAAGGTCGACATCCTCGCGACACTGCTGCTGCAGGCTCAGGACACGGGCCGACATCTCACCGCCCATGAACGCGCCCTGGCCGAACCGATGATCCGCAACAGCGACAACGCGGCGGCGAACCTCCTGTGGCGCGAGATCGGCCAGGCACCGGGCCTGGATGCGGCCAACAAACGTCTGGGACTGACCTCGACCAAGGGTGGTCACGGCCCGAAGTGGGGGCTGACGCGGACGACGGCGAGTGACCAGATCAGGCTCCTGCTCTCCGTGTTCGACGGCGCTGCGACGTCGAAGACTGACTCCCCGCTGAACAAAGAGTCCCGGACCTACGTCCAATCCTTGATGAGCCGTATCGCGAGCGATCAGGCGTGGGGGGTCTCGACGGCCTCCGGCGCGGAGTACGCATTGAAGAACGGCTGGCTGCAGCGCAACACCACCGGACTCTGGGACGTCAACAGCGTCGGCCAGGTGACAGTGGACGGACACCGGTACCTCGTCACCGTGCTGTCGGACGGCAGCGCGTCGATGAGCGACGGCATCTCACTGGTGGAGCGGGCGGCCCGACAGGCCGTGACCGCGACCGCCCGCTCCTGATGGGCAGACCCGTCCTACCTGTCCGCACGCGTCACGCCTGAGTCGGTCGCCGACTGGGCTCAACGCCCTCTTGCGCACAGCTTCGGAGGCCGTTCATGAGCGACCTCGCGCCCCCTGCCGCAGGGCTTCTGCACCGAAAAACCGGTGCCCCAGCTCCAGGAGAGCCGGCGCACCTTCGCGGACTACCGCGGCACCTTCACCTTCCTGCTCGGCTTCGCAGAGCGGCGAACCGGACGGCGGCCGACCCGCTTGAGCATCGCCGACCTGGACGCACTGACGAACGGCGCGTTCCTCAAGCACCTCGAAGCAGTCCGCGGCACTCCGCGGCGACCCGCCACGTCTGTCACACCGCGATGCGCTCGTTCCCGCACTACGAGGCCTACGGACACCCGAACGCGCGGCGCGATCCAGCGGGGCGCGAACGCTTCGACCGGGCCAAGGTCAACCACCTCACCACCACCGAGACCGACGCCCTCGTCGCGGCACCGGACCGCAGCCCCTGAAGCGGACGCCGCGACCACGCCCTGCTCCCATAATCGGCTGCAAACCTGCTAAATAGTGGCCTATGGCTGAAAATCGATCAAAAGGATATTCGGGCTTGTCATTACCCAGCCCAGCCCCTGGGTGCGGCGTCTCTCGCCAGAGCCGGGGCCGCTCCGTCAGGCGTACAGGGCTCTCGTTCCCGCGCCGTGGCGGCCCGGCGCACCTTCCGGGCAAGGAGGGGACTGATTGATGCGTGACTTCGGACAGCCGGCATCACCGGTCGGTCGCCGGACGGTACCGCTGGCGGCGGGTGGAATGGCATTCGGCGCCGCAGGCTTTTCCAGTGACCGCCCTCATGCCACCGCAGCGGAAAGCCCCGGAAGCCCGTCGGGACTCGCGCGCGCCACGTCGTGGCATCCCAGCCCTGATGATGTCGATCCGCAGGTCAAGCCGCGCGCCATACAGCTCATCGAGGCTCTCGGCAACTGGCGCGTCGGGGGAAGATGACGCGATTCCCCAGGGTGTCGTCCCTGAGATCGGGCACCGGCCCCTTGCCGTGGGAACCTGGATGGATGGCTGATCGTCCTCTTGGGCATGCCTCGAGTGCTCATTCTTGGAATCGACCCACGTGCAGTGCCCGGTATGGACGGAGACGCCCTTCGAGCGGCCCTTGACCAGGAACTGGCGCGATTCGGCAAACACGCCATCGATGCGTCCATGACGCTGATCGAGCTGGATGAGTCGGCAGAGCCGGCGATCGTCGCAGCACTGTCCGAGCACGACTGGGACGTCGTCGTCATCGGGGGTGGGATCCGCAAGCCGGAACCGCTTCTGCCGCTCTTTGAGCAGGTCGTGAATCTGGTCCGGCGTCATGCGCCGAAGGCTGCGATCGCGTTCAACACGAGCGGCGGCGACAGCGTCGAGTCAGCCAAGCGGTGGCTGTAAGCCCGAAGTCGCCGACAGGCTTCGGCGGCGGTGGAAGTATGGGCTCAGGGCCGCGAGTCCGGCCGGGCAAGGCCAAGGTGATGGCCCCGCCCTTGAGAACGATCAGTCCCGCTGGGCTTCGAGGGAGGCCGACTGCCCGCTTCTCCAGGTGCTTCGACGGGTGATTCGCCTGGTCATCAAGGTGATCGCGGCCCAGGTGACGAGCGATTCCGAGTGCTGGATGAGCCGTTCGTAGTCCCGCGCCCACGGATAGTGGTCGCAGACCTCCGGAAATCCTGCGTCCCCAACACGTCCCCACGATCATGAAAATGAGGTCAAGGAGATGGTGCCGGCTCGTCGGCTCAGGCCCCGCTGGCCAGCGTCGCGAACGCGTCCCGGAGGGACACGCATACCCGGTTCAAGGACCTTCCCGCCATCTGGGGAGAGGGCCTCGGAGCCATGCGCAGCGGATTTGCCTTCCAACGCGCGGCGATGCAAGGGCAGATGGATCGCTCCCCAAGTAGCGGAGCCGACATTTACCCTCCGTCACCTCAACAACGGCGCCGTACGGGCTGTACCCACGCCCGGGGCCGGCCGGGCACCTCCAAGGTGCCGAGCCCGAGTGGAAGCTGCCCCCGCGTACTTGGGACAGCTCCGCATGTGCGAAGCCTGCTCTCCCTCACTGCCACAGGCGACGTCGCCCCGGATAGCCACTGGGCCTTCCCTGCGGCCTCGGAGGCCTTGCCGGCCGCTACCTCGGCGCCCACCTCCCACCGCTCCTGCCCGAGAGCGCACTTCGGCTCCTGCTGGGCACCCTCGCCACCGGAATCGACACGCTCTACACGGTCCAGATCCTGCGCTGACCACGCACGACTCAGGCCCCGTAGCCACGGCCGGGCCGCCACCGGACACGGTGTTCGCCTCGACCCGGCACCGGCATTCGCAACACGACGCCGAGCGACTGCGGGACCGCAGCCGAGCGACGCATCGCCCAGACCGGACAGTTTTCAGTTCGGGCAGTTTCCATGAGCTCCAGCAGCGAAGAGCGGGAGCCACACTGCGCCGCGCGGTGCCGACCCCCTACCCGCCCTCAGGCGACGCCGGCGCGGCGGACGGAGCGACACCTTCCGTTTCCCTGCGTCCTAGCAGCGTCCCGACTCAAGCGCCCCAGCCACTCACGGAAGCCACCTGCGGCGACTTCTCCGGTTACGCTCCGAGGCATCTGTGCAGGTCAGAGCAGTTCGGACTCTCGCTGGCGACAACGCTGCCGAACCCACGAGCAGCGGATTCAGTCCGTTGAGGCAAAGTTGACGCTCCAGCACCCAAAAATGAACGTTTCCGCAGGTCAGAGACCTGCACAAGTGGGGCGGGTGGGACTCGAACCCACGGCCGACGGATTATGAGTCCGCTGCTCTAACCGGCTGAGCTACCGCCCCATAGCGGCGTGTCGCGTACATGTGTGCGCGCCGTCTGCCGCAGCATAGCCGCTCATACGATCTCACGCTTCGGCTGGTAGACCTTGCACGACCAGGAGGACTGCGCCCTGGCCTGCACGGTTCCCGTAGGCGTGAGACCGACATGAAAAAGGACCCCCATGGGGTCCTCGTTCACGATGCTCCCCCGACTGGACTCGAACCAGTAACCTGCCGGTTAACAGCCGGCTGCTCTGCCAATTGAGCTACGGAGGACCGAGCTCCCCCGACTGGACTCGAACCAGTAACCTGCCGGTTAACAGCCGGCTGCTCTGCCAATTGAGCTACGGAGGAATGCCTCGTTGCATCGAACGTACCTACCTGGGTATCCGCCAGGGGGCGCTCGCTCGCTGCGACACATACATTAGCGCAAGCTGGGGGGTGCTCCGCCAATCGGTTCCCCCGGCGCCGATGCCGTGCCAGGGACCTACACGAGGGAAGGTGGCCGTCATGCGCTACAAGCTCACGTTCGTCGTCGGGCTGGCTCTGGGTTACGTACTGGGCACGCGTGCCGGGCGCGAGCGCTACGAGCAGCTGAAGAAGTCGGCGCAGCAGGTCGCCCAGAACCCCGCGGTGCGCAACACCGCCGAGACCGCCGCCCACCAGGGCCGCCAGTACGCGGGCAAGGCGTACCACGTGGTCAGCGAGAAGGTCGGCGACCACATGCCCGAGTCGGTCGCGGGCCGGGTCCGCGCCCTGAAGGAGCGCAGCGCCCACAACGGCGGAGGCGACGACTGGGGCACCAGCAACACGTAACGGCATCTCTGTGCGCGGGCGCGACCAGCCAGAACGCGCCCGCCGCGCAAGAACAGACCCAGTCATACGCTCTCCACGGCCAAACCCAAGCGGAGTGTGCGGCAGAATTTTCGCCATGGGGATAGTCGCCGGGTTGGACAGTTCGCCCGATTTCACTCGTATCGTCGTCTGCGACGCGGACAGCGGAGCCGTGCTGCGGCAGGGATATGCGCCGCATCCGATGGAAGGCGTTGAGAGCGGTGGGCGGCCCTCCGATGTCGATCCGCAGGCCTGGCTGCTGTCCCTGGGCGAGGCCGCGGGCGGTGGGCTGCTCGAAGGGGTGCAGGCCATCGGGGTGTCCTCGCAGCAGAACGCCGTCGTGCCGCTGGACTCGCAGGGCAACACCGTGCGTCCGGCGATGGTGGGCGGTGACAAGCGGGCGCAGGTCGCGGCGGCCGACCTGGTCGACGCGCTCGGCGGGCGCGAGGCCTGGGCGCAGGCGGTGGGGTGTGTGCCGCAGGCGGCCCAGCCGGTGACCAAGCTGCGCTGGCTGGCGAAGAACGAGCCGGACGCGGCCGCGCGGACCGCCGTGCTGCTCCAGGCGCACGACTGGCTGGTGTGGCAGCTGCTCGGGCGGCCGGTCAGGAGGACCACCGATCGGGGTGGGGCCTCCGGGACCGGGTACTGGTCGGCGGCCACCGGCGGTTATCGGCCGGATCTCGTGGAGCTGGCGCTCGGTCACCAGGCCATGCTGCCCGAGGTGATCGGACCGTCCGACAAGGCCGGTACGACGCCGGAGGGGCTGTTGATCTCCGCGGGCACCGGGGAGACCATGGCCGCGGCCCTGGGGCTCGGGATCGGGCTCGGCGACGCGGTCGTGTCGCTGGGCGCCTCCGGGTCCGTGATGGCCGTGCACCCCGAGGCGCTCGTCGACCAGAGCGGGATGATCACCTCCCTGGCGGACGCGACCGGCATGCACCTGCCCGTCGTCACCACCCTGAACGCCGTACGGACCCTGCGGGGCGCCGCCGAGCTGGTCGGGGCGGCCGATCTGCAGGCGCTGTCGGACCTGGCGATGAAGTCGACGCCGGGGTCGCACGGGCTGGTCATGCTGCCCTATCTGGAGGGTGAGCGGACGCCGAACCTGCCGCACACCGCCGGGACGCTGGCGGGGCTGCGGCGCGAGTCGATGAAGCCCGAGCACTTCGCGCGGGCCGCCTTCGAGGGCATGCTGTGCGGGCTCGCCGACGCGCTCGACGTGCTGCGCGGCCGGGGCGTGGACGTGCGGCGGATCTTCCTGCTCGGGGCGGCGGCCGAGCTGCCGGCCGTGCAGGCGGCGGCGCCCGCGCTGTTCGGGGCGCAGGTCGTCGTACCGCAGCCGGCGGACTACGCGGCGATCGGGGCGGCCCGGCAGGTGGCGTGGGCGCTCGGGGTGTCGCAGGGCACCCTCGATCCGCGGAACCCGCCGGCCTGGCAGGGGGCGGCGGCGCAGGTCCTGGACCCGGGTGAGGAGCTGGCCGTGGGGCAGGCGGTGCGGCAGCAGTTCGTGTCGGTACGGGAGCAGACGCATCCCGGGGCGTTTCGCCCGTAGCGCCCTCCTGGGGCTCTCCACTGAAGGCCGTAAAGACACTGCTGTCGGCTTAATGGGTTGAGGTAACGCGGGTGGAGTGTCCGACGATAGGGGCCAGGGGCAACCGACTGCCCAAGCCCCGCCCGTCGACTCCGAGAGACGTAGCGTGCTCATACGACTGCTGAGGACGTACCTCAGGCCTTATCGAAAACCCATCACCCTGCTGGTGCTGCTGCAGTTCCTGCAGACCTGCGCCACCCTCTACCTGCCCACGCTCAACGCCCACATCATCGACAAGGGCGTCGTCGAGGGGGACACGGGATACATCCTGTCCTTCGGCGGCGTGATGATCGGCATCTCGCTGGCGCAGGTCGTGTGCAACATCGGCGCCGTGTACTACGGCGCGAAGACCGCCTCGGCGCTCGGCCGGGACGTGCGCGCCGGCGTCTTCGACCGGGTGCAGTCCTTCTCCGCCCGGGAGGTCGGCCACTTCGGCGCGCCCACGCTGATCACCCGGACCACGAACGACGTCCAGCAGATCCAGATGCTGGCCCTGATGACGTTCACGCTGATGGCCTCGGCGCCCATCATGTGCGTGGGCGGCATCGTGCTGGCGCTCGGCCTGGACGTGCCGCTGTCCGGGGTGCTCGTCGCCGTGGTGCCGGTGCTGGGCATCTGCGTGACGCTGATCGTGCTGCGGCTGCGGCCGCTGTTCCGGTCCATGCAGGTGAAGGTGGACACCGTGAACCGGGTGCTGCGCGAGCAGATCACCGGCAACCGGGTCATCCGCGCCTTCGTGCGCGACGAGTACGAGGAGGGCCGGTTCCGGAAGGCGAACACCGACCTGACGGACATCTCGCTGAAGACCGGCAACCTGCTCGCACTGATGTTCCCGGTGGTCATGACCACGGTGAACCTGTCGTCGATCGCGGTGGTCTGGTTCGGCGCCCACCGGATCGACAGCGGCGGGATGCAGATCGGTGATCTGACCGCGTTCCTCGCCTATCTCATGCAGATCGTCATGTCCGTGATGATGGCCACCTTCATGTTCATGATGGTGCCGCGCGCGGAGGTGTGCGCCGAGCGCATCCAGGAGGTGCTGGACACCTCGTCGTCCGTGGTGCCGCCGGTGGCGCCCGTCACCGAGCTGCGCCGGCACGGGCATCTGGAGATCCGGGGCGCGGGCTTCCGCTATCCGGGCGCCGAGGAGCCCGTCCTCAAGGCCGTCGAGCTGATGGCGCGGCCCGGGGAGACGACCGCCGTGATCGGCTCGACCGGCAGCGGCAAGTCCACGCTGCTCGGGCTGGTGCCCCGGCTGTTCGACGCCACCGAGGGCGAGGTGCTCGTCGACGGGGTGCCCGTCGCGGAGGTCGACCCGGTGCTGCTGGCCAAGACCGTCGGGCTGGTGCCGCAGAAGCCGTACCTGTTCGCGGGCACGGTCGCCACCAACCTGCGCTACGGCAATCCGGACGCCACGGACGAGGAGCTGTGGCACGCGCTGGAGGTGGCGCAGGCCAAGGACTTCGTCAGCAAGCTGGAGAACGGCCTGGACTCCCCCATCGCGCAGGGCGGGACGAACGTCTCCGGCGGTCAGCGCCAGCGGCTCGCGATCGCCCGTACCCTCGTGCAGCGGCCGGAGATCTACCTCTTCGACGATTCCTTCTCCGCCCTCGACTACGCCACCGACGCGGCGCTGCGGGCGGCGCTCGGGCGGGAGACCGCCGAGGCGACCGTCGTGATCGTCGCCCAGCGGGTGGCGACCATCCGCGACGCCGACCGGATCATCGTCCTCGACGAGGGCCGGGTGGTCGGCACGGGCACGCACCGCGAGCTCATGACGGACAACGAGACCTACCGGGAGATCGTGCTCTCCCAGCTCACGGAAGCGGAGGCTGCCTGATGGCCGGGCCCATGGGGCGCATGATGGCCGGCACCGGTCCCGACAACCGCTCGCTGGACTTCAAGGTGTCGGGCAGGCGGCTGCTCGCCCAGTTCAAGCCGGAACGGCTCACCCTCTACGCGATGCTGGCCTGTGTGACGCTGAGCGTCGGCCTCAGCGTGGTCGGGCCGAAGATCCTCGGCAAGGCCACCGACCTGGTCTTCGCGGGCATCATCGGACGGGAGATGCCGGCCGGGACGAGCAAGACGCAGGTCCTCGACTCGATGCGGGAGCGCGGCGAGGGCAGCGTCGCCGACATGCTCAAGAGCACCGACTTCACGCCCGGCAAGGGCATCGACTTCGACGCGGTCGGCGAGGTCCTGCTGTTCGCGCTCGGCGTGTTCCTCGTCGCCGGTCTGCTGATGGCGGTGGGGACGCGCCTGGTCAACCGGGCCGTGAACCGCACGATGTTCCGGATGCGCGAGGACGTGCAGACGAAGCTGTCGCGGCTGCCGCTGTCGTACTTCGACAAGCGCCAGCGCGGTGAGGTGCTGTCGCGTGCGACGAACGACATCGACAACATCGGGCAGACGCTCCAGCAGTCGATGGGCCAGCTCGTCAACTCGGTGCTGACGATCATCGGTGTGCTGGTGATGATGTTCTGGGTGTCGTGGCTGCTCGCGCTGGTCGCGCTGGTGACCGTGCCGCTGTCGTTCGTCGTCGCCACGCGGGTGGGCAAGCGGTCGCAGCCGCACTTCGTGCAGCAGTGGCGCACCACCGGCAAGCTCAACGCGCACATCGAGGAGATGTACACCGGGCACACGCTGGTGAAGGTGTTCGGCCGCCAGGAGGAGTCGGCCGAGCAGTTCGCCGAGCAGAACGAGGCGCTGTACGAGGCCGGGTTCAAGGCGCAGTTCAACAGCGGGGTCATGCAGCCGCTGATGATGTTCGTGTCGAACCTGAACTATGTGCTGGTGGCGGTGGTGGGCGGGCTGCGCGTCGCGTCCGGCTCGCTCTCCATCGGTGATGTGCAGGCGTTCATCCAGTACTCGCGCCAGTTCTCGATGCCGCTGACGCAGGTCGCGTCGATGGCGAACCTGGTGCAGTCGGGCGTCGCCTCGGCCGAACGGATCTTCGAACTCCTGGACGCGGAGGAGCAGGAGGCGGATCCGGTGGCGGCCGAGCGGCCGAAGGAGCTGCGCGGGCGGGTGGCGCTGGAGGGCGTGTCCTTCCGGTACGACCCGCTCAAGCCGCTGATCGAGGACCTGTCGCTGGCGGTGGAGCCGGGCCACACGGTCGCCATCGTCGGCCCGACGGGCGCCGGCAAGACGACGCTGGTGAACCTGCTCATGCGGTTCTACGACGTCTCCGGCGGGCGCATCACCCTCGACGGCGTCGACATCGCGCGGATGTCCCGCGACGAACTGCGCGCCGGGATCGGCATGGTGCTCCAGGACACCTGGCTGTTCGGCGGCACCATCGCGGAGAACATCGCGTACGGCTCGGCGCGCGAGGTCACCCGCGGCGAGATCGAGGAGGCGGCGCGGGCCGCGCACGCCGACCGGTTCGTGCGCACCCTCCCCGACGGCTACGACACCGTGATCGACGACGAGGGCAGCGGGGTCAGCGCCGGTGAGAAGCAGCTGATCACCATCGCGCGGGCGTTCCTTTCCGACCCGACGATCCTGGTGCTCGACGAGGCCACCAGCTCCGTCGACACCCGCACCGAGGTGCTGATCCAGAAGGCGATGGCGAAGCTGGCGCACGGGCGTACGTCGTTCGTCATCGCGCACCGGCTGTCGACCATCCGGGACGCCGACACGATCCTGGTGATGGAGAACGGCTCGATCGTCGAACAGGGCGCGCACGCCGAGCTCCTCGCGGCCGACGGGGCGTACGCGCGGCTGTACCAGGCGCAGTTCGCGCAGGCGGTGGCCGAGGTCGACTGACGGTCTCCTCGCCGGAGGCTTCTCAAGGGCTTCTCAAGGGGTTCTCAAGGGCTTCTCGGGGGCCGCTCGCATCGGGTGACTGCGAGCGGCCCTTTCAGTCCAGGTAGCCCCGCAGCTGGTCCGCGAAGGCGTGGTCGCGGAGTTTGTTGAGGGTCTTCGACTCGATCTGCCGTATCCGTTCGCGCGTCACGCCGAAAATGCGGCCGATCTCCTCCAGGGTGCGCGGGCGGCCGTCGGCGAGGCCGTAGCGGAGCTGGACCACCTTGCGCTCGCGCTCGCCGAGCGTCGACAGCACGGCCTCCAGGTGCTCGCGCAGCAGCATGAACGCCGCCGACTCGACGGGGCTGGTGGCGTCGCCGTCCTCGATGAGGTCGCCGAGGGCCACGTCGTCCTCCTCGCCCACCGGGGCGTGCAGGGAGACCGGTTCCTGGGCCAGCCGCAGCACCTCGCCGACGCGCTCGGGCGCCAGGTCGAGCTGGGCGGCGACCTCCTCGGCGGTCGGCTCGTAGCCGCGTTCCTGGAGCATGCGGCGCTGGACGCGGACGACCCGGTTGATGAGCTCGACGACATGCACGGGGACGCGGATGGTGCGCGCCTGGTCGGCCAACGCCCGGGACATGGCCTGGCGGATCCACCAGGTGGCGTACGTGGAGAACTTGTAGCCGCGGGCGTAGTCGAACTTCTCGACCGCCCTGATCAGACCGAGGTTGCCCTCCTGCACGAGGTCGAGCATGGTCAGCCCGCGCCCGATGTACCGCTTGGCGACGGACACCACGAGCCGCAGGTTGGCCTCGATCAGCCGCCGCTTGGCCATCCGGCCCATGACGACCAACCGGTCGAGGTCTAGGGCGAGTTCGCTGTCCAGGTCGGGTGCGCCGCTGAGCTTCTCCTCGGCGAACAGGCCCGCCTCCACGCGCCGCGCCAGCTCTACCTCCTCGGCCGCGGTGAGCAGCGGGATCCGGCCGATCTCACGCAGGTACTGGCGGAACAGGTCCGAGGAGGGGCCGCTGTTGTCGGCGGTGCGGGTGCGGGGCGGTACGACGGGCTCGGGGGCCTCTTCGAGCAGCTCGGCGGTCGGCTCGTCCTCCTGCTCTGCCTCCTGCTCGGCCTCCTCCTGGACCGCGGTCCCCGGCTCCGTCGCCGCTTCCGTCTCCGGGTGGTGTGCGGCACGGTCCTGCGGCGGGACCGCGACGAGGACGTCGGTCTCGGCGTCTGCTTCCGTGCCGTCGGCCGTGCCCGTCGGGCCGGTCGGGCCGGTCGTACTGTCGGCGGTGCTGTCGGTGTGGGTCAGGGTCTGGGTCTGCACGGGGGCGACCTCCAGGATGATCGCTGCTGGGGTGAGCAGCAGCGGTACTACGGGAGCGGAGTCGGCGGCCACGCCGCTGTCCGTCCGGGATCGGCCGCGCTCCGAGGACTCAGGCACCGCAACCCAGTGTGGAGTACGACACATCACCGCCACGAGGGGCGTGCGGTGACTTTTTGAGTCCGAGCCGTGACCAGGTGTTCAGAGAGCTGCGGCGCCGTGCGTCTGCAGTGCCTGGTCGTATTGCTGAAGGACCCACAGTTCGTTCTGCACGGCGGCGAAACGGGCCGGGTCGCCTCCGGCGGCAAAGCGGGCGAGCTGGGACTGGATGTCGCGAATGCGGCGTTCCACCGCGCGGCGGCGGACCTGGACGAGCACCCCGCCGGCGTAGATCTCGTCCACCGTGCGACGCATGATCGGTTCAACGGCGAGCTCGGTGACCATGGCGCGGACGGTGTCGTCGGGGGCGGCCTCGCGGACGCGGATCAGGTACTCCTGGCCGTCCCGCGTACCGTATTCGGCTCCGCCCGCTTCCAGGATCACCGCGTGTACGGCGGCGTAGGGCGCGGCGGTGAACTCGTCCATGCCGTAGGCGTCGAAGGCCGGGGAGACCAGCTCCGGGCGCTGCAAAGCAAGCTTCAGCAGCTCGCGTTCCGTCGCGTAGACGGGGTTGCGGAGCGTCAGCGGAGGGCCTCCGAAGGGCTTGGGAGAAGCCGCTTCCAGCTGGGGGGAACGCGCGGGGGCGGACGTCGGGCCCTTGCCGCCGCGCCGGTGCAGGTGACCGACGCGGTCCACCACGAACTCCGGGTCCAGGATGCCGACGAGTCCCGCGAGTTCCACAGCCATCTCGCGCCGCGCGGTGCGCTCCTTGATCCGGGCTGCCACGGGGGCAGCCTCGTCGAGGGCCGCCGCGCGCCCGCCGGGGGTCTCCAGGTCGTAGCGCTGCACGATCTGCTGGAGCGCGAACTTGAACAGTGGGGTGTGCGGTTGGACCAGCTCCGCGACGGCGTCGTCCCCCTTGGCCAGGCGCAGCTCGCACGGATCCATGCCGTCGGGAGCGATCGCGATGTACGTCGAGGCAGCGAACTTCTGGTCGTCCTCGAACGCCCGCAACGCGGCCTTCTGGCCCGCCGCGTCACCGTCGAAGGTGAAGATGACCCGCGCGGTGCCGTTGTCCATCAGCAGGCGGCGCAGGACTTTGATGTGGTCGCCGCCGAAGGCCGTGCCGCAGGTCGCGATGGCGGTCGTCACGCCGGCGAGGTGGCAGGCCATCACGTCGGTGTAGCCCTCGACGACGACCGCCCGGCTGGTCTTGGCGATGTGCTGTTTGGCGAGGTCGATGCCGTACAGCACCTGGGACTTCCGGTAGATCGCCGTGTCGGGCGTGTTGAGGTACTTCGGCCCGTTGTCCGCCTCGTACAGCTTGCGGGCGCCGAAGCCGACGACCTCCCCGCCGATGTCGCGGATCGGCCACATCAGCCGGCCCCGGAAGCGGTCGATCGGCCCGCGGCGGCCCTCCTGGGCGAGCCCGGACAGGAGCAGCTCCTTGTCGCTGAAGCCCTTGCCGCGCAGGAAGCGGGTGAGGTGGTCCCAGCCCTGGGGGCTGTAGCCGACGCCGAAGTGGACGGCGGCGGCCTGGTCGAAGCCGCGCTCGGCGAGGAAGATCCGGCCGGTGTCGGCCTCGGGGCTGGTGGCGAGCTGTTCCGCGTACCACTCGGCGGCGATCTTGTGGGCCTCGACCAGCCGGATCCGTTCGCCGCGCTGGTGGGAGGGGTTGTAGCCGCCCTCCTCGTAGCGCAGGGTGATGCCGGCCTGGCCGGCGAGGCGCTCGACCGCCTCGGAGAAGGTGAGGTGGTCGACCTTCATCACGAACGTGATGGTGTCGCCGCCCTCCTGGCAGCCGAAGCAGTGGAAGAGTCCCTTGCTCGGACTGACCTGGAAGGACGGTGACTTCTCGTCGTGGAACGGGCACAGACCCTTCAGGTTGCCGCCGCCCGCGTTGCGCAACTGGAGGTACTCGGACACCACGGCGTCGATCGGGACCGCGTCCCGTACCGCCTTCACGTCCTCGTCGTTGATCCGTCCAGCCACGAGGTGATTCTACGGGGCGGGGCCGACACTCCCGGGGCCACTACGAGGCCAGGTCCTCCAGGGGAACGTGCGGGTCGGCCAACGCCTCCGTGTTCACCGGGGTTCTCGACGTGATCAGCTTCTGGATCGGCTCTGTGACGTCCCACACGTTCACGTTCATCCCGGCCAGCACGCGGCCCTCCTTGACCCAGAACGCGATGAACTCCCGCTTGCCCGCGTCGCCCCGGATCACCACCTCGTCGTACGTCCCCGGCGGCGCCCACCCGCTGTACTCCATGCCCAGGTCGTACTGGTCGGAGAAGAAGTAGGGCACGCGGTCGTAGGTGACGTCCTTGCCGAGCATCGCGCGGGCGGCGGCCGGACCGCCGTTCAGCGCGTTGGCCCAGTGCTCCACCCGCAGCCGGGTGTCGAAGAGGCCGTGCGGGAAGGACGCGACGTCGCCGGCCGCGTGGATGTCGGGGTCGGAGGTGCGCAGCTGGGCGTCCACGGCGATGCCGCCGCCGTGGGCGCGGTCGGCGAGGGTGAGGCCGGCCGTCTCCGCGAGGCCGGTGCGGGGGGCCGCGCCGATCGCCGCGAGGACGTCGTGCGCCGGGTGCTCCTCGCCGTCGTCGGTGCGGGCGGCGAGGACCATGCCGTCCTGGCCGACGATCTCGGTGAGCCGGGCCCCGAAGTGGAAGCGGACGCCGTGCTCGCGGTGCAGGTCGGCGAAGAGGCCGCCCAGCTCCGGGCCGAGCACTCCGTGCAGCGGGGTCGGCTCCGGTTCGACGACGGTGACCTCGGCGCCGTACTCACGGGCCGCCGCCGCGATCTCCAGGCCGATCCAGCCGCCGCCGGCGATCACGATGTGGCCGTTGTCACGGCCGAGGGCGGCCAGGACGCCCTTGAGGCGCTCGGCGTGCGCGAGCCGCCGCAAGTGGTGCACGCCCGCCAGGTCGGTACCGGGGATGTCCAGCCTGCGCGGCTCGGCGCCGGTGGCCAGGAGCAGCTTGTCGTAGTGGACGAGCGTGCCGTCGTCACCGAAGCGGACCGTCTTCGCGGTGCGGTCGATCGCGTCGACGGTCTGGCCCAGGTGCAGCTCGATGTCGTTCTGCGCGTACCAGGCGGGCTCGTGCACGAAGACGCTCTCGCGCGTCTCCTTGCCGAGCAGGTAGCCCTTGGAGAGCGGCGGACGCTCGTAGGGGTGGTCGCGCTCGTCGCAGATCAGTATCACGCGGCCGGTGAAGCCCTCCGCCCTCAGCGTCTCGGCCGCCTTCGCGCCGGCCAGGCCTCCTCCGACGATGACAAATGTCTGATCCGCGTCGACCACGTGATGCCTCCTCGTAAGCGTGCCGCCACATGCGAGCGTCCCGCACGCAGCGTGATGGGGGAAGGGGGACGTGCCCGATCAAGGCACGCCGGGGCTCGTTCGGGCCCGTTTGGGCGCACCCGACCCTCCCTCGGTCAGGGTCGTCGGTCAGGGTGCCGTCTGCCCCGTCAGACGGGCGTGAAGCGAGCGGGCGGAGGCGTCGGTGAGGGAGGCGATCTGGTCGACGACGACCCGCTTGCGGGCCCGGTCGTCGGCGGCCCGGTCGAACAGCGCGCGGAACTGGGGGTCGAGGCCGGCCGGGGCGCGCGCGGTGAGCGCCTCGGCGAGTTCGCTGATGACGACACGCTGGTCGGCGCGCAGGCGTTCCTGCTCGGCCCGCTGCATGACGTACCGGTCGGCGACCGCCTTGAGGACCGCGCACTCCAGGCGCGTCTCGTACGGGACGACGAGTTCGGCGCCGTAACGCGTGAGGCGGCCCGCGCCGTGGAGCGCACGGGTGGCCGACTCGGCGGCGAGGCAGAAGCGGCCGATGAGCTGGCTGGTGGCGTCCTTCAGGCCGGCCTGGGCGACCGCCGTGCCGTCGTAGCCGTGCGGCCACCACTCCTGGTCCAGGAGACGGTCCAGGGCGGCGGCGAGTTCGGCCGGATCGGTGTCGTCCGGAACGTAGCGGCCGACGGCGACCCGGAAGACCTCCTGGCGTTCCGGTTCGGCGTGCAGGCAGCCCGGGTCGATGTGTCCCGCGTGCAGGCCGTCCTCCACGTCGTGCACCGAGTACGCCACGTCGTCCGCCCAGTCCATGACCTGCGCCTCGAAGCATGTGCGCGTGCCCGGCGCCTCCTTGCGGACCCAGTCGAAGACCGGCCGGTCGTCCTCGTACACACCGAACTTGCGGGACGCGGGGTCCGTGGGGTGGGCGCCCCGGGGCCACGGGTACTTGGTGGCGGCGTCGAGGGCGGCCCGGGTGAGGTTGAGGCCGACGGAGCCCTCGGCGGTGAAGCGCTTGGGCTCGATACGGGTGAGGAGGCGCAGTGACTGGGCGTTGCCCTCGAAGCCGCCGCAGTCCTGCGCGAAGTCGTTCAGGGCCTGTTCGCCGTTGTGGCCGAACGGGGGGTGACCCAGGTCGTGGGAGAGACAGGCCGCCTCGACCAGGTCGGGGTCGCAGCCCAGGGCCGCACCGAGCTCGCGGCCGACCTGGGCGCACTCCAGGGAGTGGGTGAGGCGGGTGCGGGGCGTGGCGTCCCATGCGTCGGTGCGCTCTCCCGGGGTGACCACCTGGGTCTTGCCGGCGAGTCTTCTCAGCGCCGAGGAGTGCAGGACGCGTGCGCGGTCTCGTTGGAAGGCGGTACGGCCTGGACGCTTGTCGGGCTCGGGAGCCCAGCGTTCGGTTGACGGCGGGTCATAGGCGGTGAGGGGTGCGGTGCCTTCCATGCTTCGACAGTAAGCGGCGGTACTGACAAATGGGTGCCTACTCGTCTGCCGGGTTCTGCTGTCGGATCAGGCGGCGTTGCTCTTGCCGCCCGCTTCCAGTGCCTGGTCGTAGCGGTGGAGGAGGAGGTCGGCCATGGCGGGGTGGGTGCCCAGCGGGGCGGACGCCATCCAGGGGGCTGCTTGCGCGCACTCGGTTGCGAAGCGGCCGGGGGCGGTGAAGTAGGAGGCGATCGCCACCCGGTCCCGGCCCCTCGCCGCCAGGGCCCGGACCGCCGTGTCGACCGTCGGGGTCGCTGTGGAGGCGTAGGCGGGGATCACCGGGACGCCCAGGCGGTGGGCCAGGAGGTGGGCGGTGCGGCGGGTGTCGACGGCCGAGTCGGGGTCGCGGGAGCCGGCCGCCGCGAGGACCACCGCGCTCGTCCGGCGTTCCGCGTCCGTCATGTCCGTGCGCCAGCCCGCCTCGACCAGACGGGAGTGCAGCGTCTCCACCAGCAGGGGGTGCGGGCCGAGCGGGGCCGCCACGCGCGTGCGTACCCGAGCCCTGGCGGCCATCTCGGGGATGTCCCGCTTGACGTGGTAGCCGCGGGCCAGCAGCAGCGGGACCAGGACGGCGTCCGTCGTGTCGTGGGCGTCGAGGTCGGCGAGGGTGTCCGCCAGCAGGGGCTCGTTGAGCTCGATGTGGCCGAGGTGGACCGGCAGGCCGGGACGCTGCTCGCGGACGCGGTCCAGGAGCGTGCGCACGGTGCTCAGGGCGCGCGGGTCGCGGCTGCCGTGGGCGACGACGACCAGCGCGGGCGGGCCGGGTCGCCGGCGGCCGTCGAGGTGGACGAGGCTTGGCTGGCTCATGCACCGATCGTGACGGCCCGAGGTTGCACTGCCGTTGCCTGACCGTCACGAGTTCTTTCCGGGGGTTCACGGCGGGCGGGGCGGCGGTGTGAGATGCCGCTCGGACGCGGGAGCGACGCGGGAGGCGAACCGGGGGGCGAACCGGGGGGCGAACCGGAATCGAACCTGGATCGAACCGGATCTCTGTTCGCTGCGTCTTCCCAGGCCGAAGGGGTTGTCGACCCGGGGGGACACCGTATGAACATCCGTCGACCGCGGCTGCCGCGTACCCGTGCGGGACGGCGCCGGCTGGTGCAGGCCGTGATGGCGGGGTGTGTGCTGGCGCTGCTGCCGTCCACCTGGATGTGGGTGACGACGGCGGACCGGCTCGGTACGACGGCGGACGCGCCGCGCACCGAGGTCGCCGTCGTCTTCGGCGCGGGTCTGTGGGACGGCGAGCCGTCGCCGTATCTCGCGCACCGGCTGGACGCGGCGGCCACGCTGTACCGGGAGGGCCGGATCAAGGTCGTGCTCGTGACGGGCGACAACAGCCGGAAGGACTACGACGAGCCCGACGCGATGCGCATGTACCTGACGAAGCACGGGGTGCCCGACGCGCGGATCGTCAGCGACTACGCCGGTTTCGACACCTGGGACTCCTGTGTCCGCGCCAAGAAGATCTTCGGCGTCGACCGGGCCGTACTGATCAGCCAGGGGTTCCACATCCGGCGGGCCGTCGCCCTGTGCGAGGCGGCGGGCGTGGACTCGTACGGCGTCGGCGTCGCCGCGAAACACGACGTGACCTGGTATTACGGGGGCGCCCGGGAGGTCCTCGCGGCCGGCAAGGCGGCCCTGGACGCGCTGTTCGAGCCGGACCCCCGGTTCCTCGGGCCGAAGGAGCAGGGCGTGACGAGGGCGCTGGCCGACGGGCGGTAACGGGACGGCGGCGGGCGGGGTCGGCGGGTCGGTCGCCGGCGTGGCGGACGCCTCACGGTGGGCCGGGGGCGGTCGGGAGGGCACCACCACACCGCCGTAACAGGAGACCGCACGGGGTGTAACACGGCCGACGCACGCTGAGGCGTATGCGGACCACCTCGACACCCACCCACTGCCCGTACTGCGCCCTGCAGTGCGGGATGGCCCTGTCGCCCCTGCCCACGGGGGGTGTCGAGGTGGTCGAGCGCGCGGACTTCCCGGTGAACCGGGGCGCGCTGTGCGGCAAGGGCCGTACGGCGGCTCAGGTGCTCTCGTCCCGGGTGCGGCTGACCTCCCCGTTGGTGCGGTCCGGCGACACGCTCGTGCCGGCCACCTGGGACGAGGCGCTCGACCGGATCGCCGGGGAGCTGACGCGGGTGCGGGACGTGCACGGGGCCGACGCGCTCGGGGTGTTCGGCGGGGGCGGGCTGACGAACGAGAAGGCGTACACGCTCGGCAAGTTCGCGCGGGTCGTGCTCGGCACCTCGCAGATCGACTACAACGGGCGCTTCTGCATGTCGTCCGCGGCGGCGGCCGGCATCAAGGCGTTCGGGCTCGACCGGGGGCTGCCGTTCCCGCTGGAGGACATCCCAAAGACGGGGTGCGTGATCCTCGTCGGGTCGAACCTCGCGGAGACCATGCCGCCCTCCCTGCGGTTCTTCAACGAACTGCGGGAGAACGGCGGCACGTTGATCGTGATCGACCCGCGCCGGACGAAGACCGCCGAACAGGCCGACCTGCATCTCGCGCCCCGGCCCGGGACGGATCTCGCCCTCGCCCTCGGCCTGTTGCACCTGATCGTCGCCGAGGGGCGGGTCGACGAGGAGTACGTGCGGGAGCGGACCGTCGGCTGGGAGGACGCGCGGGCCGCGGCCATGGCGCACTGGCCGGAGTACGTGGAGCGGATCACGGGGGTGTCCGTTCCACAACTGAGGGAGACAGTGCGGCTGTTCTGCGAGCCCGAGACCGCGATGGTGCTCACCGCGCGCGGGCCCGAGCAGCAGTCCAAGGGAACCGACACGGTCGGCGCCTGGATCAACCTGTGCCTGGCGACGGGCCGGGCGGGACGCCCGCTCAGCGGCTACGGCTGCCTCACCGGGCAGGGCAACGGGCAGGGCGGGCGCGAACACGGCCAGAAGGCCGACCAGTTGCCCGGCTACCGAAAGCTGGACGATCCGGCGGCCCGGGCGCACGTGGCCGAGGTGTGGGGCGTCGACCCCGACTCACTGCCCGGACCGGGACGCAGCGCCTACGAGCTGCTGGACGCCCTGGGCACGGACATCCGCTCGCTGCTGCTGATGGGGTCCAACCCGGTGGTGTCCGCGCCGCGGGCGGCCCATGTCGAGGAACGTCTGAAGTCCCTTGATTTCCTTGCCGTCTGTGACGTCGTCCTGTCGGAGACGGCGCAACTCGCGGACGTCGTCCTGCCGGTCACCCAGTGGGCGGAGGAGACGGGGACGACGACGAGCCTGGAAGGGCGGGTGCTGCTGCGCCGGCAGGCGATCACCGCCCCGGAGGGCGTGCGCAGCGACCTGGAGGTGCTGCACGAGCTGGCGGCCCGGCTGGGCGTCGAGAAGGGCTTCCCGACCGAGCCCGAGGAGGTCTTCGAGGAGCTCCGGCGGGCCAGCGCCGGCGGCATCGCGGACTACTCCGGGATCAGCTACGCGCGGCTGGCGGAAGGAGCGGGCGAGGGCGTGTTCTGGCCCTGCCCGGCGGAGGAGGAGACGGACGCGGGGGGCGCGGCGGGCGGGGAGCAGGCCGAGCAGGGGCCGTCCGGCACGCCCCGGCTCTTCCTCGACCGGTTCGCCACGCCGGACGGCCGGGCCCGGTTCGTGCCGGTCACGCACCGGCCGGCCGCCGAGGAACCGGACGACGACTACCCCGTGCTGCTCACCACCGGGCGGGTCGTGGCGCAGTACCAGTCCGGCGCGCAGACCCGGCGGGTGGACGAGCTGAACGCCGCCGCGCCCGGCCCGTTCGTCGAACTGCACCCCCGCCTCGCGGCGCGGCTCGGGGCGGCCGAGGGCGACCCGGTGGCGGTCGTGTCCCGGCGGGGGCGCGCCGTCGCACCCGCCCGCATCACCACCGGAATCCGCCCGGACACCGTCTTCATGCCGTTCCACTGGCCGGGCGAGGGCCGCGCCAACACCCTCACCAACCCGGCGCTCGACCCGACCTCACGCATGCCGGAGTTCAAGGTGTGCGCGGTACGGGTGGAGAAGGTGGCGGCTCTCTAGTCCTGCTGGAGTACTAGGACGCGTCGCGGGGCAGGCGCAGGGCCAGGCCGTCCAGGACGACCTCCAGGCCGTAGGTGAACTTGTCCTCGCGCAGCGCCACCGGGTCGGTCGCCTCGGCGGCGCTCACGGCGTACTCGCCGGCGAGGTGCTCGTAGGGGGCGGCGGCCTGCTGGGCTGCGGGCATCAGACGGGCGATGAAGTCGGCCTCGCTCTCGCCGGAGCGGGCGACCGTGGTGAGCCAGGCCGCCTCGGTGGTGCTGATGCCGATGACATAACTGAGCAGCGGCTCGATCGCGCGGCCCGGCTCCTCGAAGCCGGCGGCGGTGAACAGGGCGGCCAGACTCTCGGAGAAGGCCATCAGGTTGGGGCCCAGGTAGGCGAGGCCGGCCTGGCCGAGGACCGAGGACAGCCAGGGGTGCCGTAGCGCCGTCGCACGGAAGGAGGCCGCGGCCTCCGTGACGGCGGCGCGCCAGTCGGGGCCGTCGGCGGGCGGGACGTGGATCTCGGCGGCGACCTCGTCCACGGCCAGCTCCATCAGCTCGTCCTTGGTGGCGACGTGCCGGTAGAGGGAGGTCGCGCCGGCGTTCAGGCGCGCGCCCAGCTTGCGCATGCTCAGCGCCTCGATGCCGTCGGCGTCCAGCATCGCGACCGCCTCGCGGACGATCGCGTCCTGGCTGAGCGCGGGCTGGTCGGGCTCGCGCTTCTGCCGGGTCCAGACGGACGGGACGGGCTTCGGGGTCTTCGTCTTGGCGGTCATGGCTTCACTCCCGGCGATCCGACGGCATAGGGCGTACATCGTGCGCCCTCAGCGTACAGAGTTCTACGCTTGCGTACACCGTTCCAGTCTGCGTACAGTGTTCGCAACGGACGGAACACCGTACGCAGCCGCCGAAGTCATCGAAAGGACCGGACTTCCCATGTCGGAAACCCGCAGCCCACGCCGTTGGTGGATCCTCGTCGTGCTGTGCCTGAGCACGCTGGTCCTGACGATCGACAGCATGGCGCTGACCGTCGCGGTGCCCTCGATGACCGAGGACCTCGGCGCGAGCGCCCAGGACACGCAGTGGATCCTCGACTCCTACATCCTGGTCTTCGCCGGCCTGCTGCTGACCTCCGGAAGCCTCGGCGACCGCTTCGGCCGCCGGAAGGTGATGCTGACAGGCCTGCTGCTCTTCGGGGCGGCCTCACTGGCCGCGACGATCTGCACGAACCCCGGTGAGGTGATCGCCGTCCGCACCGCGATGGGCGTCGGCGGGGCGCTGATCATGCCGTCCACCCTCTCGATCCTCATCACCGTCTTCGACGAGGAGGAGCGCGGCAGGGCGATGGCTGCCTGGGGGTCGGTGTCGATGCTGGGCCTGGTCGGCAGCCCCGTGCTCGGCGGTGTCCTGATCGACCACTTCTCCTGGCACTCGATCTTCTTCATCAACGTCCCGGTCGTCGCGCTGGCCGTCGTCGCCGCCGTGGTCCTGATGCCGGAGTCGAAGGCTCCCTGGCAGAAGCCCGACCCGCTGGGCGCGGTGCTCTCCGCGGTCGGCATGACCGCCCTGGTGTGGTGGATCATCGAGCTCCCGCAGCACGGCGCCTTCGGCGGCCGCTCCACCGTCAGCCTCGTGGTCGCCGTCGTCGGTCTGGCCGGCTTCGTGATCTGGGAGAACGTCAGCTCCGCCCCGATGGTCCCGCTGGTCCTCTTCAAGCACCGCAACTTCAGCGGCGGTTCGCTCTCGCTGGCCCTGGTGCAGATCGGCAACGGCGGTCTGCTGCTGGTCCTCACCCAGTACCTGCAGTTCGTCCTCGGCTACTCCCCCGTCAAGGCGGGCCTCGCCTTCCTGCCCCTGGCCGTCGCCGCGCTGATCGGCAACGGCATGGGCGCCAAGTTCGCCGCACAGTACGGCAACCGCTACGTGATCCTGTCCGGCATGCTCGTGATGGTCGCCTGCTTCGCCCTGCTGACGACGGTCGACGCCGACTCCGGCTTCACCGTCCCGGCGATCGCCCTCGGGCTGCTCGGCCTCGGCGCGGGTCTGGCGATGCCGGCCGCGGTGGGCGCGCTGATGGGCACCATCCCCGCGGACAAGGCGGGCGTCGGCTCGGCCCTGAACGACACGATCCAGCAGGCCGGCACGGCTCTGGGCATCGCGATCCTCGGCTCCCTCCTCACCAGCGGCTACGCCGCCGAGATGCCGGCCGACGCCCCCGAGGCGGCCCGGCAGTCCATCGGCGGGGCGCTGGCGGTGGCCGGCGGGGACCAGGGCCTGGTCCGGGCGGCCCGGGAGGCCTTCACCGCCTCGATGACGACGACCTTCACGGTCAGCGCGATCGGTGTGCTGGCGGCTGCGGTCCTGGCCGCCCTGGTGATGCGGGACCGCAAGCCGGAACAGCCGACGGCCGCGCTCGACACGTCGCTGCAGGAGCAGGAGCTGGTCGCCTGAGCGGCTGAACGCCCGTACCGAGAAGGCCGGCACCCTGCGGGGGCGCCGGCCTTCGGCATGGTCGTCAGCCGGCAGCCGCCGGCCGGGAGCCGACGGTCGTCAGCCGGCTGCCGTCCAGCCCGGGATCGCGGGCAGTACCTTCTGCGCGACGCGCAGCAGTGCCGCGTCGTCCGGACGGACGCTGTCCTGACGCCAGATGGCGAGTTCGTAGGAGCCGCCGCCGTCCTTGGTGTCCGGGGCGACGACCAGGGTGCGGGCGATGCCGCCGGGAGCGGTGTCGGACTTGCCGCCGCCGAGGTTGAACTGGATGGCGACCGTCTGGCCCGAGTAGAGCACCGCGGGGTGACCCAGGATCGTCTTCTTCTCCGCCTCGTTCAGCAGCTCCTCCATCCCGCCGACCGGAAAGTCGTCGTAGGACCGCGACAGCTGCACGGTGTAGGTGTCCAGCTGGACGGTCCCCCCGGGGGTCGGGGTCTCCGAGCCGCCCGTCTCGATCGAGCTGTGATTGCCGTAGGCGCTGCGCGCGTGCTCGCGCGGGGTGCCGAGGAGCGTCGGCAGGTCCGCGCGGTTCAGCGCCGTGCACAGCTGGGTCCCGGAGAGGCGGTGCGCCGCCTTCGCGGCCCGGTCGGCCTTCTTGTCCTCGTCGTCGGCGGTGCAGGTCGCCGGCTTGTCGGCGGCCTTCGCGTCGTTCTTGGCGTCGTTCTTCTGGATCACGAACAGCCCGCCCCCGAGCGCCCCGACCACGACCAGCGCCGCGATGGCCTGAGCCCATGCGTTCGGGCCCTTCTCCGGCGCGGCAACTCCCTCGACCATGTCCCCCATGTCCCCTATTACCCCCGGTACGGCCTGCTCGCGCCGGATGCGCGCTGGGGGAGCGTAGCGGGTGATCCAGCCACGCGGAAGAGAGTTGTTCGGGCGACGCCGGGCCGTGCCGTGCGTACGCTCCGCTCCCGGAGGTGCACCATGGGAATGTCCCTGCTCTACCAGGTACTCGAGCCGTTGCCGGACGCCGTGAGCGCGCTGCGACGTGCCCGTGGGCTACTGGGCGCGTTCGCGGAGTGGGCCGAGGAGCCGTTCGCTCCCGAGGTCGGCTCGGTCGTGACGGTCGATCAGTTCCACTACGCACGGCGTCACTTCACCTGGGATGACGTCAGATGCGGTGACGGCAGCCCTCTTCCGCCGGACGGGCTGGCGGAGTTCTGGCGCGTGCTGCCCGGAGGCGGAGTTGGACCTCATGGTCCAGGCCGTGGGCCCGCTGGGATTCGACGTGTCCTGGGAGGGGAGTCTGCGGGGCCCGCCCTCGTCGAAGCTCTGCGGAGTGCAACTCTGCCTCGACAGTGTGTGGACCGACCAGTGCACCGAACCCGCCCCCGGAACCCACGCGGTCTACCTCTCCATAGACACCCGCAACCGCGACGCCCAGGAGGAATGGCTCGAGGGGACCGGGCTGAGCCTCGGCCCGGCAGTGGTCGGCTGGTAGACGCGGCGACCGCGTGGGTTCCGGGGGCGACTCGCCTCAGGACTTGAGTTCGGCGTCGGTGTAGTAGCCGCCCGCGACCAGGACGTACTCGTAGTTGCTCTTGTCGACGGTCGTCGGCTGGAGCAGGTAGGACGGCACGGTCTTGACGCCGTTGTTGTAGGACCTTCTGTTGTTTATCTTCGGCGTCTTGCCGGTGAGGATGTCGTCGGCCATCTCCGCGGCGACCCCGGCGAGCAGGCGGAGGTCCTTGTAGACGGTCTGCGACTGCTGGCCCGCGATGATCGACTTCACCGAGGCCAGTTCGGCGTCCTGACCGGTGATGACCGGCAGGGGCTTGTTTCCGGAGCCGTAGCCGTCCTCCTTCAGCGCGTTCAGGACGCCGATGGAGATGCCGTCGTACGGCGACAGGACCGCGTCGACCGCCTTGGTGCTGTACGACGCGGAGAGGATGCCCTCCATGCGCTTCTTCGCGGTGGGGCCGTCCCAGCGCAGGGTGGTGATCTGCTTGAGCGCGGTCTGGCCGGACCGGACGACCAACTGCTTGTTGTCCAGGTACGGCTGGAGGAGGTGCATCGCGCCGTCGAAGAAGTACTTGGTGTTGTTGTCGTCGGGGGAGCCGGCGAACAGTTCGATGTTGAACGGGCCCTTGCCCTTCTCCAGGCCGAGCTTGTCGATGATGTAAAGGGCCTGGTACCGGCCGACCTGCTCGTTGTCGAAGGAGACGTAGTAGTCGACGTTCGGGGTGCCGAGGATGAGCCGGTCGTAGGAGATGACCGGGATCTTGGCGGCGGCGGCCTGCTGGAGCACGCCGTTCAGCGACCTGTTGTCGATGGCCGCGATGATCAGTGCGTCGACGCCCTCCTTGATCAGGCCCGCGATCTGGGAGACCTGGGTTTTCGGATCGTCCTGGCCGTAGAGCAGCTTGGCCTGGTATCCCTTGGCCTTCAGGTCGTTGACCACGCTCTTTCCGTCGGTGAGCCAGCGCTCGGAGGCCTCGGTCGGCATGGCGATGCCGATGGTGCCGCCGGCCTTCTTGGAGCTGCCCGTGGTGCTCTCGCCGCACGCGGACAGGGTGAGGGCCAGAGAGGCGGCTCCGGCGATCGTGGCGAGCGCGGCTCTTCGGTTGCGCATGGTGATCGTTCCTCGTTCTTCTTGTCGTTGAGAGGGTGACGGCGTACCCGCGGACCGGACTCAGGGGGATCGGCGCGCCGCGGCGGATCCGCACGCGGTCGCCGACGTCGTCGGGGACGTGGTGCGCACGTGCAGGCACGGGGAACAGGCGGCGGGTCGCGCTGAGACGACTGCGGGTCGGAACACCTGGGCATACGTCAGGCCACGCCATGGCGCGCCTGTCACGTATGTCCCGATTCCGGTGGTGCGCAGTGCGCTTGCCTTTCAGCCGTTCGAAATACCGTCACATGATCGGAAGTTTGGCGCGAGATTAGGAGGAGGCGTGCGGGGTGTCAACGGTCCGAACAGAAACGGTCTCAGAAAGTACCGAAAACAGCGGCGATGACGACCCAGCGGCCGCCCCGGTCCCGAGGACCGAGGCGGCCGCGTCACCTGCCCGGGAGCGTGCCCAGGAGCGTCGGCGGGGTCAGTTCACGTTGACCGCGCTCCAGGCCGCCGCCACCGCGTTGTACTCCGTGCTGCCGTTGCCGTAGAGGTCCTTCGCCGCGTTGAGGGTCGCCGTCCGCGCCCCCGCGTAGTTCGTGGAGGACGTCATGTAGACCGTCAACGCCCGGTACCAGATCGCGCCGAGCTTGTCGCGGCCGATGCCGGTCACCGTGGAGCCGTTGTACGTAGGGGAGTTGTACGTCACGCCGTTGATCGTTTTCGTGCCGCTGCCCTCGGCCAGCAGGTAGGCGAAGTGGTTGGCGACGCCCGAGGAGTAGTGGACGTCGAGGTTGCCGACCGAGCTGCTCCAGTAGTCGGCGGAGTTGCCGTCCTTGCTCGGCTTGTCCATGTAGCGCAGGGCGTCCCGGCCGAAGCCGGAGCGGACTATCTTCTCGCCGATGAGGTAGTCGCCGGGGTCGGAGGAGTTGTTCGCGTAGAACTCCACCAGGGAGCCGAAGATGTCGGACGTCGCCTCGTTCAGGCCGCCCGACTCGCCCGAGTAGGTCAGCGCGGCCGTCTTGGACGTCACGCCGTGGGACATCTCGTGGCCGGCCACGTCCAGGGCGACCAGCGGGCCGAGCTGGGTGCCGTCACCGTCGCCGTAGGTCATGCAGAAGCAACTGTCGTCCCAGAAGGCGTTGTTGTAACTGTTGCCGTAGTGGACGCGGTTGTAGGAGCCCTTGCCGTCGTTGCCGATGCCGTTGCGGCCGTGCACGTTCTTGTAGTAGTCCCAGGTCACGTCGGTGCCGTACTGGGCGTCGACGGCGGCCGTGGAGCGGTCGGCGCTCGCCCCCGTGCCCCAGTGGTTGTCCGCGTCCGTGAACAGGGTCGCGGGGGCGCGGCTGATGCAGATGCCGAAGATGCACAGGTCGGTCTTGTTGGCCGCGTCGCCGGTGTAGGTGTTGCCCCGCGTCGGGTCCTTGAGCTGGTACGTCGCCCCCGAGAGGGTCGCCTCCAGCGGGACCGTGCCGCCGTACAGGGACTTGCCGTCGCCCGTCGCCGTCTCGATGGTGTCCCAGGCGTCGATCTGCGCGCCGGTGCGGGCGTCGGTGAGCACCGCGCGGGCGACCGGGTTGCCGAGCGAGTCCAGGGCGACGACGTTCGTCCGCCAGGCCAGCCTCGGGGCGCCGTGCAGGGCGTCGACGACCAGCTGCGGCTTGGCCTTCACCTGCTTGAGCGTCTCGCCCAGGTTGGCCGCGCGCAGGGCGTTGACGGCCACGTCGGCGGCCTTGGGCGCGGACAGCTTCGGTGTGATGCTCGCCAGCGAGATCGCCGCCCGCGTCGCCCGGTTCGCGCTGCGGTAGCTGCCGTCGGGGGCCAGGTGGACGACGAAGTCACCGCCCAGGACGGGGAGTTGGCGGTAGGTGCGGTCGTAGCGGATGTGCTGGGCGCCGTCCTTGTCGACGACCACGTCGCGGACGGAGGTGCCCTGCACGGAGGTCAGGCCCAGGGTCGCCGCGTGGTCGGCGAGGGCCGCCGCCGCGTTGTCCAGGGCGGTGGCCCGGGTCGGTCTGTCGGCCGCGTCGGCGACCGGGGACAGTACGGCGGCCAGGAGCGTGGCCGTGGTGGCGGCGATGCCGGCGGTGGCGAGACGGGAACCTCGGACGTGCTGCCGTATCCGACTCATCAGTGTCTTCGGTCTCCTCGGGAAGGCGCCGTGGGGGGCGCGTGTGGGGGTGCTTGGGGAGTGGCGCCGATGTCGTCCTGGCATTTAAGTGGGCATGACATGTCATGTCCATAGCGCCAACGCGAGAGACCGGTGTGGGGGCCGTGAGGGGAGAGAATCGTTTCCGTGACCGCCCCTGAACTCCCCTTCTTCGTCTACGGCACTCTCCGCCCCGGCGAGGTCAACCACGACGCCTTCCTGCGCGGCCGCACCCTGCGCGAGGAGCCGGCCCGGCTCGGCGGCGCGGTGCTGTACGACGGCCCCGGCTACCCCTACGTGGTCGAACAGCCGGGCGCCGCGGGCGCGTCCGTCGTCGGGGAGCTCGTGACGGCCCTCCCGGCGGCGTACGCACGGCTGCTCGCCGAGCTCGACCGGCTGGAGGAGTACCGGCCGGGCGACCCTCGCAACCTCTACGAGCGCGTCGAGCGGGCGGTGCTCGGCGAGGACGGCTCGACTCCCGTACGCGCCTGGGTGTACGTCGCCGCGCCCGCCGTCGCCGCCCGGCTGCGGGCCCGGGGGAAGCCGATCGAGGGCGGGGACTGGCTCACGCGGGGGTGACCGACTCGCGCGGGGGTGACCGACTCGCGCCGGGGTGACCCACTCGCGCGGCGGTGGCCGGTCACCCGTTCACACCCTCTTCGGAAGCTTTTCCGCACTTTGCCGCCCGCACGGCGATGACCTGCCCAAACGCAGGTGACGGCAGCCGTACGTCGCCGCATCTGACACCCATTCATCCCATTACTGACGCGACATCAGCAAGCGCGCACTCGCCGCTGCGACTTACCTCGGAAAGGCAGAGAACCTCAGAAGATCCCGAAGATCCCGAAGATCTCGAGGTCCTCGAGGACCTCAAAGACCCCGAAGACCCCGAACAGCCCGTGAGGAGCACCGATGCGACGCACCACCCGGCTGCTGACCGGTACCGCGCTCGCCGTCACCGCCGCGGCCGGCCTCGCCGGACCCGCCCACGCGGCCGGCACGCGGGCCGGAAACCTGGAGGTGTACCCCTCCGTCGCGGTGCCGGGCGGCCAGGTGTCGGTGAACACGGCGGCGTGCGGGAACGGCCATGCGGCGGCGGGCGACGCCGGCGCGGTGGGCGCCGGTCGTTTCACGCTCGCGCCCAGCGCGCACGAGGGCGAGGCCGCGGGCCGGTTCCAGGTGCCGCCCAGCGCGCAGCCGGGGACGTACGAGATCGTCGCGGAGTGCGGCGGGGACGGGCGGCGGATCACCGGGGACCTGGTGGTCACGCTGGCCTCGGACCGGCAGCCGACGGCTCCGCGCGGAAGTGTGAAGACGGGGGTCGGCGGCGCGCTGGGCACCGACCCCGTGCAGACCGCGGCCGGTGTGGCGGCTCTCGCCGTCGCCGCCGCGGGCGGTACCTGGCTCCTGCATCGCCGGGCGAGAGGCGACGGGTTCTGACGGACACCCTCCGCTGTCCGTCAAGCAGGTACCGCATGTCCCCTCCCCCTCCGGGTCCGACGCCCCTCGCGGCCCGGAGGGGGCTCGGGGCCCCCTCACCGAGAGGAGTTCCACGATGCGCCGCGAAGTCGGCAACACCGCGATAGCGGCCGTCACCGCGGTCGCCCTGTGCTCCGGCGCCTGGCTGCTGCACAGCGGCGCCGAGACGCACCCCCCGCCGCAGCCGTCCGCGGCCCAGGCCCGCTCGGGGAGCACGGACGTACGCTCCGTCCCCGCCCTGCCGCCGTCCCCGCCCATCCGCATCCGCATCCCCGCGATCAGGGTGAACGCCCCGATGATGGGCCTGGGCCTGACGGCCGGCGGCAGCCTCGACGTGCCGCCCCCCGGGAGGAAGAACCTCGCCGGCTGGTACGAGGCCGGCGCCACGCCCGGAGAGACCGGCACCGCGATCGTGGCCGGCCACGTCGACAACGCCGACGGCCCCGCCGTCTTCTACGACCTCGGCGCGCTGCGCAAGGGCAGCACCGTGGAGGTGGACCGCCGCGACGGCGGCGCGGCCCTGTTCACCGTCGACGCCGTCGAGGAGTACGAGGCCAGCCACTTCCCCGACGAGAAGGTGTACGGAGCGGCCGACCGGCCCGAGCTGCGGGTGATCACCTGCGGGGGCGGCTACTCCAAGTCGACCGGCTACCAGGGGAACGTGGTCGTCTTCGCGCACCTCACCGGGAGCCGCTGAGCACGGTCGCTGCGATGGTCCGGGCGATCGTCCGCGCGCAGTCCAGCGCCTCGCTGTGCGTGGTGTCGACCTCCAGGTCGTAGATCACGCCCCAGTGCACGAGCTCCGCCTGCCGCTCGGCCATCCCCCGCACCCGGTCGCCGCGCACGATCTCCCGCCCCGCGGCCACCGCGGCCTCGCACCGGACGCCGACCCACAGCACGTCGAGTCCGTCGAGGACCTTGCGCCACCCCTCCTGGGACCGCGTGCCGCCGAGGAAGACGTCGTCGATGATCACCCGGGCGCCGGCGTGGACCATCGCGGCGACGCCAGTCGCCCACGCCGCCTGCAGCCTCATGAACTCGTCGTCGACGCTCACCTCGCCGTCCGCGGCGAGCTCGATCCCGGCGCCCGCCCCTGGCATCGCCTCGATCAGCGAGTCGACGCCGAAGGCCAGCCAGGGCTCCGGCAGGACCTCCTGCAGACATCGCACGATCCCCGACTTGCCGGAGCTGGAGCCGCCGTTCAGCACGATCACCTGAGTCGTCACACGCGTCGTCACGCGGGTCACAGTAGGGGGCCGGGCCCGACTCCCCCACTCGTTTTCAGGCGATCCACTGGTCGTAGGCCAGGTTCGCGACCAGCGCGAACACCACCGTCAGCAGGACGACCCGGACGAATCCGCTGCCCTTCTTCAGGGCCGTGTGCGCGCCGAGGGTGCCGCCCGCGAGGTTGAAGACGGCCATCACGGCGGCCAACTGCCACAGCACGGCGCCCTGCCAGGCGAAGGTCGCGAGCGCCCCGGCGTTGGTGCAGCAGTTGACGATCTTGGCGGTGGCGGAGGCGGTGACCAGGTCGAGGTGGAGGACGGCGGTGAGGGCGAGGACCAGGAAGGTGCCCGTGCCGGGGCCGATGAGACCGTCGTAGAAGCCGATGCCGAGGCCGGCGAGGGCGATGGCCGCCAGGGTCCGGCAGCGGGAGGCCGGACCGGCGGCGGGGGCCGTGCCGAAGGCGGGGCGCAGGATCACGAAGGCCGCCACGCCCAGCAGCACCACCATGATCACCGGCTTCAGCACCTCGGTGCTCATCCCCGCGGCGAAGAAGGCCCCGCCGGACGACCCGGCCAGCGCCGCCAGCCCGATCCGCACCGCGAGCCGTACATCCACGGGCGTGCGACGCGCGTAGGTCACGGCCGCGCCCGAGGTGCCGACGATCGCGACCGCCTTGTTGGTGCCGAGCGCGGTCGCCGCCGGCGTCCCGGCCGGGAGGCCGAGCAGCAGCACGGGCAGGAGCAGCAGCCCTCCCCCGCCGACCACCGCGTCGATCCAGCCGGCCGCGAGAGCCGCGACGCAGAGCAGCACCAGCATGGTCAGGGATATGTCGGGCATGGTCAGGAACCCTATGCGAGCACGGCCGGCACCTGTGTGGCGGCCGTCGGGGACAACCCTCACACCCACCCTCCGCCCCCGCTGAGGGCAGCGTTCCTCGCGGGAAACAACCGTGATGCGGCCGGGTAACGTCGGCACCGCACGCTCCTGGACATGACCTCGAATTCGCGTGTGGTGGTGATCGGCGCCGGCCTCGCGGGCGTACGACTCGCCCGCCGGCTCGGCGAGCTGGGCACGCCCGCGCTGCTGATCGGCGAGGAGGAGCACCGGCCCTACAACCGGGTCCTGCTCGCCGAGGTGCTGGCCGGGCGGTACGCCCCCGAGGTGATCGCGCTGCCCGCGCCCGCCGGACTGGTCCGGGCCCAGGTCACCGGCATCGACCGCGACCGGCGGACGGTGGCCTGCGCGGACGGCTCGAAGATCGCATACGACACGCTGGTCCTGGCCACCGGCTCCAACCCGGTACTGCCGCCGCTGCGCGGTCTGTTCAGGGACGCGTACCTCGCCTCTGCCCGCCGGGCTGACGAGCCGACCGGCTCTTCCGGCCGGGGGTCCGGGGGTCGCCCCCCGGGAAGGCACAGCACCCCTGACCACGTGCTGCCGGAGGGCGTCCACGCCTTCCGCACCATGGACGACTGCCTCGGTCTGTCGAAGGCGGTACGGCCGGGCGTACGGGCCGTCGTCATCGGCGGCGGCCTCCTCGGGGTCTCCGCGGCCCGCGCGCTGGCGATGCGCGGCGCGCAGGTCGTCCTCGCGCAGCAGGCCGAGCGGCTCATGGAGCGCCAGCTCGACCCGAACGCCTCGAAGCTGGTGCTGCGGCACCTGAAGGACCTCGGCGTCGAGGTCCACACCGAGTGCCGGGTGCGCGACGTGCGCTGCGTCGGCGGGGCCGTCCGCTCGGTCGAGATGGCCGACGGTTACACCCTCGGCGCCGATCTGGTGGTGCTGGCCTGCGGGGTCTCCCCGCGCGCCGGACTCGCCAAGGACGCGGGGCTCGCCGTCCACAAGGGCATCCTCGTCGACGACGAACTGCGCACGTCCGACCCGCACATCCGCGCGATCGGCGACTGCGCGCAGCACGACGGGAACGTGTACGGACTGGCCGCCCCGGCGCTCGAACAGGCGGACGTCCTCGCCGAGTCGCTGACCGGCGTCGCCAACTCCCGCTACCGCGGCACCCGTGCCCTCACCCGGCTCACGCTCGCCGGGCAGAGCGCCTTCGACCTCGCCGCGTTCGGCGAGACGGAGCCGCTCCCCGGCGACGACGTCGTGCAGCTCGCCGACGCCACCCGGGGCACCTATCGCAAGGTCGTCGTCCGCGACGACCGCCTGGTCGGCGGGGTCCTCGTCGGCGAACTCGGCACCGTCGGCGCGCTCGCCCGCGCCTGGGAGGGAGCAGAGCCGCTCCCCACGGACGGCGGCCCCCTGCTTCACCTGCTCACCAACGATGGAGGCTCCTGATGACCGCCACCCTGGGGGCCACCCCCACGATCGTGCTCGTCGGCCACGGCATGGTCGGCCAGCGCTTCCTCGAAGCGCTGGCCGAGCGCGGCCTGACCGCCACGCACCGCGTGGTCGTGCTCTGTGAGGAGCCGCGTCCCGCATACGACCGTGTGGCGCTCACCTCGTACTTCTCGGGCAAGACGCCCGAGGACCTCTCCATGACCGACATGGCGTTCATCGAGACACACGGCATCGAGCTGTACGTCGGCGACCCGGCGGAGACGATCGACCGCGAGGCGAAGAAGGTCACCGCCCGCTCCGGTCAGGTCTTCGAGTACGACACCCTCGTCCTCGCCACCGGCTCGTTCCCCTTCGTGCCGCCGGTGCCGAACAAGGACGCCGAGGGCTGCTTCGTCTACCGCACCATCGACGACCTGCTCGCGATCGAGGAGTACGCCAGGACGGCGACGACCGGCGCGGTGGTCGGCGGCGGTCTGCTCGGACTGGAGGCGGCCGGTGCGCTGAAGGGCCTCGGACTCACCTCCCACATCGTGGAGTTCGCGCCCCGCCTGATGCCCGTCCAGGTCGACGAGGGCGGCGGCGCGGCCCTGCTGCGCACCATCGAGGACATGGGCCTGTCCGTCCACACGGGCGTGGGCACGCAGGAGATCGTCGTCGGCGAGAACGGCGCGGTCACCGGCATGAAGCTCTCCGACGGCTCCGAACTCTCCACCGACCTGGTGGTGTTCAGCGCCGGCGTCCGCCCCCGCGACCAGCTCGCCCGCGACTGCGGTCTCACCGTCGGCGAGCGCGGCGGCATCACGGTCGACGAGCAGTGCCGTACGGTCACCGACCCGCACGTCTTCGCGATCGGCGAGTGCGCGCTGGCCTCCGACGGCCGGGTGTACGGCCTGGTCGCCCCCGGCTACGAGCAGGCCGAGACCGCCGCCGCGACGATCGCCCAGGACGAGGCGGAGTTCACCGGCGCCGACCTGTCCACCAAGCTGAAGCTGCTCGGCGTGGACGTGGCGTCCTTCGGAGACGCGCACGGCGCGACCGACGACTGCCTCGACGTCGTCTACTCCGACTCCCGCTCGGGCCTGTACAAGAAGCTGGTCATCGGCCGCGACGGCACGCTGCTCGGCGGCATCCTGGTCGGCGACGCGGAGGCGTACGGCACGCTGAAGGCGTTCACCGGTTCCGTCCCGCCGGTCGCGCCCGAGTCGCTGGTGCTGCCCGCCGGCGCCGGCGAGTCCGTCCAGCTCGGCCCGTCCGCGCTGCCGGACGACGCGATCATCTGCTCCTGCAACAACGTCCGCAAGGGCACCATCCGCGCCGCGGTCACCGACCACCAGTGCACCACCGTGCCCGAGGTGAAGAAGTGCACCAAGGCCGGTACGACCTGCGGCAGTTGCGTCAAGGTCCTCGGCCAGCTCGTCACCGCCGAACTGGAGGCGTCCGGCGTCGAGGTCGACAAGGGCCTGTGCGGCTGCTTCGCGCAGACCCGCGAGGAGCTGTACGAGATCGTCCTCGCCCTGCGCATCAACACCTACCAGGACCTCCTCGACCGCTACGGCCGCGAGGACGCCCGGGGCGGCGACGGCTGCGACATCTGCAAGCCGGCGGTCGCGTCGATCATCGCGTCCCTCGCCCCGACGATCGGCGCGAGCGGCTACGTCCTGGACGGCGAGCAGGCGGCCCTGCAGGAGACCAACGACCACTTCCTCGCCAACCTCCAGAAGAACGGCTCCTACTCGGTCGTCCCGCGCATCCCCGGCGGCGAGATCACCCCCGAGGGCCTCATCGTGATCGGTGAGATCGCCCGCGACTTCGGCCTCTACACGAAGATCACTGGCGGTCAGCGCATCGACATGTTCGGCGCACGCGTCGAACAACTCCCGCTGATCTGGACCCGGTTGGTCGACGCCGGCTTCGAGTCCGGCCACGCCTACGGCAAGTCCCTGCGCACGGTGAAGTCCTGCGTCGGCCAGACCTGGTGCCGCTACGGCGTCCAGGACTCCGTCCGCATGGCGATCGACCTGGAGCTGCGCTACCGGGGACTGCGCTCGCCCCACAAGCTCAAGTCGGCGGTTTCGGGCTGCGCCCGCGAGTGCGCCGAGGCCCAGTCCAAGGACTTCGGCATCATCGCCACCGCAGGCGGCTGGAACCTCTACGTCGGCGGCAACGGCGGCGCCACCCCGCGCCACGCCGACCTCCTCGCCCAGGACCTCGACGACGCCGAACTGATCCGCCTCATCGACCGGTTCCTGATGTTCTACATCCGCACCGCCGACCGCCTGGAGCGCACCTCGACCTGGCTGGAGCGCATCCCCGGCGGCCTGGACCACGTCCGCGACGTGGTCGTGGAGGACTCCCTCGGCATCTGCGAGGAGCTGGAGTCCCTGATGAAGGACCACGTCGCGCACTACGCCGACGAGTGGGCGACCACCATCAACGACCCCGAGAAGCTCGCCCGGTTCGTGTCGTTCGTCAACGCGCCGGACACCCCCGACCCGGTCGTCGGCTTCGTCCCCGAGCGCGACCAGATCAAGCCCGACCTGCCGCTGCTGACCATCGGCCACCGTCCCCTGGAAGGGAGCACCCAGCGATGACCCTGGCAATCGAGACCACCGACCTCAAGGTCCACCTGCGGCTGGAGGAGGGCGGCGAGGACTGGTTCACGGTCTGCGACCTCACCCAGCTGCTCCCCGGCCGGGGCGTGGCCGCCCTGCTGCCCGACGGCCGCCAGGTCGCCCTGTTCCGCGACCGGGCGGGCGAGCTGTACGCCGTCGACAACCGCGACCCGTTCGGCGGCGCGGCCGTCCTCTCCCGCGGCCTGACCGGCACCCACCAGGGCCGCCCGTTCGTCGCCTCCCCGCTGCTCAAGCAGCGGTTCGACCTGCGGAGCGGGGAGTGCCTGGACGACGAGACGGTACGCATCGCGACATACGAGGTACGGACGGCCTGACGGCCAACGGCCAACGGTTGGCGGTTGGCGGTTGGCGGTTGGCGGGCGGACGGTCTGACGGTCTGACGGTCTGACGGGCAGCTGTTGACGGGCGGACGGGACGGGCACGCCCGTCCTGTCGTCGCCCGTCCTGCCTACCTACCTGCCTACCGGCGGCCGGGCGCCGTGGGCTCAAGGTGTCTGGCCGACCGGGGTGCGGGCACGCCGGGCAGGGTCGGCACCGCCGGGAGCCGGACCACCGCGTCCAGGCCGCCGCGCGGCGCGGGCCGCAGGGCCACCTCGCCGCCGCTCGCGTGGGCGAGGCGCTGCACCAGGGCGAGGCCCAGACCGGTACCGCCCTTGGGCGCGTCCGGGGCGCGCCAGAAGCGGTCGAAGGCGCGCCGCCGCTGTTCCTCGGTCATGCCCGGCCCCTCGTCCATGACGTGCAGCTCGACCCACGCCGGACCCGCCGGACGACTCGGCTGCCGGTGCGGGAAACGCCGCTCGTGGGATGGGGTGCCCCCGGGGGTCTGGTGGCGAGGGTCGATCGAGACCGTGGAGCCCGAGGGCGCCACCCGCAGGGCGTTGGAGAGCAGGTTGTCGAGGATCTGCTCCACCGCGCCGGGCAGCGCCAGCACCTCGCCCGCGTAGTCCCCGGCCAGCGCCAGCCAGACGCCGTGCTGCTCGTACAGCGGCGTCCAGGCGCGGTGGCGCTCCGCGCACACCCGGCCCAGATCGACCGTCTCCCGTTCGGCGGCGCTCTCGTCGAGCCGGGCCATCGCGAGCAGCCCCTCGACCATCCGGGCCAGCCGGTCGGTCTCGGTCAGCGCGGCGGTGAGCGAGCCCCGCGCGTTCAGGGCGATGTCGTTCTCCAGGTTCTCCAGCCGCAGCCGCAGCGCCGCGAGGGGCGTCTTCAGCTGGTGCGAGGCCTCGCCGGCGAACGCCCGCTGGGAGGCCAGGAGGTGTTCCAGACGGGCGGCGGTGCGGTTGAACGTCGCGGCGAGACTGCGGACCTCCGGCGGCCCCTTGGTGATCGCGACGGGCGTTGCGGCACCGCCGACGGCCAACTCATGGGTGGCGTGCTCCAGTTCACGGATCGGACGGCCGGTCCAGCGGGCGATGACGAACCCGAGGGCGGCGACCGCGGTGAGCGCGGCGAGGCCGCCGAGCGCAAGCAACAGCCACACGTGGTGAACGCGTTCGGACACCATCCGGGTCGGCAGGGTGATCCGGACGGCGCCCTGCTCCTCGACGCCGTGCCGGACCGGGGCGGCCACCGCCAGATACTGCACCCCGCCGATGGTGGACGTGCGGACGTCCGCCGTCGCCGTCCCCTGGAGCGCGGCGGCGATGCCCGGCCAGGCGGCCAGGCCGCGTTCCTCGCTCGCGGTGAGCGGATGCGAGCTGGCCAACAGCGAGCCGCGCTCGTCGACGATCAGCACCTTGCCGCCGATGCGTTCGGCGCAGTGCGCGGCCCGCTCGGGCAGGTCCTGCGCCGCCCGGCCGGCCGAGATGGACAGCGAGGCGAACGCCGACACCGACTCCGCCTCGTCCTTCGCCGCGTTCATCACCCGCTCCCGCTCGCCCCGCGAGTACACGAAGCCCAGCGGGATCTCCAGACAGACCAGGACGAGCGCGGCGAGCGTGAGATAGCTGAGCAGCAGCCGACGGGTCATCGGTAGGCCGCCGTGGGGTGAGGCTCGTCGAACCGACGGGCCGAGGTGAAGTCGTGGGCCTGAGTGAAGTCGTGGTCGTGGGTCTGGGTGAAGTCGTGAGTTCCGTGGGGGTACGGGGCCGGCGGCTCGTATGCGGGAGGCGCGGGTGCCTGCTGTGACGCGGGGGCATTTTGCGGGGCGGGGGCGTACTGCGGGGTGGGGTCGTACTGCGGGGCGGGTGCCTGCCGTGTGTCCGGTGAGGTGGTCTGCACGGCCAGCCGGAAGCCCACTCCGCGAAGGGTCTGTATCCAGGCCGGGTGGCCCAACTTCCTTCGCAGGGTGGCCACATGGACGTCCAGTGTCTTCGTCGGCCCCTGGTAGTGCGGATCCCACACCCGGTCGAGGATCTGCTGCCGCGAGTAAACGGCCCCCGGATCCTCGGTGAGCAGCGCGAGCAGCTCGAACTCCTTGGGCGTCAGCGTCACCGAGTCCGGCCCGACCCAGACCTGCCGGGTCCGCCGGTCGACGACGAGGGGGCCGACGGCATCGCCAGTGAGCTGCGGCTGCGGCTGCGGCTGCGGCTGCGGCTGCGGCTGCGGCTGCGGCTGGGCGTTGTAGCCGGGGGCCGTCTCGGTGAAGTCCCTTTTCTGAAGCCCCCGTTGGGTCCGTCGGGTCACCGCGCGCACCCGGGCCACCAGTTCACGCATGCTGAAGGGCTTCGCCAGGTAGTCGTCGGCGCCCAGCTCCAGTCCCAGGACGCGGTCCGCCTCCTCGCCCCGCGCGCTGAGGATGATGATGGGGACGTCGGAGGCCTGTCGGATGCCCCGGCAGACGTCGATGCCGTCGATGTCGGGCAACCCCAGGTCGAGCAGGACGACATCGCCGTACGGGCCCCTCAACCCCTCGTTCCCGGTGCTGACGTGATGCACCGTCAGGCCGAAGTTGCCAAGGCCCTCGACGAGCGGTTCGGCGATCGTCCGGTCGTCCTCGATGAGCAGGACTCGTACACCCATGCGTTCCCGTCTCTCCCGTGAACCGAATTCGCGTGTTCCGTGGATCCGTTGCTCCGTCACGCTACAAGAACGGTAAGAAAAACGCCGCACCCCTCCCGGACAATGTGAGCAGCGGCTCAACTCCGTACGAAAACTGTCCCATTTTTGTCGGCGGTTTAGCGTTCCTCTAACCTTCGCCTGGCAAACGCCCCTCTACGGTGATGAGGAACTGGTCGGACCCCCACGACGACCAGCTCTGACCTGGGAGGATCCGTGAAGGCATTGCTGGACCGCGCCCGCTCGTTCAAACGACGGGTCGACTTCGAAAGCGGCGAATACCGACGGCTGGCCGAAGGCCAATATCCCGAGGCATTGTTCATCACCTGCTCGGACTCACGGGTGATACCCGCTCTGATCACGGGCGCACGGCCCGGTGAGATATTCGAGCTGCGAAACGCGGGCAATATCGTTCCGCCGCACGGCCGGCAGGGCGCCTCGGGCGAGGCCGCCACCATCGAGTACGCACTGGAGGTGCTCGGCGTTCAGGACATCGTGGTGTGCGGCCACTCCCACTGCGGCGCGATGGGCGCCCTCAAGTCCGGCGACGACCTCTCCGCCCTGCCCGGCGTGGACGCCTGGCTGCAACTGGCCCGCCCGAGGCTGGCGTCCGTCCTGGACGGCGACGTCGAGGACCCGTCGATGCCGGACGTCGCCCAGCTGAACGTCGTCAACCAGCTTTCCGTGCTGCGGAGTTACCCGACGGCGCGCCGCCATCTCGACGCGGGACGGCTGCGACTGCACGGCTGGTACTACGAGGTGGACACCGGCCAGGTGCACGAGCTCGACGCGGACGGTCTGTTCCGGGTGCACGCGGCATGAGCGGCGCACACGCGACGAGGACCCGCGGCATGCGGGCCCGCGATCCCAGGGCTCCCGGCCCCAGGGCTCCCGGCCCCAGGACTCCGGACAACAGGGCTCCCGACAACAGGGCCGACGCCCCTACAGAAGGCACGACCGGTTACCCGGCGAAGCCCCAGCAGTCCCAGCAGCCCCAGACAGGGCCGCGGGGGGCCAAGGGCGGCCCGAAGGCGGATCTCGCCACCGAGATCACCGCGTCCCTCGTCGTCTTCCTGGTCGCGCTGCCGCTGTGCATCGGCGTGGCCGTCGCCTCCGGCGTCTCCCCCGAGCTGGGCATCATCTCGGGCGTCATCGGCGGTCTGGTGGTGGGCGCGGCGCGCGGCAGCACGCTCCAGGTGAGCGGCCCGGCCGCCGGTCTCGCCGCGCTGGTCGCGGAGACCGTGCTGGAGTACGGCGTGGCCATGCTCGGCGTGATCGTGCTCTTCTCCGGGCTCCTCCAGATCGTTCTCGGTCTGGTGAGACTGGGCCGGTTCTTCCAGGCGATCTCGCTGGCCGTCGTCCAGGGCATGCTCGCGGGCATCGGTCTGCCGCTGATGTTCAGCCAGGCGTACCCGGCGATGGACGCGAAGGCCCCCGGCACCCCGCTGGAGAACATGGCCGGCATCCCCGGCCTGCTCGCGAACACCTTCGCCGACCCGCAGGCGCTGATCGCGGCGGGCCTGGGCGTCGTCACCGTCGTCCTGAGCTTTCTCTGGAAGAAGGCGCCGGGGCCGATCAAGAAGGTGCCCGCGGCCCTGGTCGCGGTGGGCATCGGCATCGCGGTGGCCGCGACCCCGGGCGTGGACGTCAAGACGCTCCAGGTCGGCAACCTGCTGGCCTCGGTCGACGTCCCCGGCCCGGAGCAGTTCGCGGGGCTGGCGGACGCCGGGATCATCACCGCGATCCTCACCTTCACCGTGATCGCCTCGGCGGAGTCCCTGTTCACGGCCGCGGCGGTGGACCGTATGCACGACGGACCGCGCACCCGCTACAACCCCGAGCTGATCGCCCAGGGCGCCGGAAACACCCTCGCGGGACTCGTCGGCGCGCTGCCCATCACGGCGGTGGTGGCCCGCAGCTCGGCGAACGTCCAGGCGGGCGCCAAAACCCGGCTCTCCCGCACCCTGCACGGCCTGTGGCTGCTGGCCTTCGCGCTCCTGCTCCCCCAGGTGCTGGCCCTGATCCCGATCTCGGTGCTCGCGGGCGTGCTCGTCCACAGCGGCTGGAAGCTCTTCGCGCCCGCCGAGTTCCCGAAGATGTGGCGGCAGGACCGCGGCGAGTTCGCGGTCATGACCCTCACCACGCTGGTCATCGTGGCGACAGCACTCCTGGAGGGCGTCCTGATCGGCCTCGCGGCAGGCATCGTGCTGGCCGCGGTGCGCATGTCGCAGACGGTCATCCGGCAGCACATCGAGGACGACACCGCGAAGGTGGTGATGGCCGGCAACGCGACCTTCCTGCGGCTGCCCCAGGTCATCGAGGCCCTGGAGTCCGCCGCCGAGGCCGGAAAACCCCGCATCCGGCTCGACCTCACCGGCGTCACCCACCTCGACCACGCCTGCCGCAGCCAGGTGGAGGAGTTCACCGCCCAGCAACGCGGCAAGGGCCTACGGGTGGAACTACTGATGCCGGGCCCGGCGAAACAATCCCCTGCGGGGGCCGAGCAGCCGGTGGGCGAGGGCATGGTCCCGGTGGCCGAACGCCCCGCGCCCCCGCAGCCCGACCCACAGCCCGACCCGCTGCCGCGCCGCCAGCCCGTCCCGGCATCCGCCACCGCGTCCGCCCCCGGCCCCACCGCCGAGTGGTTCTACCTGGACACCACGCCGATGCCGGAGGACTTCGCACAGAGGTACGTGGAGGAGTACGCGGACGAATACCTCCCCGAGCCCCCGCAGGACCACGAGCAGAGCTACGGGCAGAACTACGGGCAGAACTACGGGCAGGACTACCGCCAGAACCACGGCCGGGACTACGGCCAGAGCCACGGAGGCGGATACGCGCAGGGCTACTCCTCCTACTGACAGGGCCCGGGCGGGCGGCGTAGGTACAGGTCACGTGCGGCCGGACGGCCGCACCACCCCCGTGCTTCCGCACCCCCGAACCCTCCGACGAAGCCGCAACCCCGGTGCGCGGTCCGGTGTCCCCCAGAACATCGGCCGCGCACCGCAGCGCGGTCGGCGGAGATCGGGGAACGCTCATGAACCTTTCGCACGTCTCGCGCGCCGCGACCGTCCTCGCCGTCGCGGCGGTCACCACCCTCACCGCGACCTCGGCATTGGCATCGACACCGGCACCCGTATCTGCACCGGCCCCGGCACCAGGACGGGGGCAGGCCATCGAGACCCAGGCCCACCGCAGCACCCCGTACGCCTGGGCCACCCGCAGGGGCAGCACCATGGGCATCTACGGCATCGACATGCACGGCCAAGCTTCACCGTCGGCGGCACCATACGGATGGCCCTCTTCAGCGACTCGGGCCCGCGCGGGATCCCGGTCTGGACGAAGGACGCCACCGCCCGCCGGATCACCGGCCGCCCCGGCGGCTCCTTCAACGTGACGACGGGCCTGCTGGACTGCACCGCCTACGGCTACGCGAAGGACTCGACCATGATGGTGTGGGACATCGCCACCAACACCTGGTCCAACAAGGCCCGCGTCTCCACGAGCTGCAACCAGTAGCCAGGGCAGGCGAGTTCAGGCGCCCCAGGCTGCCCTGGCGGCTCAGGCCGCCCTGGCAGCTCAGGCCGCCTTGAGCGCGGCGGCGTAGGACACCCCGGTCAGTTCCTCGGAGGCGGCCCACAACCGCTCCGCCGCCCGGTCGTCGAGGGTCCAGGGCGCCCGCCGGGACGGTGCGGGCGCCCCACGCCACATCGCGAGGGACGGCCCCGTGAACGAGTCCGGGCGGACACCGGGCGCGGTCGCCGCGTACAGCGTGGGCAGCGCGCCGGCCTCGGCGGGCTGGGCGATCACCCGGTTGCCGAGCGCCATCAGCCGCTCGGCGACCCGGCGCCCCTCGGCGCGCGGCCCGGCCGTCTGGAGGTTGGTCGCCGCGTACCCCGGGTGCGCGGCCGCCGCCACGACGCCGGACCCGGCCGCCGCGAGCCGGCGCGCGAGCTCGTGCGTGAACAGCAGGTTGGCCGTCTTGGAACGGCCGTAGGCGGTCCAACGGCGATAACGCCGCTCGGAGTTGAGATCGCTCGGATCGATGTTGCCGAGCAGATGGGCCATGCTGGAAACGGTCACGACCCGCGCCCCGGACTGCTCGCTGATGGGCGAGCCGGCCGACCGACCCTCCCCGGCGAGCAGCGCGGGCAGCAGAAGCCCCGTGAGGGCGAAGTGCCCGAGGTGGTTCACCCCGAACTGCGTCTCGAACCCGTCGGCGGTCGTGCCGTACGGCAACGCCATCACACCCGCGTTGTTGACGAGCAGATCCAGCCGCTTGTACGGCAGAGACTCCGCGAACTCCCGCACAGAGCCGAGATCCCCGAGATCGAGCCGCCCCAACTCAACCTCCACACCCGGCACTTCACCACGCAGCCGCGCAACGGCATCCCGCCCCCGCGCCTCACTCCGGCAGCCGAGCACGACCCGCGCCCCCTTGCGGGCAAGCTCCCGCGCGGTGACGTACCCGAGCCCACTGTTGGCCCCGGTGACGACAGCGGTACGACCGCTCTGATCAGGGATGTCACGCACACTCCAGCCGGCCATGACCGCACTCCTTCCACTGCTCCCGCCCCCTCACCGCACCCTACGACGACGACTCCACACTGGATTGAGGAACACGGTCGGGCGACGGCTCGTCACCGGCCAACGAAGTTCAAAACAGAAGCAACTGGGTCCAGCTCCCGGACGTCAACAACGCCAACGGGATCGTCGGTAACGCCGGACGGCCGCGGCCTCTACCTGGTCAACGCACGCTTCACCAGCCCGCAGGTCCCGACGACGTTCACGGCGGTCGCGGTGCCGATCTGACGCCACAGCGACCCGACACCCGGGCGGGTGACATCATGAACGCATGACGACGACCATCACCGTCGGCCGAAAGGCAGATGGCGCGTAGCCGCCCCGGCGCGCTGCGCGCCCGCCGTTCTCCCGACCTCCGCACCCGCACCCGCACGGCCCCCCAGCCGACACGCATCCGCGGCCTCTCCGCCCGCACCAGCCGCGCGATCCACCACGTCGAGCACGAGGGCGGCGACTTCCACCTCTTCCCCGGCGCGACAGCGAGCGCCCTGCAGCGCTACCACGCCTTCGTGACGACCCCGGGCCGCGGCATCCTCTATCCCCGCACGTCCGCGTGCCCCGGCTGCCCGGGCTGCGGCCTGGACGACGTCCGCCACACCCGGGACGTCCTCGCCGAGACCCTGCGCCTCCTCCCACCCAGAGCCCGAGCCGAACTCGCCCGCACGGTACGAACGCTGGACCGCCGCTACCTGAACCGCACCCTGCCCGACCCCCGACCGCGATCGGCCCCCTGGTGGCACCACCGCCTGGGAGAAGGAGCGGAGGGCTGGTGATCGATGATCGACGACCCGCCCTCAGGCGACACACACAGAAAAGTCACAGAACAGCCACACCCCATACACCACAAGCAAACCGGCCATACCGTCGTCCCCTCACACCACAGTCCTGGGGGGACGCCATGACCAACCCGTACACCGCACCGCCCACCCCGCCCGCTCCCCGGTGGGCCCGCAAGAGATACGTCCTGCCCGCCCTCGCCCTGGCCCTGTTCATCGGCATGGGCGTCGGAAACAGCGACGGGAACAAGACGACCGACGCGAAGGCGACCTCCGCGAAGCCGCAGCCGACGGTGACCGTGACCACCACAGCAACGGAAACAGCCGTACCGAAACCGGCGGGCACGGTCACCGCGACAGCAACGGCGACGAAAACGGTGCGGGTCACGAAGACGGTAACGGCGCAGGCAGGTGCAGGGGCTGGAGCCGGGGCCGCGGCGAACGAGAGCAGTACGGACGACAACTCCTCCGACGACTCCGGAAGCGTGTACTACGAAAACTGCACGGCCGCCCGCGCCGCCGGAGCCGCCCCCGTACACGTGGGCGACCCGGGCTATGGCCGCCACCTGGACCGCGACGGAGACGGAGTCGGCTGCGAATAGCGGCACCCGCGCAGGTTTGCCGAACCAGCAACTGAACACGAACGAACCGAGACACCGCCTACTCCCCTCGCCCGCCGGCCGTATCCACCAGAAAGGGGCGGCACCTCATACCGGAGGTACCGCCCCACACCACGTCCGCCCGCTCTCCGTCAGTCCCGCCGAATCAACTCCGGATCGATCCGCCGCCCGATCAACGGCAGGGATCCAAAGGCGGCGACCGCCACGGCTCCGAGAGCGGAAGCCACCAACAGCGGCACACCGGCCCCGTCCCAGAAGACCTCGCCCCCGCCGCTGACGAGATAGCTGGACTCGGCCGCCTTCCCTGTGACGACCGCCAACACCAGGCCCACCGCCAGTGGCAACACAACCTGCGACACCTGCACGGCCCGCAACGTACGAGGCCGCGCACCGAGCAGAGACAGAGCGGTCACCTGCGGCCGGCGCTCGACCGCGCGATCGGTGGCAGCCACGAGGTAGGCGGCTACGCCGATGATGAGGCCGAGGACCATGCCCATAGCGAGGATCGACTTGACTACGGTGATCTGTTGAAGGGCGGTCACCACTACGCCGGGCGTCTCCAACTCGACGGTTGGATCGACTCCGCCGATGTCGTCAAGGACGTCACGGACGATCTGGGGTTCCGAGCTGCTGACCAGGGTGAGACTAGCCCCCTCGGGCCGGAAGCCGTCAGGCAAGAAGGACGGCGGGACTACGACGTCGACACTGCTCAACGCCGAGAGTCCTGGTTCATCCCGGTAGATCACCTGGCGCTTCGGCACTCGAAGCGTCACCACACGCCGCTCGCCTCTGTCATTCCTGAGATGGAAAGGGAAACTCGCACCAGGCTTGCTGTCCTCGTCGTACGCCCCCAGAGGGTTCACCACTCGAAAAGGTCGTCCGTCCGTGCAGCGTCCAATTTCAGGAACCATCCCGCGAATTTGGCTGCACGTGGCAATCAAGGCGGAGATCATCGGTGGAAACTCGATTTCGGGATTCCTCCACGATCGCGCCTCCATGCCATACCCACGGACACCCGCCACGGCCTCGAACGCCCGCTGCCGATCTTGGCTGACGCCGTCGAGAGACAGCATGTACGACTGCACAGGTGATGTGTTCTTGGAAACTTGGTCCAGTTCGATGAGAACTCCTTGCGCGAGCGATGCCGCATAAACGAGCAGCACCAGACCACTCGCCACGCGCAGAGCCCCACCGGGCTCCATCTCATTACGCCTCATAGCCAGTCCGAGCGACAGAGAGCTGGTACGTGCCACCGACCGGGACAAACTCCGGGAGAGGATCGGGAGTGACAGTACGAGCCCTACGCCCACCAACACGACGGCGAGCGGCATCAAGATCGACGAGACCGAGGTGCCTCGGGGCGCGTGCCCCGTCGCGCCAGCCACGCAGTAAGCGGCGACGATACCCAGCCCCGGAAGGAGCGGCAGCAGCCTCCACTTCGCGGGCGGTTTCTCCACCGCACTACGCCTCACAGCCAAAGGGTTCGCAGCAGCCTTCCTGGCCCCGATGGCTCCCGCGAACCAGGCGAGTACTGGACAACCGATCAGACAGACGAGGGCAGCGGACAAGGCTAGCGATCCATCCGACGGATACCACCGGAAGCCGGGGAGACCGACGCGGGAGATGAGTTGGTTGGCCGCTGCGTAGATGCACAGACCGAGCGCCGCACCAAGGAGTGCGGCAGCGACCGTCTCGGCTGCATTGACGCGCTGAACGCCCTTCTTGCTCAACCCGAGTAGCCGCAGTGCCGCAAGCCGTCGGGCCCGCGCTGCAGCCGACAGCCGCGCACACACCGACAGGTAGACAGCCAACGGAAGAAGGACAACACCGCACAGCGCGAACCGCACGAGGCCCAGCGTCGAGGGCTCCACCGTTTCGTCGTCTGTGGACGATCTCCCATAGGACGTCACGGGATCCCCGTCCTTCAACTGGCCCCGAGTGACGCCGATGTACGCGTACAACTCATCGGGGTGAGCCAACCCTCGAGGGCTGATGAGTCCCCGTTCCCGCCCCGGCACGAGCTGGGCAAGACCCGGCTCCTTTCTGAGCGCTTCGTGCAGTCGCGGCGACACGAACATCTCGCCGGGAGCCGGCAGTTCACTCAGCCCAGGGGGAGGGTCAATGGCAAAGGTACCTGGTGCGTGGAAAACACGGGTCATGGGGCGGGAGCCGTACGGGTCCGTCAGCCTGATCTCGCGAGGTGCCCTATTTGCCTCGACACAGACTTGGCGTTGGTTGCGACATTCCCCCACGCGTGCCGCCTTACGCCCGTCCTGCGCTGCCAGGATCCCGGGGATCGCAAGCACCATGGCCAGGCAACAGACACCGACGGCACTTCCTCCGGCCATGAGGAGGAACCGCACTCGGTTGCCCCGCCCACTGCCCAGCAACAGCCGTAGACCCAGCAGGAGTTCCTTCATGTCGCCTCCCGCGCCAGGGCCGAGAGAACGCCGTCGCGCATCGCATACTGGCTGTCAGCCCGGGAGGCCACTTGGGCATCGTGCGTGACGAGCACCACCGCTGTCCCCTGGGAACGGGCAAGGGACAGGAACTCTTCCAGGACAGCGGTAGCGTTGGCACTGTCCAGCGATCCCGTCGGCTCATCTGCGAACACCACAGCCGGTCGATGCACCAACGCCCGTGCGACCGCAACGCGTTGGCTCTGCCCTCCTGACACCTGCGAAGGCCGACGCTGTCGCAGATCGGCGAGACCCAGACGTCCGAGAACCTCCCCGGCAGCGGTCAGCGCCTGTGCCTTGCGCTGCCCGGCCAGACGCAGCGGCAGGGCGGTGTTCTCTTCCACGGTCAGCTCCGGGAGTAGTTCGCCGTACTGGAAAACGAATCCGAAACGCTCACGGCGCAGCGCGCTGAGTTCCTCGTCGTCGAGTTCGCCGAGAACGCGTCCCTCGAATCGAACTTCACCGCGCACCACGGGCAGGACCCCGGCAAGGCAATACAGCAATGAGGACTTGCCGGAGCCACTCTGCCCGGTGATCGCCACGACTTCGCCCCGGCGCAGGCTGATGTCGGCATTCCTGACGGCGGGCGTCTCCCCGTAGAAAAGGTCGACACCCTTGGCGGACAAGACTTCTGACGTGTTGATGATCGTTCCCCTATGACGAGAGGGAGCCCAGATGCGGGCATCTGGGCTGTGGGGTGCAGACGCTTTTAGTGACGACTCGTGTAATTCAGCGTGCTTGAGCAGTTGTCCGGGTGCAGACTGCCACGGTTACTGCATGCCCTGATCCGCGCATGCTCCGTGTAGCGCTGGGCACCGTCCCAGTTCGAGTGATGCAAGGCGACGGCCTTTCCCTGCTTGCCGTCGTAACGAACCCAGTCGTGACCCTCGACACGCACCTGCACGTAGACGTTGTGACCGTCGTGGGCGTCAGCGTCCCTCAGGACGCCTTTCCACTCGAATGCGCCGTGATTCTGGCCTGCAGGATGGAAGCGGTACGAACCATCTGTGAAGTCAACGCCCCTCGCACTCTGCCTCGGCAGGTAGTGCCATCCCTCCGCGCCAACCGCCGTCCCCACCCCCACAAGAAACGCCCCCGCAGCCAGCACTCCGGCCAATACCTTCCGCATCGCGTACCTCTCCGACCGCCCGGCAGCCCCGTCGACCACCACTGACAACAGAACGTAGTTGGTCGATCACGTGCTGAAACCTTCAGTCGCTCACCCGCCATCACATCAGGTGATCGAAATCCAGACACCCCACGCAAACCGCACCCGAAACAGCCATCACGAGAGATACCTGAGGCGGGGAACGAACTGCGCAACACTCCCATAAACGGCACAACACAAGAGGACGGCACCCCCGCACAGGGTGCCGTCCTCCTTGGTGCGCCGGAGCCGCCGCCGATCGGTGAGGGTCGGGGACCAGCGGCGGCTCCGGGGTTCATGGACCCTTCAGCCTCTCCGGGCGTCAGGGCCTGTCAGGGCCTCAGCCCCTTCGGACCACACGGCCCCGGGCCCCGGGGCCCCGCCTCAGCGGTGGTCGCTGCCCGTCGACTGGGTGGCTGCTCGGCCCGCTTCCAGGCGGGCTACCGGGATTCGGAACGGGGAGCAGGAGACGTAGTCCAGGCCTACCTCGTGGAAGAAGTGGACGGACTCCGGGTCGCCGCCGTGTTCGCCGCAGACGCCGAGTTTCAGGTCGGGGCGGGTCGCGCGGCCCGCCTCGGCCGCGGCCTTGACCAGCGAGCCGACGCCGTCCTTGTCGATGGTCTCGAAGGGGCTGACGCCGAAGATGCCCTTCTCCAGGTACGCCGTGAAGAAGGAAGCCTCCACGTCGTCCCGGCTGAAGCCCCAGACCGTCTGGGTGAGGTCGTTCGTGCCGAAGGAGAAGAACTCGGCCGCCTCCGCGATCTGGTCGGCGGTGAGGGCCGCCCGGGGGAGTTCGATCATCGTGCCGATCGCCAGCTTCAGGGCGACGCCGGTCGCCGCCTCGACCTCCGCGACGACCTGGTCGGCCTCCTCGCGGACGATCTCCAGCTCCTGGACGGTGCCGACCAGCGGGATCATGATCTCTGCGCGCGGGTCGCCCTTGGCGTTCTTGCGCTCCGCCGCCGCCTCCGCGATGGCCCGGACCTGCATCGTGAACAGGCCGGGGATGACGAGGCCGAGGCGTACGCCCCGCAGGCCCAGCATCGGGTTCTGCTCGTGCAGGCGGTGGACCGCCTGGAGCAGGCGCAGGTCGTTCTCGTGGGACTCCTGGCGGGACTCCGCCAGCGCCACCCGCACCGACAGCTCGGTGATGTCGGGCAGGAACTCGTGCAGCGGCGGGTCCAGGAGACGGATCGTCACGGGGAGGCCGTCCATCGCCTCGAAGAGCTCGACGAAGTCCTTCTTCTGCAGCGGCAGGAGCTGCTTCAGGGACTCCTCGCGCTCCACCTCCGTGTCCGCGAGGATCAGGCGTTCCACCAGCTCACGCCGGTCGCCGAGGAACATGTGCTCCGTGCGGCACAGGCCGATGCCCTGGGCGCCGAAGCGCCGGGCGCGCAGCGCGTCCTCGGCGTTGTCGGCGTTCGCGCGCACCCGCAGCCGTCGCTTGCGGTCGGCGAAGGCCATGATGCGGTGGACGGCCTCGACGAGCTCGTCGGCGTCGTCGGCGCCCGCGTGCATCCGGCCTTCGAAGTACTCCACGACGGGGGACGGGACGACCGGGACCTCGCCCAGGTAGACCTTGCCGCTCGACCCGTCGATGGAGATGACGTCGCCTTCCTCCACCACGTGGCCGCCGGGCACCGTCATCCGGCGGCGCTTGGTGTCGACCTCGAGCTCCTCGGCGCCGCAGACGCAGGTCTTGCCCATGCCCCGGGCCACCACTGCGGCATGCGAGGTCTTGCCGCCGCGGCTGGTCAGGATGCCCTCGGCGGCGATCATGCCGTCGAGGTCGTCGGGGTTGGTCTCGCGGCGGACGAGGATGACCTTCTCGCCCGAGCGGGACCACTTGACGGCGGTGTACGAGTCGAACACGGCCTTGCCGACGGCCGCGCCCGGGGAGGCCGCGATGCCCCGGCCGACCTTCTCCACCTTCGCGTCCTCGTCGAAGCGGGGGAACATCAGCTGGGCGAGCTGGGCACCGTTGACGCGCTGGAGGGCTTCCGTCTCGTCGATGAGGCCCTGGTCGACGAGCTGGGTCGCGATGCGGAAGGCCGCGCCCGCCGTGCGCTTGCCGACGCGCGTCTGGAGCATCCACAGCTGACCGCGTTCGATGGTGAACTCGATGTCGCAGAGGTCCTTGTAGTGGTTCTCCAGCGTCTCCATGATCTGCATCAGCTGGTCGTACGACTTCTTGTCGATGTGCTCCAGTTCGGCGAGCGGGACGGTGTTGCGGATGCCCGCGACCACGTCCTCGCCCTGGGCGTTCTGGAGGTAGTCGCCGTAGACGCCCTGGTGGCCGGAGGCCGGGTCGCGGGTGAAGGCGACGCCCGTGCCGGAGTCGGGGCCGAGGTTGCCGAAGACCATCGAGCAGACGTTGACGGCGGTGCCGAGGTCGCCGGGGATGCGCTCCTGGCGGCGGTACAGCTTGGCGCGGTCGCCGTTCCAGGAGTCGAAGACCGCCTTGATGGCGAGGTCCATCTGCTCGCGCGGGTCCTGCGGGAAGTCGCGGCCGGCCTCGGTCTTGACGATCTTCTTGAAGCGGGTGACCAGCTTCTTCAGGTCCGCCGCCTCCAGCTCGGTGTCGACGGCGACCTTCTTCGCGGTCTTCGCTGCTTCCAGCGCGTCCTCGAAGAGCTCGCCGTCGACGCCGAGGACGGTCTTGCCGAACATCTGGATCAGCCGGCGGTAGGAGTCCCACGCGAAGCGGTCGTCGCCGGCCTGCTTGGCCAGGCCCTGGACGGACTTGTCGGAGAGGCCGATGTTCAGGACGGTGTCCATCATGCCGGGCATCGAGAACTTCGCGCCCGAGCGGACGGAGACGAGGAGGGGGTTGTCGGCCTGGCCGAGCTTCTTGCCCATCCGCTCTTCCAGGGCGGCGAGGTGCGCACTCACCTCGTCACGCAGTGCCGCGGGCTCCTCGCCGCTGTCGAGGTAGACCTTGCAGGCCTCGGTGGTGATGGTGAAGCCCGGAGGGACGGGAAGGCCCAGGTTGGTCATCTCGGCGAGGTTGGCGCCCTTGCCGCCGAGGAGGTCCTTGAGGTCCTTGTTGCCTTCGGTGAAGTCGTAAACGAACTTCACGCCCTCAACGCTCGCGGCCTGCTCGGTTACCGGGAGATCTTTGTTTTCCGACACGGGTCTCGACTCCTCGAGGACGCGGTGGCTGCCCTGACGGCCAGGAACATACCCAGATCAAAGGCGTCTGGGTACGTCTACTCGCGCGTCATGTGCTCGTAACCAGTCGTCCGCCAGCGGATCGAAAGTCAAGGCTTGGCAAGCCCAGAGCGGCGGATGTTTTCACTTCTTGAACGCAAGCACCTCCCACCCACCCCGCAGCCCGCTCAGACGAGCGCCATGGGGCACGATTGATTTCGATCGATGAACGATCAAGCGGTGGCACTCAGTGCCACTCCTTGGAGAAGTGCAGCGACTCATGATCCGCTCATCTGAGCACTACCCCCCTCAGGGGTGGCGAGAATCACGCTTCCACAGGCCGCCCGATTTCACCATGCGGACGCGTCTCGGGACGGAAACCCGCCCGTCATGCCGTCGGCCTGCCGCTCGTCGTGCGGCCCGTCGTGCCGCCCGCCATACGAGCGTCCCTCACACCCCCAGCGCCAGCAACCGCTCCTCCACCCGCTCCGGCGCGTACAGGTGCTCCACGACCAGCGCACCCCCTCCCACCAGGCCCGCCCGCTCTCCCAGCCGCGAGGTCACGACGTCCAGACGGGCCGTGGAGCGGGGCAGCGCCCGCTGGTAGAGCAACTCGCGCACGCCCGTGAGGAAGGCGGTTCCGGCCAGATCCCCGGCGATCATCAGGACTCCGGGGTTGAGCAGCGTCACGACCGTCGCCAGGACGTCCCCGACGCGGCGCCCCGCCTCACGGGCCAGCGCCGCGGCCTCGGGGTGCCCAGCGGCGAGCAGGTCGCGCACATCCGAGCCCGAGGACGCCGGTATGCCCGACTCCGTGAGCCGCCGCGCCACGGCGCCACCGCTGGCGACGGCGGCGAGACAGCCGTAGGAGCCGCAGCGGCACAGCGCCTCCGCGCCCACCCGGATGTGCCCGATGTCGCCGGCGCCGCCGTCCACGCCACGGAAGATCGAGCCGTCGACCACGACCCCGGCGCCGATGCCCGTGGACACTTTGACCAGCACGAACGCCGAGCAGTCCGGGTACCCGGTGCGTTGTTCGCCGTACGCCATGAGGTTGGCGTCGTTGTCGACGAGCACCGGGACCGCCGGCGCCGCCCCGGTGCGCTCCGTGAACGCCCGCGCGAGGCGGCTCCGTATGTCGTAGCCGTCCCAGCCGGGCATGATCGGCGGCTGGACGACCCGGCCGGTCTCGCTGTCGACCGGGCCGGGGACGGCGAGTCCGATGCCACAGACCTCGTCCGGCCGGTGGCCCGCCTTCTCCAGCAACTCGGCGAACCAGCCGCCGAGTTCGCCGAGGACGGCGTCCGGACCGTCCTCGACGACCAGGGTGCCGCCGTGCTCGGCCAGGATCTCGCCGGTCAGGGTCAGCACGGCCGCCCGGGCGTGCCGGGTGTCCAGATCCGCGGCCAGGACGACCGCGTGGGCGTCGTCGAACTCCAGGGTGATCGAGGGGCGGCCACCGAGCGGGGAGTCGACCGGGCCGCCGGCGCCCTCGCGCAGCCAGCCCGCACGGAAGAGACGCTCCAGGCGTTGGCCCACGGTCGCGCGAGAGAGGCCGGTGGCCTGCTGGAGGGCTCCGCGGGTCGTCGCCCGCCCACTGCGCACCAGTTCGAGCAGATCTCCGGCGCTGGCCTGACCGCCCGCCCTGCCCGCCCTACCGGCCCCTCCGGTCCTGCCGGTCCTGCCGGTCCCGACGGTCCTGCCGGTCCGTCCCGAACGCCCGGTCATGCGCACCCCCTTGTGTTTCCCCAGCCTGCATTACATATTGAGTTTTGCGTGTTAAATAGACGTAACCCTACGGTAGCCACTGCCGAACCAGTCGGCCTTGTCGTCTTCGGGGAGCCCCGAGTGGATCGCACCGCCCAGCTCATCGCCCGCCCGGCGGAGTACGCCGTTGCATACGATCCGGCGGCTCCGCCGGGTTCGCCGCAGCTCAGGGCGCCGCAGCTCAGGGCGTTGCACACGCGGGCGGCAGCCGTGCTGGAGGGCAACTGGACCGGCGCGTCGACCGTGCCGTCGCGCCGGCTGTACCCGCACCAGTGGTCCTGGGACTCGGCGTTCATCGCGATCGGGCTCAGGCACCTCTCGCCGCGCCGGGCGCAGACGGAGCTGGAGACGCTGCTGGCCGCCCAGTGGGGCGACGGGCGTATCCCGCACATCGTCTTCAACCCCTCCGTACCGCTCGACGCGTACTTCCCGAGCCCCGACTTCTGGCGCTCCTCGACCGCGGGGCGCGCTGCGGGCGCCCCGCGCACCGTACAGACCTCCGGCATCGTGCAGCCACCGGTGCACGCGCTCGCGGCCTGGCTGGTGCACCGCGCCGACCCGGGGCTCTCCCGGGCGCGCGGCTTCCTCGCCCGGGTCTACCCGCGGCTCGCCGCCTGGCACCGGTATCTGCTGCACCGGCGGGACCTCGGCGGAGGCGGACTGGTGTCGGTCGTCCACCCCTGGGAGCAGGGCATGGACAACGCGCCGAGCTGGGACGCGCCGCTCGCCCGGGTCACCCCGGCCCCGGCCCGCTCCTTCCGGCGCGCCGACCTCGACCACGGCGCGGCGCAGGACCGTCCGACGGACCTGGACTACGGGCGGTACGTGCGGCTGGCGACGGAGTACCGGGACGGCGGCTATGCCGACGGGGGCGGGGAGTTCGCCGTCGAGGACCCCGCCTTCAACGCGCTGCTCATCGCCTCCGAACACGCCCTCGCCCGCATCGCGCAGGAGCTGGGCGCGGCGCCCGGCGCCCGCCACGCGCGCGCGGAACGCCTGACGACGGCCCTGGTCGAGCGGCTGTGGGACCCGACGGAGGGCGTGTTCTTCTGCCGGGACGTGCAAGGGGCGCGGGCCGACGGACAGAGCGGTCCGGGCGGTACGGGCGGTCCGGGCGGGGCGGGCGGTCCGGGCGGGGCGGGCGGGGCGCTGATCCGTGAGCGGGGCGTCTCCGGGCTCGTGCCCCTCCTCCTGCCCGGGCTGCCGCGCGAGGTGGTGACGGCCGTCGTGGGGGCCCTGCGCGGCCCGCACTTCGGGCTCGGCACGACCACCCGCCTCGTCCCCAGTTACGACCTGCTCGGCGAGGCCTTCGACCCGCACCGTTACTGGCGCGGCCCGGCCTGGTTCAACACGAGCTGGCTGCTGGAGCGCGGTCTGCGGCTGCACGGCCACCGGGCCGACGCGGACGCGCTGCGCCGGGCGGTGCTGGACATCGCGGCCGGCTCGGACTTCGCGGAGTACGTCGATCCGTACACCGGCGAGGCCTGCGGCGCGACCGGCTTCAGCTGGACCGCCGCGCTCACGCTCGACCTGCTGCACCGAAGCGAAGCGAGCGAAACAGACCAAGCGGCCCAAGCGGCCCAAGTGAACCGAGCCAACCGAGTGAACCAGGCGAACAACGCGAACAACGCGAACGAGGCGAACGCTTTCAAGGGAGGGGACCAGGGATGACGGACCGGCATCATCTGCTCGTGTACGGCGGGACGTTCGCCGCCGTGGGCGACCGCGGGGACATCAGCGGCGTACGGGGCTCCGGCACGGCCTCCGGGTCCCCGGAGGGGTTATTCGTCCGGGACGCCCGGCACCTCAGCCGCTGGCAGCTGACGGTGGACGGCGCCGTGCCGGAGGCGCTCGCGCCGGTCGCGGACGGGGACGTCACGCGGTGCGTGCTCGTGCCGCGCGGCGGGCGCAACGAGCCGCCGTCCTGCACGCTGTTCCGTGAACAGGCCGTCGGAGACAGCTCGTTCGTGGAGTCGCTGCGAGTCGTCAGCAACCGGCCGGTGCCGACGACGGTCCGGCTCGCGGTCACCGCCGACGCCGACTTCACCGACCAGTTCGAACTCCGCTCCGACCACCGTACGTACGCGAAGACCGGGGTCGTCCGCCGCCGTCAAGTCCTCGACGACGGCGTGGAGTTCACCTACCGGCGCGGTGAGTGGAAGTCCTGCACGACGGTGACGGCCGAGCCCGCGCCGGACGGCGTCGAGGAGACCGGCACCGGAGCCCGCCGGCTGGTGTGGACGCTGGAGCTGGAGCCGCACGGCTCGGCCGAGCTGACCCTGCGGGTGATGGCCCGGCCGCACGGCGAGAAGCGGGCCCTGCGGGTGCCCCGTTCCCCGGCTGCGGTGGCCAAGCAACTCCGGGCGCAGGAGGGAGAGTTCATGGAGGGCGTGGCCTTCCCGACCGGCTGGCCCGAGCTGGCCGCCGCCTGCGTTCGCGGGCTCGCGGACCTGGCAGCGCTCCAGGTGCAGGCGACCGGGCCGGACGGCGAGGAACTGCGCGTTCCGGCGGCGGGCGCCCCCTGGTTCCTGACCCTGCTGGGCCGCGACGCCCTGCTCACCTCGCTGTTCACCCTCCCCTACCGGCCACGGCCGGCCGCCGCCACCCTGCTGGCGCTCGCCGCCGGGCAGGCGACCGAGACCGGCCGGGACTCGGTGTCCCAGCCCGGGAAGATCGTGCACGAGGTGCGGCACGGCGAACTGGCCCACTTCGGACAGGTCCCCTTCGGCCGCTACTACGGTTCGGTGGACGCGACCCCGCTGTTCCTCGTCCTGCTCGGCGCGTACGTCGAGCAGACCGGCGACACGACGACGGCCCGCCGCCTGGAGCCCAACGCCCGCGCGGCGGTCGGCTGGATGCTGGACCACGGCGGACTCACCTCCCGCGGCTATCTGGTCTACCGCGCCGACAACGGCGGCCTGGCCAACCAGAACTGGAAGGACTCCCCCGGCGCCATCTGCTCCGCCGACGGCACCCGCGCGAGCGGGGCGGTGATGGCGGCGGGGGCGCAGGGGTACGCGTACGACGCGCTGCGCCGGACGGCGTGGGTGGCGCGCACGGTGTGGCAGGACGAGAAGTACGCGGCGCTGCTGGAGCAGGCCGCGGCCGATCTGCGCGACCGTTTCCAGCGGGACTTCTGGATGCCGGACCGTTCGTTCCCGGCGCTCGCGCTGGACGGCGAGGGCCGCCAGGTCGACGCGCTCGCCTCGGACGCCGGGCATCTGCTCTGGTCGGGCCTGCTGGACAAGGAGTACGGCGAGGCCGTGGGCCGGCGGCTGGTGGAACCCGACTTCTTCTCCGGCTGGGGCGTGCGCACCCTCGCCGCCGGGCAGGCGGCGTACCATCCCCTGTCCTACCACCGGGGTTCGGTCTGGCCGCACGACAATGCGCTGATCACGCTGGGGCTCGCCCGCTACGGCCTGCACGACGAGGCCCGTACGGTCGCCCACGCGCTGGTCGACGCGGCGACCGCGACCGGTCACCGCCTGCCCGAGGTCCTCGCGGGCTACGGCCGCGACACGCACGCGCAGCCGGTACCGTACCCCCACGCGTGCGTACGAGAATCCCGCTCGGCAGCGGCCCCGTTGGCGCTGCTCACGGCAGTCGGGGGCGCGTGACGTTCCTCCCGGGAGTGCTTGGCGTGACGTTTGCGCGGTGTTTGCCGAGCACAGGCCCAGGGGGCTGAACGCGGGCGAAGAGCAGGCCGTACGAAACTGTGGCGGATCCGACCCACACCGGATCCGCCGAACAGCCGGGCTTCGTACGGAAGGACCCTCGGGTGCCTGTCTCCACTCACTCGTCCCAACACCCCGCCCCAAACCCCCCCGAGGACGACCCCGCGACCACCCCAGACCCGGAAACCCTGACGGGGACCGCCGCCCCGGCGAAGGCGAACCCTGAGGCCACCGCGGCGGAACCCGCGGAGCCGGAAGCCACGAAGACGAAGGCTGCCGAGACGAACGCCCCGGAGACGGCAGAGCCAGAAGCGGCGTCCCCGGAGACGGCGGAGCCGGGGACAGCAACCCCGGGCGGGGCGCCCCCGGAGCCGGACACGCCCGAGCCGAAGGGCCTTGCCGAATCGGGCGCGACGGAGCCGGATGCGTTGGACGAATCGGTTTCCGCCCCCGGTGAAAGTCGGTCTCCGCGCCCCCAGGGGGTCAGGGGTCGGGTTGGGTACTGGTGGGGGTGGCGGGGGCGGCATCCTCGGGTTGCTCGGGTGGTGTGGTGGGTCGGGACCGTTCTTGCTCTGGTGCTGGTGCTCGGGGCGTTGGTGATGCCGAATCGTCTCTTCGCGGTTCAGGTGAACCAGTTCCTGCGGCTGCCGGGTGAGGCGATCATCGGTGCGGCCGTGCTGCTGGCGCTGCCGCGCCGGCCGCGGGTGGCGCTGGCGGCGCTGGCCGGCGCGGCGCTCGGGGCGCTGACCGTGCTGAACCTGCTCGACATGGGGTTCGTGGAGTACCTGGGCCGCGACTTCAATCTCGTCCTGGACTGGGGTCTGCTGGACGACGCCCAGTCGTACGTCGCGGACTCGATGGGCGGGACGGTCGCGCTCGCCGCGGCGATCGGCGTCGTCCTGCTCGTCGTCCTGGTCATGGTGATCATGGCGCTGGCGATGGTCCGGCTGAGCGGCATCCTGGTGAGCAACACCCGGCAGGCGACCCGGGGCACGCTGATCGCGGGCACCGCCTGGATCACGTGCTCCGTGCTCAGTCTGCAGTACGCCGGGATGCCGGTCGCCTCCGACCGGGTCGCGCACACGGTCGCCTCGGAGGCGAGGCGGGTGCGCGACACCCTGCGGGACGAGGCCGCGTTCGGCAAGGAGGCCCGCGCCGACGCGTTCGGCGCCACCCCCGCCGACCAGCTCGTGCCGGACCTGCGCGGCAAGGACATGATCTTCACGTTCATCGAGAGCTACGGCCGCAGCGCCATCGAGGACCCGGGCATGGCGCCGGGCGTCGACAAGACCCTCGACGTGAGCACGCAGGCCCTGACGAAGGCCGGATTCCACGCGAAGAGCGGCTGGCTGACGTCGGCGACGTACGGTGGCAGCAGCTGGCTCGGTCACTCCACCACGCTGTCCGGGCTGTGGGTCGACAACCAGCAGCGCTATCGCACGGTGATGGCGAGCGATCACCTGTCGCTGACGAAGGCGTTCAAGAAGACCGGCGCCTGGGACACCGTCGGGATCATGCCGGGTGTGCAGAAGGGCTGGCCGGAGCAGAAGTTCTACGGCCTGGACAAGGTCTACAACGCCTTCCAGATGGGTTACCAGGGACCGAAGTTCAGCTGGTCGACCATGCCGGACCAGTACGCCCTGGAGGCGTTCCAGCGGCTGGAGCACAGCCGCACGGACCGTGACAAGCCGCTGATGTCGGAGATCATCCTGACCTCCAGCCATCAGCCCTGGGCGCCGATACCGAAGATGGTCGGCTGGGACGACCTCGGCGACGGCTCGGTCTTCGACGGCATCGAGAAGGCCGGCAAGAAGGCGTCCGAGGTCATCGCCAACAGCGCCAAGTCCAAGGAGGAGTACGGCAAGTCCATCCAGTACTCGGTGACCGCCCTCACCCAGTGGCTGGAGCGCTACGGCACCGACGACACCGTCCTGGTGTTCCTCGGCGACCACCAGCCCATAGCCCGGGTCAGCGGCAACAACGCCAGCCGGGACGTGCCGATCTCGATCGTCGCCAAGGACCCGAAGGTCCTCGACAAGATCGCCGCCTGGAACTGGACGGACGGCCTGAAACCGGCCCACAACGCGCCGGTGTGGAAGATGAGCTCGTTCCGCGACAAGTTCCTGACGGCGTACGGGTCCACCCCGCACCCTTCCGGGAACTGACCCCGGCCGCCGGAATTCACCCCGGCCGCCGGGGCCGGCCTCAGCCGCCGGAGGTGTCCAGCTCCGCGTCCTCGCTGATGCCCGCGCAGTCGTAGGGGTCCTTCAGCCAGCCGTCCGGCAGGACGACCCGGTTGTTGCCGGAGGTGCGGCCGCGGGGGCCGTCGGCGCCGGTGGGCCAGGGCTGGTCGAGGTCCAACTCGTCCAGCCCTGCGCGCAGTTCCGCCAGCGAGGAGGTGATGGCGAGGCGCCGCCGCAGCTCGGAGCCGACCGCGAAGCCCTTCAGGTACCAGGCGACGTGCTTGCGGAAGTCGATGACGCCGCGCGCCTCGTCGCCGATCCACTCGCCGAGCAGGGTGGCGTGCCGGACCATCACCTCGGCGACCTCGCGCAGGGTCGGCTCACGGAAGTCGTCCCGCCCCTCGAAGGCCGCCACCAGGTCGGCGAACAGCCACGGCCGGCCCAGGCACCCACGCCCCACGACCACCCCGTCGCAGCCCGTCTCGCGCACCATCCGCAGTGCGTCCTGTGCCGACCAGATGTCGCCGTTGCCGAGGACGGGGATCTCCGGGACGTGCTCCTTGAGCCGGGCGATGGCGTCCCAGTCGGCGGTGCCGCCGTAGTGCTGGGCGGCCGTACGACCGTGGAGGGCGATCGCCGTGACGCCCTCCTCGACGGCGATCCGGCCGGCGTCGAGGTAGGTGATGTGGTCGTCGTCGATGCCCTTGCGCATCTTCATCGTCACCGGGAGGTCGCCGGCGCCCGACACCGCCTCGCGCAGGATCGCCCGCAGCAGGTTGCGCTTGTACGGAAGAGCCGAGCCGCCGCCCTTCCTGGTCACCTTCGGGACCGGGCAGCCGAAGTTCAGGTCGATGTGGTCGGCGAGGTCCTCTTCCGCGATCATGCGGACGGCCTTGCCGACGGTGGCCGGGTCGACGCCGTACAGCTGGATCGAGCGCGGCTTCTCGGTCGCGTCGAAGCGGATCAGCTGCATGGTCTTCTCGTTGCGTTCGACCAGCGCCCGGGTCGTGATCATCTCGCTGACGAACAGGCCTTTGCCACCGCTGAACTCCCTGCACAGGGTGCGGAAGGGCGCGTTGGTGATCCCGGCCATGGGGGCCAGAACGACGGGCGGCCGGACGGCGTGCGGGCCGATCTGCAAGGGGGACACGGGCGTGGGCATTGCCCCATTCTCACGCACCGGACGAAGTGCCGCGAAAATCATTAGTTAGGCGTACTATTCACGCATGCCTGAGCTCAGCCCTCGACGACGCCTCCTCGTCCTCGCGATCTGCTGCATGAGCCTGCTGATCGTGAGTCTCGACGTCACCGTCCTGAACGTGGCGCTGCCCGCGATGCAGCACGACCTGCACGCCACGACCGCCGGCCTGCAGTGGACGATCGACGCGTACACGCTGGTGCTGGCCGCGCTGCTGATGCTGGCGGGCTCGACCGCCGACCGGATCGGCCGCAAGAAGGTCTTCATGGCCGGCCTGGTCGTGTTCTCGCTGGGCTCGCTGCTGTGCTCCCTCGCGCCGAGCCTGGAGCTGCTGATCGCGGCCCGCACGGTGCAGGCGGTCGGCGGTTCGATGCTGAACCCGGTCGCCATGTCGATCATCACCAACACCTTCACCGACCCGCGCGAGCGCGCCCGGGCGATCGGCGTGTGGGGCGCGGTGGTGGGCATATCGATGGCCGCGGGCCCGCTGCTGGGCGGACTGCTGGTGGAGTCCGTGGGCTGGCGCTCCATCTTCTGGCTCAACCTGCCGGTCGGCCTGCTGGCCCTGCTGGCCACCCTGCGGTACGTCCCCGAGTCCCGCGCACCGAAGGCCCGCCGTCCCGACCCGGCCGGCCAGCTGCTGGTCATCGTCCTCTTCGGCTCCCTGACCTACGCGATCATCGAGGCGCCGGAGGCGGGCGCGGCCACCAGCGGTCCCTTCGCGGCCGTCGCCCTGGTCGCGCTCCTCGGCCTGCTGCGGTACGAGCCCCGACGTACGGAGCCCCTCATCGACCTGCGGTTCTTCCGCTCGGCCCCGTTCAGCGGGGCGACGGTCGTGGCGATCAGCGCGTTCGCCGCGCTGGGCGGGTTCCTGTTCCTGTCCACCCTGTATCTGCAGAACGTGCGCGGCCTGGACGCCCTGCACGCCGGTCTGTGGATGCTCCCCCTCGCCGTGCCGACGTTCCTGTGCGCGCCGCTGTCCGGGCGGCTGGTCGGCACCCGGGGGCCACGCCTGCCCCTGCTCGTCGCGGGCGTCGCGATGACGACGAGCGGTCTGCTGTTCGCCGCCTTCGACGCGGAGACGTCCGATGGGACGCTGTTCCTCGGGTACGTGCTGTTCGGGGTGGGCTTCGGTTTCGTGAACGCGCCGATCACGAACACGGCGGTGTCGGGCATGCCGCGCAGTCAGGCGGGGGTCGCGGCGGCCGTCGCCTCCACCAGCCGCCAGCTCGGCCAGACTCTGGGCGTCGCGGTCGTCGGCGCGGTCCTGGCGGCGGGCGTGGGCGCCTCGTCGTACCGCGAGTCCTTCGTCTCCGCCGCGGTCCCCGGCTGGTGGATCCTCACCGGCTGCGGCCTGGCCGTCCTCGTCCTGGGGGTCGTCACCACGGGTCCCTGGGCCAGGCGTACGGCGGAACGGGCCGCCCAGCGCCTTCAGGCCCCGGAGATCCGGGAGGCGACGAGCATCAGGGCGTGAGCGCGCCCTGGGCGAGCGCGTGCAGCTTCTCCAGGCGCTCGCGGGTCTTCTGGTCCGCGGGCGCGTAGGTCACCATGCGGGCCCCGTGGTCCGGGTTCAGCCACAGGTCGGTGTGGGTGACGGTGAGGAGGCCGACGTGGAGGTTGCGGAACTGCTTGGTCTTGCCGCGGGACCCCACGACCTCGTAGCGCTCCCAGTTCTCGCGGAACTCCGGGGACTCCGTCTGCAGGCGCTTGACCAGCATCTTCCAGGCGGGTTCGGAGAGGTGGCCGGCCATGGAGGCACGGAGTTTCGCCGCCATCAGGCGCATGGACTCGTCGAGGTGGACGACCGACTCGCGCCACTGCGGATGGGTGTGGATGAGGATCATGCAGTTGCGATCCTCTGGCGGCACGGCGTCGAGGTCGCACAGCAGGTGGGCGTAGGTGCGGTTGTAGGCCAGGATGTCGTAGCGGCTGTTCTGGACGCAGGCGGGCAGCGGGTCGAGCTGGTCGAGCAGCGTGCGGACGGCCTCGGAGATGCCGGTGCAGGAGGAGGCCGGGGTGGGGTCCGTGGAGCCGGCGAGCTGGAAGAGGTGCGCCCGCTCGCTCGGGTCGAGCTGCAGGGTGCGGGCAAGGGCGTCCAGAACCTGCACCGAGACATGGATGTCCCGAGACTGTTCGAGCCAGGTGTACCAGGTGACGCCGACCGCCGAGAGGTGGGCGACCTCCTCGCGCCGAAGTCCTGGCGTGCGGCGGCGCGTTCCGCGCGGGAGGCCGACCTGTTCGGGCTTGATGCGCTCGCGGCGACTGCGCAGGAAGGCGGCCAGTTCGTGCCGCCGGACCTCCGAGCCGACGGTCTCGCGGGCCGGCGTCCCGGCGGGCGTCGCAGTGGGCGTCCCACTGGGCGTCTCGTAGGCCATCGTCGTCATCCCTCCAGCGTGCCGCCGCCCGGACCCTGTTGCCAGGTACTCCTTGTACCAGGATAAGGACACTCTGGTACCCGGCTGAGGGGCGGCGCAAGCTCGACGGCGTGACCGAGACAACGACCACCACCACGACTACCACCACGGCCGCCGCCCAGACCACCGCCACGACCACCAGCCCACCGGGCGACCACACTTCGGCACCGGCCCACGCCCTCGGCTCCCTCGGGCTGTTCACCGTGCTGCTCGGCGCGGCGCTGCCCCTCATCGACTTCTTCATCGTCAACGTCGCCCTGCCCACCATGGGCCGGGACCTCGCCGCGAGCGAGTCCGTCCTCGAACTCGTCGTCGCCGGGTACGGGCTCGCATACGCCGTGCTGCTCGTCCTCGGCGGCCGGCTCGGCGACCTGTTCGGCCGGCGCCGGCTCTTCCTGGGCGGCATGGCGGCCTTCGGCCTGACCTCGCTGGCCTGCGGGCTCGCGCCCGACGCGTGGTCGCTGGTCGCGGCGCGGGTCGCCCAGGGCGCGTCGGCCGCCGCCATGGTCCCGCAGGTGCTCGCCACCATCCAGTCCTCCACCGAGGGAGCCCGCCGCGCCAAGGCCATGAGCCTCTACGGGGCCACGGCCGGGCTGTCGATGGTGGCGGGCCAGATCCTCGGCGGGGTGCTGGTCTCGGCGGACATCGCGGGCAGCGGCTGGCGTTCGGTGTTCCTCGTGAACGTCCCGGTCGTCGTCGTGGGACTGTTCCTCGCCGTCCGCACGGTCCCCGAGACCCGCTCCCAGCGCCCCGAACCGGTGGACGGCCCCGGCACGGCCCTGCTCGCCGTCGCCCTGCTGACGCTGCTCGCCCCGCTCACCGAGGGCCGCGCGGCGGGCTGGCCGCTGTGGACATGGCTGTCCCTGACGGCGTTCCCGCTGGTCGCAGTGGCCTTCTATGTCGTCGAGCGCCGCGCCGACCGCAACGGCCGCACCCCGCTGATCCCCCCGAGTCTGCTCGAACTCAGCACGCTGCGGCGCGGTCTGACGCTCATGGTGCCGTTCTCGGTCGGCTTCAGCGGGTTCATGTTCGTCGTGGCGGTGGCCCTGCAGAGCGGGGCTCGCCTGGGCCCGGTCCAGGCCGGTCTCGCCCTGGCCCCCATGGCGGTGGCCTTCTTCGTCGCCTCGCTCGCCGGTCCCCGGCTGGTGACCCGGTTCGGGGCGCGGGTGGTGACGGCGGGGTCGGTGCTCCAGGGCGTCGGAATCCTCCTGATCGTGCTGACCGTGCGCGCCGACTGGCCGGACCTCGGCTTCGTGGAGCTGCTGCCGGGCGCGGCGGTCGCCGGTGCGGGACAGGCGCTCCAACTGCCCGTCGTCATGCGGATCGTGATGTCCGAGGTGCCGCCGGCCCGCGCGGGCGTCGGCAGCGGCGTGATGGTGACCACCCAGCAGACGTCTCTGGCGCTGGGCGTGGCCACGCTCGGCACGCTGTTCCTCTCCCTGGTCCCGGGGATGGGCATGCGCGACGCCCTGGTGACCACGCTGACCGTGCAGTTGGCCGGGGTGGTCGTGACGGGGCTGCTGAGCCTGCGGCTGCCACGCAAGGTGGGCTGAGTCCGGCGGCGTTCCTGCCCTGGCTGAAGGCGCAGGAGTACCTCGCCGAGGCGCACCAGGCGACGGTGGACCCCACGGAGGGTCGCGACCCGCGATGACTTCCGGCCGTCCGGGGAGTCGTAGCGGTGAAGCTAAGGACTCTCCAGGACTCGCACCGGAAGGCCGGCCATGAGCAATCTGCACAGGACCCTGCGACAGTACGTCGACGACGGCACCGTCCCGGGGGCGGTGGGCCTGGTGGCCCGCGGCGACGACGTGGAGGTGGTGACCGTCGGCGCGCAGGACGCCGACGGCACGGCCCCGATGACCCGGGAGTCCCTCTTCCGCATCGCCTCGATCACCAAGCCGATCACGGCGGCGGCGCTGCTGACGCTGGTGGACGACGGCACGGTCGGCCTCGACGCGCCGGTGAGCGAGTGGCTGCCGGAGCTCGCGGAGCCGATGGTGGTCCGTACGCCGTCCGCGCCCGTGGACGACCTGGTCCCGGCGGCCCGTCCGATCACGGTCGAGGACCTGCTGAGCTCGCGCCCCGGCTGGGGCTTCCCGTCGGACTTCTCCCTCCCCGCCGTGCAGGCCCTGTTCGCCGTGCAGAAGGACGGCCGCTTCCCGCAGGCCTATCCCGACCCGGACACCTGGCTGACGGACCTGGCCCGCGTCCCCCTCCTCCACCAGCCGGGCGAGGCCTGGCTGTACGGGACGGCGTCCGATCTACAGGGCGTGCTGATCGCGCGGGCGTCGGGCCGCAGCCTGCCCGAGTTCCTCGCGGAGCGGCTGTTCGAGCCCTTGGGCATGAACGACACGGCGTTCGAGGTCCCGAAGGAGAAGCGGGACCGTTTCACCACCGCGTACCGTCCCGACGGGGTGGGCGCGCTGGAGGTGTCGGACACCCCGGACGGCGGGTGGAGCAGCGTGCCGCGCTTCCCGTCGGGCGGCGGGGGCCTGGCGTCGACGGCCGACGACTGGCTGGCCTTCGCCCGTCTCCTGCGAGACGCGGGCGAGGCCGGCGGCCGTCGCATCCTCTCCCCCACCTCGGTGAGCCGTATGACGACCAATCACCTGACGGCGGCCCAGCGCGACATCGGCGCGCTCTTCATGGAGGGCCAGGGCTGGGGCTACGGCGGCCAGGTCGATGTCTCCCCCGTCGACCCGTGGAACGTCCCGGGCCGCTACGGCTGGGTCGGCGGCACCGGGACGACGGCCCACATCGTCCCGCAGACGGGCACGGTCACGATCCTGCTGACCCAGGTGGCGATGGAGAACCCGACCCCGACCCCGCTGATGCGGGACTTCTGGCGGTGCACCGCCAGGTAGTACGGAGTAAGGCGGAGCGGGTCAGTGGCAGTGGCCGTGCCGGCCGAGGGTCTGAACGGGGGTCGCGCCGGGACGGGTCCACTGCGGCACGGGCCGGCTGGTCGGGCCCCAGGTCGGGTTCCCGTCCGCGTCCGAGCGCCAGGACCAGCACGCGTTGCCGCCCTTGGGCCAGCCCTCGGGGTTGTCCTCCCACGCCTCGCCGCGGCCGTAGGGCGTCATGTCGAGCAGGCCGAGGGACCCGTTGACCCGCTCGTTGCCGCGGCCCGTCGTGGAGTAGGTGAGGAACACGCGGTCGCCGTCGCGCAGGAAGCAGGTGAGATACCCCATGCTGCCGCCGGCCGGTCCGTCCACGCCCCGCACCGAGTACCAGGGCTGGGTGTAGCCCATGAACTCGACATAGGAGGCGACCTCGTCCCACGGGCCCGTGGTCAGCACGGCGAACGACACACCGCGGGCGTTGAGGTAGACGGCGTCCTTCAGATGCCAGGTGGTGGTGCAGCCCTCGCACTGCCCCTGGTGCGGCGCGCCGTCGCACCATGTGGTTTCGGGCGGGGTGCCCGGTCCTTCAGGGTCGGGGTGAATGACCGCTCCCGCGGAGCGGGGCGGGGAAAGCTGGGTCGCCGTCAGGGCGGTCCGGCGTCCTGGTCCGGGATGCGGAGGGCGGCCATGGACGGGTGTTGACGCCGGGGAGTCGAGGGTCCTGGCGCTGGCGGCCGGGGCCGGCGGCCCACCGGGGTGTTCACTCGCACGGGTGACGGTGATCGATGAGGTGCGCGGGCGGGGAACGTGTGGTCTACGTTCACGGCATGGCACGGTTTCGGATGTATCCGACGGGCGGGCAGGAGCGGCAGATGCTGCTGCACTGCGCGCACGCCAGGTATGTGTGGAACCTCGCGGTCGAGCAGCACGCGCACTGGAGGCCGGGCCGCAGGTCCGCGCCCTCCTTCGCCGAGCAGTGCCGTCAGCTCACCGAAGCCCGCCGCGACAACGAGTGGCTGGGCTCGGGGAACGCCGACGTGCAGCAGCAGGCGCTGAAAGACTTCACGAAGGCCAAGAGCGCCCGCTTCACGTCCGGGTTCGGCGAGCCGACCTGGCGCAGGAAGCACCGGCACGAGGGCTTCCGCGTCATCGGGACCGACCGCGTCCCCGAGCACCATGCGGACGGCTCGCCGAAGCTGAACGCGAAGACCGGCAGGCAGGTCATGGGCCGCTCGGTCGTCGTGCAGAGGCTGAACCGGCGATGGGCTCGGGTCAAGGTGCCCGGATGCGGCTGGGTCCGCTTCCGCCTCAGCGCCAAGGGCAGAGGCGCGCGACTGCCCGACGCGAAGACGTTCAGGGTCACCTACCGCAACGGGCAGTGGCATGTGGCGTTCGCCGTCATCCCCGGCCCGGTCGCCGCGCCCGGCACGGGCGGGGCGATCGGCATCGACCGGGGTGTCACCGTCACCGCTGCCCTCTCCGACGGCCGCAAGCTGAACTGCCCTCAGCTCACCGTCAGGGAGCGGGCGCAGATCCGCAAGCACCAGCGGCGTGCCGCCCGCGCGCCGAAAGGCAGCGACCTGAAGGCGGCCGGGCACGCGAAGGTCGCCAGGCTCAAGGCGCGGGAGGCGAACCGGCGCAAGGACTGGTGTGAGAAGACCAGCACCATGCTCGCCCGCTCCTACGACCTTGTCCGCTTCGAGAAGCTGAACATCAAGAACATGACCCGCTCCGCGAAGGGAACCGTGGAGCAGCCCGGCAAGAACGTGGCGCAGAAGTCCGGCCTCAACCGGGCCATCCTCGCCCAGGGCTGGGGCCTGCTGCGCCGGCGCACCGGACACAAGGCCCCGGGCCGGGTCGAGGACGTTCCCGCCGCCTACACCAGCCTGCGGTGCAGTGCCTGCGGGTGGATCGAGAAGAAGTCGCGCAAGAGCCAAGCCGACTTCGAGTGCGTGTCCTGCGGCTTCACCTGCAACGCGGACACCAACGCAAGCCACAACGTCGCGGCAGGACAGGGCGGCATCCCCCGCCCCCGGCAAACAGCCGGTGCCGGAGGGACGACGCCGCCCGCGCGGTCGAAGAACGTCCGTGAACCTCAACCCAAACCGGTTGGAATCCCCCTCTTCTGAGAGGGGGAGGATGTCAAATGTGCTTGTAGACGACGAACGAGTTCGTCGCGGCCCTGGAACAGGTCGAGGAACGGGATCGGGCCGTCGGGTCCGACGACCTCGACCGTCCCGTCGAACTCCACCATCGGCAGCCGGCGGCGGGCCGCGGCGATCGCGTCGCCCTCGCGGGTGTGGGCCTTCTCGCGGACCAGCAGCTCGTCACGGGCGGCCTGCCAGGCAGCCAGGTCGACGACGGGCGGGCGGCCGGGCAGTGCGGTGGTCGGGGCGGTGGTCGGCGCGGTGGTCGGCGCGGTGGTCGGGTCGTCCGGCGTGGTCGTCATGGCGTCCTCCGTGGTCCGTGGTGTCAGGTGCCGGTCCGGTCGGCGTCGTGCGACGTCGTGCGATGTCCTACGACGCTCACGACGACGCTCACCGGTACAGACTCGCGACCCGGCCGGAACTCATCGGCCGCGCTGCCGCAGCCCGTGCAGCAGCAGGTCCACCAGGGCCTGGAAGTCGTCCTGCGACCCCGGCCGTTCCCACTCCTGAAAGTAGGCGGGGTCGTGGAAGCGGGCGGTGGCTTGGAAGACGGCGCGGGCGGTGGTCGCCGGGTCGGGAGCCGTGAACGCGCCCGTCGCCACGCCCGCCTCGATGATCCGGGTCAGCTGGCCGGTGAGGTCGTCGAGGTGTTCGCCCACCACCGAGCCGCTCTCGCCGGTCAGCACCATGTAGGTGGCGAACAGCTCGGGGTCGCCGCCCGCCTTGCGGCGCTTGGCCTCGTAGAGCGCCGTGAGCCAGTCGCGCAGCCGGGTCTGCGGGTCGCGGGTCTCGTCGGCGGTGATGCCGGAGAGGGTCTCGGACGTGTGGTCCAGCCACCGCTTCGTGACCGCCTCACGCAGCGCCGCCTTGGTGCGGAAGTGGCGGTAGACGCTGCCGTGACTGACGCCCAGCGCGCGGGCCACGTCGACCACGGTGGCCTTGGCCGGGCCGTGGCGGCGCAGCACCTCCTCGGTGGTCTCGAGGATGCGTTCGGCGGTCAGGGCCTCGGTCGGTGGTGACATGCTCAGACCGTACCCGGGAGGGCTGTCACGCTTCGAGGTGAGTCATCTGGGCCTCCGGGTAGCGCGCGCCCGCGGCGGCGTCGGCCGGGACCGCCTCCTCGATCGCGGCGAGGTCGGCCTCGTCCAGTGTGACCTGCAGCGCGCCGAGCGACTCCGCGAGCCGCTCGCGGGTCCGCGCGCCGATCAGGGGCACGATGTCGTCGCCCCGGCCGAGCACCCAGGCGATCGCGATCTGCGCGACGGAGACGCCCTTCTGCTCGGCGATCTTCCGCAGCGCCTCCACCAGGTTCAGGTTGTGCTGGAGGTTGTCGCCCTGGAAGCGGGGGGAATGCACGCGGAAATCGTTTGCCGCGAGTTTCCGGTCGGCGCTGAAGTGCCCGGAGATCAGCCCGCGCGACAGGACTCCGTACGCGGTGATCGAGATGCCCAGCTCACGGGTGGTGGGCAGGATCTCCCGCTCGATGCCGCGGGTGATCAGCGCGTACTCGAACTGGAGGTCGGCGATCGGCGCGGTGGCCGCGGCCCGGCGGATCGTCTGCGCGCCGACCTCGCTGAGGCCGATGTGCCGGACGTATCCCTTCTCGACCAGTTCGGCGATCGCGCCGACCGTCTCCTCGATCGGTACGGCCGGGTCGAGCCGGGCGATGCGGTAGACGTCGAGGTGGTCGACGCCGAGGCGCTGGAGGGAGTAGGCGGCGAAGTTCTTCACCGCTGCCGGGCGGCCGTCGTAGCCGCTCCAGCCGCCGTCCGGGTCGCGCAGCGCGCCAAACTTCACGCTGATCTGCGCCTGCTCGCGCCGGGCGGCGGGCGCGGTGCGCAGGGCTTCGCCGATCAACATCTCGTTGTGGCCCATGGCGTAGAAGTCGCCGGTGTCCAGCAGGGTCACGCCGGCCTCCAGAGCGGCGTGGATCGTCGCGATCGACTCGGCCCGGTCCGCGTCGCCGTACAGCGCGGACATGCCCATGCAGCCGAGGCCGAGGGCGGAGACCTGGGGGCCGGTGGTGCCGAGGGTGCGTGTGGGGATCGTCATACCGACAGCATGGCATGACAGCTGACAGATTTCAATATCTGTCAGTCGTCCGGTCGACAGGCCGGGCGCCCCGAGGACAATGAGAGATGTCGGCGTGCAGTCACCTCGGCGGCGCCTGCCGTCGGCCAGCGGCAGCTCCCTGCGCCGCCATGGAGGCCGCCATGAGCATCCGCATCGCCACGTTCAACATGGAGAACCTCTTCCGCCGGCCCACGGCGTTCCGCATTCCGGACCCTGTGAAGCGCAAGGAGATCCTCGACGACTTCGCCACCCTGGTCGGCCTCCTCGACCTGCCGGTGTACTCGGACGGCGACAAGACGAAGATCGCCGGGCTCATCAAGAAGCACCGGGCGTACGACATCGACCCGACGAACCCGCCGCCGATCTACGTCAACCAGTCCCGTCCGGGCAAGGAGTCGGGGCTGTTCAAGACATCGGGGTCGGGCAAGAACATCACCGTCGAGGTGACCGCCAAGGGCCGTGCCGCGTGGGCCGGTTGGGCCGAACTCGGGCAGGACGACTTCGACCTGGACGCGGTGCGCAACACCGGCCGGGTGGTCTCAGAGGTCGACGCCGACATCCTGCTCACCGTGGAGGTCGAGGACCGGCTCGCCCTGGAGCGCTTCAACACGCAGGTCCTCGCGGGGGCGCTCGGCAGGCGGCCGTACCCCTACAGCCTGCTGATCGACGGCAACGACAGCCGGGGCATCGACATCGGGATCCTCAGCCGACACCCGATCACGTCCATCCGGTCCCACATCTTCGACACCGACCCGGAACGCCCCGACCAGCGGCTCTTCAGCCGTGACTGCCCCGAGTTCGAGATCCGGCTCAACGGCACGCCCCTGGTGATCCTCGGCAACCACCTGAAGAGCAAGTTCCAGGACGATCCCGAACTGCGGCTGGCACAGGCGAAGCGGGTCGCGGAGATCTACACGGCGGCGAGGCAGCGCTCCCCGCACGTCATCGTCGCCGGGGACCTCAACGACGACCCCGACAGCGACGCGATCACGGCGCTACGGGACACCGGCATCCACGACGTGATGAGCCACCGCACCTATCGCGGGCTGCCCGGCACCCACGGCGACTGCAAGAGCGAGCGGAACAAGATCGACTACCTCCTGCTCGCGCCGGAGCTGTGGCGGGAGGTGCAGCACGTCGGCCTGGAGACCCGTGGAATCTTCGCGGACGACATCAAGTCCTTCGACACGGTGACATCGAAGGGCAACGAGGCGTCCGACCACGCGGCGCTCTACGCGGACGTCGACCTGTAGGCCCCGACGAACGCCCCCCAGGCCTCCGCCCCGAAGACGAGCACCCCCCGGGCGGGGGCCTTGCTGTCCCGCACGGGAACGAGGGGGAGGTGGTCGGCGACTTCGAGGCAGTTGCCGCCGTCCGAGTTGCTGTAGCTGCTCTTGTGCCAGGCGGCGGTGCTGAGGAGGTCGTCGGAGACTTCGAGGCAATTGCCGCCGTCGGTGTTGCTGTAGGAGCTCTTGCGCCACGTCACGCTGCTCAAGTCGATGGCTCGCACGGCAAATCCTCCAACATACGCAAGATGAACGACTGCGACTCGGCAGGATTCAGCGCCAGGTCACGTACCGCATCATAAGTGCGGTGCAGGCGCTCGACCTTGCCCGATTCCTCGATCAATTCGCCGCGTACGTCGTTTTCGGCATAGGCCACGGTCCGGCCATCCAGCAGCCGCAGGAACATCGTGTCCGTGTTCATCAGGCCATGCGGACCGGTGCCGAACGGCAGCACGTGGAGGGCTGTGTTCGGGCGTTTCGCTACCTCCAGGAGGTACTCCAGCTGGCACCGCCATTCCTGAGAGTCGCGCAGCGACATCCGCAGCACCGCCTCGGAGAGGATCGCCCTGAACGGAGGGGCCTCCTCCCCCTCCAACAGCTTCCGCCGACCCGTACGCGCCTCGATCTGCTGCTCCAACTCCGCCCCTTTGAGGCCACCTGCCACAAGCGCTTCACGCACGTAACCGTCCGTCTGAAGCAGACCCGGGGGCGCACTCACCGAGTATTGCCACAGCCCGACCGCCTCCGCCTCGAACGCCATGTACCGCCGATACTGCTCCTTGAACTGCGACGGATCCCCAACCGCCAGCTCCCACAGCGTGAGCAGCATCGGGGTCGTTCCGTAGTGCTGGTCCAGCGCCTCCACGACCTCCGGGCCGCCCAGGCTCTGACCGCCCTCCATCTTTCCGAAGGTCGACGCGTTCCAGCCCAGCACCTCCTCCAGTTGCCGCAGGCTGTCCCCCTTCTCGGTCCGCAGCAGGCGCAGCTCCTCCGCGAACCGTCGCCGAGGTTCCTGACTCCGCCCCGTGATCACCCGCCTCGACGGCATCTCACCCCTCCGGAATTTATGGAATTTGCGCCGCTGGACGAACCCCTAGCCCGCGCCCCCGGCATGTCGGCACCGTCCGGAGGTCATTCTGACGACGACCCCCACCCATACCCAGAGTATCCCAACCCACACATTTCGTAGGGAAGTTGGGTAAAAGGAGCGGACGACATGCGGCACGAACCCGGCACTCTCCTCTATGACCCCGCCACCGACAAGGTCGGCGAGTACCAGGACCGCTCCGGGCCCTACGCGATGCTGCGGCCGGTCGGCGGCGGCCGGGAGTGGCAGGCCGACCCCGCCGCGCTGCGCCCGGCCACCGCCCAGGAACGGCTGAGCGCCGGCGTGCGTGCGGCGAATCAACGGGCGCGTACCGACGCACCGTTCCTCGTCGGCATCGGCGCCCCCCGCCCGCCCGTGCCGACGCCCGACTGCGCCGAGTGCGTGGATCTGGCGGTGCGCCGAGCCGAGGCACGTGCCACGCACGACTACAGCGCGGAGACCGACGCCAACGTGCTGCTGCGCAGCCACCAGCGGCGCGAGCACCGGGAATGACGAATGCCGGGCCCCCCGAAGAAGGGACCCGGCACTCAGAGCCGAGGAGCAGAGCCGAGGAACGGCGCGGCGGCGCGGCCGCGCGGCCTCAGCAGCCGATCAGACGCCCCGCGAGGTAGCCCTCGATCTGGTCGAGGGACACCCGCTCCTGCTTCATGGAGTCCCGCTCGCGCACGGTGACCGCGTTGTCGTCCAGCGTGTCGAAGTCGACCGTCACGCAGTACGGCGTGCCGATCTCGTCCTGGCGGCGGTAGCGGCGGCCGATGGCGCCGGCGTCGTCGAACTCGATGTTCCAGTTCTGGCGGAGGGCGGCCGCCAGACCCTTGGCCTTCGGGGAGAGCTCCGGGTTGCGGGAGAGCGGCAGGACCGCGACCTTCACCGGGGCCAGACGGTGGTCCAGGCGCAGGACCGTCCGCTTCTCCAGCTTGCCCTTGGCGTTGGGGGCCTCGTCCTCGACGTAGGCGTCGAGCAGGAACGCCAGCAGCGAGCGGCCGACACCGGCCGCGGGCTCGATGACGTACGGCGTCCAGCGCTCGCCGGCCTCCTGGTCGAAGAAGGAGAGGTCCTGGCCGGAGGCCTTGGAGTGGGCGTTCAGGTCGTAGTCGGTGCGGTTCGCGACGCCCTCGAGCTCGCCCCACTCGTTGCCGCCGAACTGGAAGCGGTACTCGATGTCGGCGGTGCGCTTGGAGTAGTGGGAGAGCTTCTCCTTCGGGTGCTCGTACCACCGCATGTTCTCTTCACGCAGGCCCAGGCCGGTGTACCAGTTCCAGCGCTGCTCCATCCAGTACTCCTGCCACTTCTCGTCCTCGCCCGGCTTGACGAAGAACTCCATCTCCATCTGCTCGAACTCGCGGGTGCGGAAGATGAAGTTGCCGGGCGTGATCTCGTTGCGGAAGGACTTGCCCATCTGGGCGATGCCGAACGGCGGCTTGCGGCGCGAAGTGGTCTGCACCTGGGCGAAGTTGGTGAAGATGCCCTGGGCGGTCTCGGGGCGCAGGTAGGCGATGGAGCCGGTGTCCTGGGTGGGGCCGAGGTGGGTGGAGAGCAGACCGGAGAACTGCTTGGGCTCGGTGAACTGGCCCTTGTTGCCGCAGTTGGGGCAGTTGATGTCGGCCATGCCGTTCTCCGGCAGGCGGCCGTGCTTGGCCTCGTAGGCCTCTTCGAGGTGGTCCGCGCGGAACCGCTTGTGGCAGGAGGTGCACTCGGTCAGCGGGTCGGAGAAGGTGGCGACGTGACCGGAGGCCACCCAGACCTCGGGGGCCAGGATGACGGACGAGTCGATGCCGACCACGTCCTCGCGCGACGTGACCATGTAGCGCCACCACTGGCGCTTCAGGTTCTCCTTGAGCTCGACACCCAGCGGTCCGTAGTCCCAGGCGGCCTTCTGACCGCCATAGATCTCAGAACAGGGGAATACGAAGCCACGGCGCTTGCTCAGGCTGACGATGGTGTCGATCTTGTCGGCGGCCACGGTGCTCTCTTCATAACGACGACGGGCGACGAAGCGAGATGCTTCCAGCGAAGACTTCAGGGTACCGGCGGGTCCTCCCCCTCGACCAAATCGGTGGTCGTCCGCGGGGGCCATACCGCAGCCCTTCGGGGCTTACCGGGCCCTTACGCTGCCCTCACCCGAATCCTTGTTGACAACGGTTTCCATATTTGTTGAAAATGACTGTCATGAACGCACGACGACTCATATCCGGCACCGCGGTCGCCGCGGCCACCGCCCTCGGCCTCGGCACCCTGTCCGCCTGCTCCTCCGACAGCGCGGCCGCGGCCAACACGGACAAGTTCGACGTCGTCGCGTCGTTCTACCCGATGGCCTTCCTCGCCGAGCAGATAGGCGGGGACCATGTGCACGTCACCAGCCTGACCGAGCCCGGCCAGGAGCCGCACGACCTGGAGATCAGCGCCAAGCAGACCGCCGCGCTCCAGGAGTCCGACGCGGTGCTCTACCTGAAGAACCTCCAGCCTTCCGTCGACTCCGCGGTCTCCCAGTCCGAGATCAAGACCAAGATCGACGCCGCCTTGCTCACCACGATGGAGAAGCACGGCAACGAGGTCGGCGGCCACGCGGCCGAGCACGACGACCACGAGAACGAGGACCTGGCCGGCCTCGACCCCCACATCTGGCTCGACCCGGTGCGCTACTCCCAGGTCGCCCAGGGCGTCGGCAAGGCCTTCGAGAAGGCCGACCCGGACCACGCCGCCGACTACAAGGCCAACACCGCGGCCCTCGTGAAGAAGCTCGACGAGCTGAACACGCAGTTCAAGACCGGGCTCGCGAACACGAAGACCAAGGTCTTCGTCACCACCCACGCCGCCTTCGGCTACCTCGCCGAGCGCTACGGCCTGACCGAGGAGGCCATCACCGGCCTCGACCCCGACTCGGAGCCCAGCGCCGCCCGCGTGAAGGAGCTTGAGAAGATGGCCAGGGCCGACGGCGTCACGACCGTGTTCTACGAGACGCTCGTCAGCGACAAGACCGCGAAGACCATCGCCTCCGACGCCGGGCTGAAGACGGACGTCCTCGACCCCGTCGAGGGCATCGTCAAGGGCAAGTCCAGGGGCACGGACTACTTCTCGGTCCAGGAGGCCAACCTCAAGGCGCTGCAGACGGCCCTGGGAAGCAAATGACCAGTACGGAGGACGACGACATGGCCGAGCCCGTCATCGCGATGCGCGAAGTCCGCGCGGACCTGGGCTCGCGCCCCGTTCTGCGGGGCGTCGACCTCACCGTGCGGCGCGGTGAGGTCGTCGCCCTGCTCGGCGCCAACGGCTCCGGCAAGTCGACGGCGGTGCGCAGCGTGATCGGCCAGGTGGCGATCGCCGACGGCGAGATCGAACTGTTCGGCACCCCGCGCCGCCGGTTCCGGGACTGGGCGCGGATCGGCTACGTCCCGCAGCGCACGACGGCCGCCGGCGGCGTCCCGGCCACGGTGACGGAGGTCGTCTCCTCGGGCCGCCTCTCCCGCACCCGCTTCGGCGTCTTCCGCAAGGCCGACCGGGAGGCCGTACGGCACGCCCTGGAGCTCGTCGGCATGGCGGACCGCGCCAAGGACGGCGTCGACGCCCTCTCCGGCGGCCAGCACCAGCGCGTGCTCATCGCCCGCGCCCTCGCCTCCGAGCCCGAGCTGCTGATCATGGACGAGCCGATGGCGGGCGTCGACCTGGCCAGCCAGGAGATCCTGGCGCAGACACTGAAGTCGCAGGTCGCGGCCGGTACGACCGTCCTGCTCGTGCTGCACGAACTGGGTCCTCTGGAGCCCCTGATCGACCGCGCGGTGGTGCTCCGCGACGGCTGCGTCCTGCACGACGGGCCGCCCCCGCAGGCCGCGGCCAGCACTCCCCCACTCTCGGCTTCGCTCGAGCGGGGGGACCCCCAGCCCGGCCACGACCACGTACACCCGCACGCACCCGCGGGCGCCGAACCGATCCGCACGGGACTGCTGAGCTGATGGACTTCCTGAACTACGCCTTCATGCAGCGGGCGCTGCTCGCCGCGATCCTCGTCGGCATCACCGCCCCCGCCGTCGGCATCTACCTCGTCCAGCGCCGCCAGGCCCTCATGGGCGACGGCATCGGCCACGTCGCGATGACGGGCGTCGGCCTCGGCTTCCTGCTGTCCTGGTCCCCGGTGTGGATGGCCACGGCGGTCTCCGTCCTCGGCGCCGTCGTCATGGAACTCATCCGCTGGTACGGCAGGACCCGCGGCGACATCGCCCTCGCCATGCTCTTCTACGGCGGCATGGCCGGCGGCGTGATGTTCATCAACCTCGCGCCGACGGGCTCCAACGCGAACCTGACGTCGTACCTCTTCGGCTCGCTCTCGACCGTGTCGGAATCGGACGTCACCGCGATCTGCCTGCTCGCCGCCTTCGTGGTCCTGGTCACCCTCGGCCTGCGCCGCCAGCTCTTCGCCGTCAGCCAGGACGAGGAGTTCGCCCGGGTGACGGGCCTGCCCGTGCGCGCGCTGAACCTGCTGACGGCGATCACGGCGGCGGTGACGGTGACGGTCGCGATGCGGGTGGTGGGCCTGCTGCTGGTGTCGGCCCTGATGGTCGTCCCGGTGGCCGCCGCCCAGCAGCTCAGCCGCAGCTTCGCCGCCACCTTCGCGATCGCCGTCGCGATCGGCGTGACGGTGACCATCGGCGGCACGGTGACCTCGTACTACCAGGACGTCCCGCCCGGCGCGACGATCGTGCTGCTCACCATCGCCGCGTTCGTCGCACTGAGCGTGCTGGCCGCTCCGCTGGCCCGCCGCCGCGCCCGCGCACTGGCGGCCGCGCAGCCCGCCGGGGACCCCGCCGAGTGCGCGATTTTGGCCACCAGGAAGGCCGGGGACGGGATCGGCGTCTGACCGCGCACAGGCCGGACTGGCACAATGGCCGGGCAAGCGGCAGACGTGAGGCGCGCGAGAGCCGAAGGGGCGCGACACCGGCACAAGGCGCCCCGTAGGCGAACGGGCCATCGAAGGAGGCAACGGTGACGACCGCTGGACCGCCCGTGAAGGGCCGTTCCACCCGGCAGCGTGCCGCCGTGGCAGCGGCGCTCGACGAGGTCGACGAGTTCCGCAGCGCCCAGGACCTGCACGACATGCTCAAGCACAAGGGCGACTCGGTCGGCCTGACCACGGTCTACCGCACCCTGCAGTCCCTCGCCGACGCGGGCGAGGTCGACGTCCTGCGCACCTCCGACGGCGAGTCCGTGTACCGCCGCTGCTCCACCGGCGAGCACCACCACCACCTGGTCTGCCGCGTCTGCGGCAAGGCCGTGGAGGTGGAGGGCCCCGCGGTGGAGAAGTGGGCCGAGGCGATCGCCGCGGAACACGGCTACGTCAACGTGGCCCACACGGTGGAGATCTTCGGCACGTGTTCCGACTGCGCGGGGGCCTCCGGCGGTTGAGCGGTGAGCGGTGTGCGGTGAGCCCGGGGTGACGGTCCCTGGGGGCTGCCGCCCCCAGGCCCCCGGTGACTACGAGGTGGTCGGGTTCCCCGCGATGTCCCGCTCCATGGCCAGGAGTTCCTCGTTCGGGACGGCGCCGCCGAAGCGTCGGTCGCGGGAGGCGAACTCCACGCACGCCCGCCACAGGTCGCGGCGGTCGAAGTCCGGCCACAGCACGTCCTGGAAGACCATCTCCGCGTACGCGCTCTGCCAGAGCAGGTAGTTGGAGGTGCGCTGCTCGCCGCTCGGCCGCAGGAACAGGTCGACGTCCGGCATGTCCGGGTAGTACAGGTACTTCGCGAGGGTCTTCTCGGTGATCTTGGACGGGTCCAGCCTGCCCGCCTTGACGTCCTCGGCGAGCGCCTGCGCGGCGTCGGCGATCTCCGCGCGGCCGCCGTAGTTCATGCAGAAGTAGAGCGTGAGCCGGTCGTTGTCCTTGGTCTGCTCCTGGGCGATCTGGAGCTCCTTGGCGACCGACTTCCACAGCTTGGGCATCCGGCCCACCCAGCGGACGCGGACGCCGAGCTCGTCGAGCTGGTCACGGCTCTTGCGGATGAAGTCGCGGTTGAAGTTCATCAGGAAGCGCACCTCGTCGGGCGAGCGCTTCCAGTTCTCGGTGGAGAACGCGTACAGCGAGATGTTCCGCACGCCCATCTCGACCCCGCCCTGCAGCACGTCGAGGACCTGCTCGGCGCCGACCTTGTGGCCCTCGGTGCGCGGCAGCCCGCGCTGCTTGGCCCAGCGGCCGTTGCCGTCCATGACGATCGCCACATGCTCGGGCACCAGCTCACCGGGGAGCTTCGGCGGACGCGCGCCGGACGGGTGCGGCTCCGGCGTCCTGTACTCCCGACGCTGCCGGCCCAGGAACCCGCGTACGACCATGTGTCTCTCGTCTCCTCTGCTGCCTGTTCTCTACGTGCTGTTTCTCTGCGTGCTGTTTCTCTGCGTGCTGTTTCTCTGCGTGCTATTTCTCTACGTACCGAAGGGAGCGCAGGCCGCGCTCCAGATGCCAGTGCAGGTAGGCGGACACCAGCCCGCTGCCCTCCCGGACGTACCGCGGCTCGCACGCGTCCGCCGTCTCCCAGTCTCCCGTGAGCAGCGCGCCCAGCAGGACCAGGGTCTGCGGCGAGGGCACGACGCTGCCGGCCACCCGGCAGTCGGCGCAGACCGAACCGCCGGCGGCGACGGAGAAGAACCGGTTGGGGCCGGGCATTCCGCACTTGGCGCAGTCGCCGAAGCTGGGCGCGTAGCCGTTGACGGCCAGCGAGCGCAGCAGGAACGCGTCGAGGACGAGATGCGGCGCGTGTTCGCCCCGGGCCAGGGTCCGCAGGGCGCCCACCAGCAGCAGGTACTGCTGCACGGCCGGCTCGCCCTCGTGGTCGGTGAACCGCTCGGCGGTCTCCAGCATGGCCGTGCCGGCGGTGTAGCGGCCGTAGTCGGTCACGATGCCGCCGCCGTACGGCGCGATGATCTCGCTCTGCGTGCACAGCGGCAGCCCGCGCCCGACGAGCTCGCTGCTGCCCCGCGCGAAGAACTGCACGTCGACGTGGGAGAAGGGCTCCAGCCGGGCCCCGAACTTGGACTTCGTCCGCCGCACCCCCCGCGCCACGGCCCGCACCCGCCCGTGCCCGCGGGTGAGCAGCGTGATGATCCGGTCGGCCTCGCCGAGCTTCTGCGTCCGCAGGACGATGCCGTCGTCCCGGAAGAGACTCATCGCACACCACCGCACCGCTCGCCCCGAAGCACACCCCGGCCCACCACACCCGGCACCCGGGTGCCCGGCACACTGCCGTAGTCGCGGAACAGGCTCATACAGCCATTCTCGCCTACGCGCGGGGGGCGGCGTGCCCGGGCCGACGGGATGCGTCGCGCCTCAGGCGAACCATGCGCCGTGCTCGGTGGCCTCCCACAACTGGTGGAACCGGCGGATCAGCGGCTGGACCTCGTCTGCCCGGGAGTTCACCGTCGTCAACGTGCTCATGCTCAGCCCGTTCGTGCGAACCTCGTACGACAACGCGTCGTCGAAGACGATGCAGTCGAACGCCGAGCTTCGGCGGAGGTGGAGCGGCAGATCCTCCAGGGCCACCACCCTGACCTGGACACCCATCTCCCGTTGCTCCTCGCAGATCTCGAGGAGGGCGGCGAACTCCTCGGGCTGCTTCACGATGCACAGGCGCCGGACCGAGACGCCCCGTTCGAGGATCGCGTCGCGCTGGGCGTTCAGGTAGCGTCCCGCCGGTTCGGTGCTCCAGAATCCGGCGTCGACGACCGTGGTGCTGATGGCGTCGATGCTCGTTCTCGCGCACCTGGTGAGGGTCACGAGCCAGTCGTGGTTCTCGCCCGCGGACTCGGCGCTGAGGTCGGCCAGGTCCTCCATCTGCCCGGCAAGGCGGTCGATCTCGGCGTGCGCGAACGCGTGCAGGATCTCGGGTCCCGTGGAGAGGACCCTGGTGGCGCTCTCGGCGATCCGCGGCACGCCGTCCGTGCGCAGCGTCTCCACCTCGTTGAAGAGCTTGGTCGCCCTCCCTATGTCGGCGAACCGTCGGTCCACGGACTCCTTCACGGCGTGCAGCTCGTTCACGAAGAAGATCAGGAACTGCAGGACCAGCGTGATGCCGCCGCACAGTACGGCCAGCACGAGTTGCCAGGGGCCGTCCTCGCCGTACGGGTCGATGACGCTGGTCAGCAGGTAGACCATGCCGCCCATCGCGACGGCTACCAGGGCCCTCATCGTGCCTGCGGCTGGGGCGCGGGGTCCGGGCTCGGCTCGGTGGCGGCCTCCCACAGGTCGTTGAAGCGTCTGACCTGACCGTCGACACGACGGGCGTCCGCGTCGAGCCTGGTCTGGAGGTTGCTCCCCTGCCGGTCCGGTTCGAACTCCAGGTACAGCGCACTGTCGAAGATCACGATGTCCCGCGCCGCGGTGTGCCGCTGCGGCGAGAGGACCATGAAGCGCACCTTGATGCCGAGGTCGCGCTGTCCCTGGCAGAGCGCCATGAACCTGTCCATGAAATCGGGGTCGCCCTCCTCGGCAGCGTTGATCATGAAGAGCCGCCGGATGTTCACCCCGGGGCCCAGCAGCGCCTGTTTCTGCGCGTCCAGGTAGTGCCCCGCCGGGTCGGTGTCCCAGAAGGGCCGGTCGACGGAGCTGCTCGTGGCGTCGATGGTGCGCCGGGCGCATTCGGTGAGCCTGATGAGCCACTCGTTGTTGTCCCGCTGCCAGTGGGCGGTCATGCCGGTCAGATCGGTGACGACCGAGGCAAGGCTCTCTATCTCGGCGCGCGCGAAGGCCCTCACGATCTCCGGGCCCTGGCGTCCCACCTGGGTCGCGCTCTGGATCAGACGCCTCGCGTCACTGGTGCTCATGCCCGCCTGATCGAGCTCCTTCAACAGCCCGGCGGCCTCACTGAGCTGCGTGAAGTGGTCGTGCAGCTCCCGCGTCCGGGCACGCTGGCCGGTCTCCACCGAGTCCAGGCGCTTCTCGAAGTCGACCATGTACTGCACGATCAGTGCCGAGCCCCCGATGACGATCGACATCGCGAGCTTCCACAGTTCCTCCTGAGACTGGTCGATCAGGTTGGTGATGACATAGGCGACCGTGCCCACGACCACGGTGATCAGTGTCTTGAGTACGACGGGCGCTATCTGCACCCCGCTCCTCGTGCCCGGCTCTCCGTCCATACCCACCCCTCCCCGCCAGGTGTTCGTAGATGGTGCCCCGTCAGTGCGAGGTCGGCACCTCGTTCGGCAACGCGATTGCGTGGAGCGCCAGTTGATCGCGGATGCGCTGCGCCAGGGTGCCCCACTGTCTGCTGTAGCCCGGGCTCTTCTCCAGGTCCTCCCAGGCGGCGTGCAGGGTGCGGTCGACGCGGGCCCGCGGCATCCACAGGTGAAGCAGGTGGTCGACGAGGGGGCGCAGCACCTTCAGGACGGCCCGGTCGTCGGAGCCGGTTCGCAGTCCGTCGAGCTTGTCCGAGACGGTCGTCAGCAGCCAGTCGTGCAGGGCGAGGTCCTCGCACAGGCCGGCCGCTGCAGCGGGCGCGGTGCCCCGCGGCAGCCGCAGTTCAACCATCCGCAGGCCGTCGTCGGCCTTGGTGAACACGAAGGACGCCTCCTCGCCGTCGGCGGCCGCCGCCGCCCAGCGCAGGCTGGTGTCGGCGGTGGTGAGCGGGGCGTCGTGGTCGAGGATCCGATGCTGCCGGGAGATCCTCGCCAGCAGGCTCTCGGCGATCGATCCGACGTCCAGCTCGCCCGGCCGGTTCGCCGACAGGAAGCCTTCGGTGACCGCCTTCCCGGGCAGTCGGCCGACCGGGATCAGGAAGCCGGGCCGGACCAGGTAGTAGCCCCAGGGCTGTCGCCGGTCGGGGCCGGAGGCGGGTGCGCAGAAGTACGCCGTGGCCTGCAGGACCCGGCCCTCGGTGAGTGCCGCGCGGGCCGACACCGTGCCCACCGCGCGGCTGCGGGCCCCGGTGGCGGTGGGCAGCCGGCAGTCGACGCCGGTGAGGACGTCCGGGGAGACGGCGTGCCGGTTGGGGTGCCGGGAGACCCGTACGCGTTCGTCGGCGCGCAGCCGCAGCAGTTGTACGGCCGCCCGCTCGTCCACGGCGTCCCGGGTGGGCAGCAGGCAGGTGCGTACCTCCCCGCAGAAGAGGACGGGACCCGAGGCAGTGCCCAGACCGCTCATGTCACAGCCCAGGCGGGAACACGTAGGAGGTGCGGTCCACCGCCCCGGCCGGCATGGCGAACCCCTCCGCCGTCGACCGGTCGGCGACCTGTCGGAGGACCTCGGCCTCGACGTGGACCTGGTCGAGGATCACGCGTACGGCGTGCTCGACGGGCAGGAAGCGGGCGGGGAGCACACTGCAGGTGACATACGCCGTGAAGGGCGCGGCCCGCGCATTGAGGCGCAGCACGGGCGGCAGCGCGTCCCACTCGGCCGGGAACTCCTCGTCGTCCCAGGGGGTGGGCGTGAGCACGGTGCGGCCGTTGTCGCGCAGGAGTCCGAGGCGGACCAGCTGCCAGACGGAGGCGAGGAAGGCGCAGGACCAGGTGCGGTCGTCCTCGGGGCCGTTCCACAGTTCGACGTCCATGAAGACGGAGTGGCCGCGCGCGCCGGTCTCGCTGGGCGGCTGCCAGAGCGTGCCGGTGGAGTCCAGGGCGGCGGAGGTGCGCTGTGCGGGGGCGCGTCGGCCGTTGGTGAGCCAGCCGGTGCGGCTGACGGGCGGGCGGAAGCCGTTGCTGCCGGGCGGCGGTGACTCCACCAGGCGGTGCAGGACGGACTCGGCGAGTTCGGCCCGGTCCCGGTGCGCGGGGTCGGCTGCGGCACAGCCCGACTCGCGGGCCAGGTAGTCGATGGTCAGTCCGGCCTCGGCGGCGGCCTGAAGGAGTGGCGGGATCAACTCGGCGGGGGTGGAGAGCCGGGAGAAGTAGTCGTCGATCAGGAAGCAGGTGCTGATCCGGGGCCGCCGGCCCGGAGGGAGCGGGCCGAGGGCGGTCCGGGCGGCGTCCGCCCAGGGCCGTACGGCGGCGAAGTGTCGGCGCAGCCTGGAAGGTCCTTCGACGAAGTCCTCCATGTACAGGTGGCCCAATTCCAGGGAGAGGTGGGAGAACGGCACGGATTCCGTGCGCGGTTCGGCGCTGGTCTCCCGGAAGACGGCCGCGGGACGGTTCACAACTCCCCCCAGTACCTGTCGTCGGTGAGCCGCCGGGCGAGGCCTCCCATGGCCTGCCAGGTCGCTTCGTTGGCGATCCTGCGGTCGTGCACGTCCTCGTCGGTGATGAGGCGCTCCTGCCACTGCAGGACGGGCTCCAGCGGAATGGACGTCAGCGCCCGGGTCCTGCCGATGCCACGGCCGGCGGCGAGTTCCTCGAGTTCCTTGTCGCACTTGCGCATCCATGCGTACTGCGCGGGCGTCACCTGCGACCACAAGGACGAATCCAGATCCGGTACGGCCGCCCGGACGAAGCGGATCGAGCCGTTCAGCGCGTCGCGTCGGTGCCCCATCGCGACACCGGCCTGCACCATGCCCTGCTTTCCGTACACCAGTTCCGCCGCGGCCATCACGTGCTGACGGGTCCAGCGATGATGGACGAGCCACCGCGTGGCGAGCCCGCCGAGCCCGCCGCGGGGTGAGGTGGCGACGAGTGCGAGGTCCATCGCATAGCTGCGTCCGGCGCTCAAGTCGACGATGATGACGTCGAATTCGCGTTTAAGGCTCAGGACGAGATCTACGCAGCGGTGGAGGTTCTCCTCGTCGGTGACGAATTCCCCGCCGGTGCGGTCGCCGGGCAGCAGGACCAGCCGGCCGGATCCGCCGGGCCGGTCGCGCAGGTCGGGGTGTTCGGTGCGGGCCCAGACGTCGACCCGAAGGGGTGTGGCGGTCTCGCCCCGCAGATACGAGTGCAGGCCGCGCCCCTCGGCCTCGGAGAGGACGTCGGGCAGATCGAACACGGCGGCCGCGGTGGGCGATCCGAAGTCGAAGTCCAGGTAGCAGACGTCGTCCCCGTCGAGGGCGCGGTGGTAGGCGAGGTTGGCACTGGTCACGGAGCGGCCGGTGCCTCCCTTGTCGGAGGCGGCGAAGACGAGCACGGCTCATCCCTTCCAGGAGCCGGAGTCGTCCCGGGCGCGCTCGAGTTCGTCGAGCCGGCGGAGGACGTCGAGGGCCAGTGAGTACGCGGTGCCGGGTTGTCTGTCGACCAGTTCCCGGGCGCGGCGCAGGTCTGCCTCGATGCCCCTGATCAGTTCACCCTGGCTGCTTTTCGGGGCGGGGGCGGGCTGCTCCATCTGCTCCTTGCCGAAGAGGTGGGCGGCCTCGCTGATCACCTCCTGGGCCTGCGCCGACAGTTCGACGCTGCGGATGGGGACCTGGGAGTAGAGGGCGTGCGCGGCGACCATGCATTCGGTGACACGCTCGGTGACGCTCCAGGACAACGGCTGCTGGACCAGGGGCGATTCGGGGTAGACGGCGTGCACGTCGTCCCACAGGCCGACGCCCTCGCCGTCGGTGATCCGTCGCGCCCAGAGGTGGTCGAGGGTGCTTTCGGCGAGCCGCAGCAGACGGTCGCGCGAGGCGATGTTCCTCGACAGCGAGCACAGTTGGACGGTCCGCTTGAGCAGGTGCGCCGAGAAGTCCGTCATCGTCCACTTCATGGCCGGGCCGAGCTTCTCGCTGCCCAGCAGTGGCAGGCTGACCCCGGGGTTGTGCAGGCCGATCGCCGGGTCGTGACGGGTGGTGCCGCTGGTGATCCGGCCGCGTTCTGCAAGGCGTTCCATGACGGCGACGGTGCGCGTGAGATCGTCGTCGGTGGCGCGGCGACGCATCAGGTCGTAGACGAGGATGGAGGCGACGGAGAGGGAGAAGTACTCCGACTCCAACTGCTGGAGGGTGGTTCGCCAGGGGATGTCCTCCAGCGGCCAGGTCGCCTCGTCGAAGCGGGCGATGGCGGACCAGTACTGCTGGGTGATCTCCCAGCGCAGTCGCAGTGCCTCGGCCAGCCTCTGCTGTTCGGCGGTGAGCAGGCCGAGGACGAGGGTGCGCTCGGAGAAGAGGTCCACGATGCCGTCGAGGGCGACGACGGTGAAGTACAGGTAGGGCACGGGGCGTGCAACGCCCTCGGGCTGTTTGCCGATGTCCTCGGCGGTCTTGGGCTCCACGTCGATCTCGGGTGCGCCCTTAACCAGGCTCCAGGCCCAGCCGCACTCGAAGAGACGGTTGTCGTTGCGGAGTTCGTCGGTGACGTCGCCGTCGAGGCCGAGGGTGACGCTCTCGGCGATGAGGGAGCGCAGCGAGTTGCAGCGGTCCTGGAAGCGCCCCAGGACCTGCCGGTCGGAGAGCCGGCCCCGGCCGAGGAGCCGGGCGAGCGCACGCCCCTGCTCGGAGGAGACGTCGACGACGTTGACGGTGAAGGAACGCAGCAGACTCACCATGGCGGCGGTGAGTCGGGCGCTCGTGTCTTCCCTGAGCTGGTCGATCCTGGCGAGAGTGGAGGCCCGTTGGGTCTTGCTCCGATACACCTTCAGGAAGCCGAGGGCAGCCAGGCACAGGGTGATCGACAGGGAGTAGGAGTCGACGACGCCGACGTCCCTCTGTTCCTGGGAGAGTTCCCGCTCCGGGTCCTGCGGGGCGAAGCAGTGACCGCCGGCAAAGGCGGGGCCGCCCTGTCCACGGTGCCGCTCCATGAAGTCGCCGAGGATCTCCACGAGTTTCGCGGGAATCTCGCTGGAGTCACCCGCGTTCTTCAGGGCCCGTCCCACGTCGAGCTGGGTGGTGTCGGGGTCGTCCAGGCGAAACGCCGCCAGTTCGGTGGCCGGGTACAGAAGGCAGAGCAGCCGCTCCGCGTCGGCCACGCTGCTGAGCCCGCCCCGCTCGTCCCAGGACCAGGTCCCCGCGTCGAAGGAGTGACGGGCCAGGGCCTGCCAGATCTCCAACAGGTGCTGACGCGGCTTGATCTGCATTCTGTGCCCCCTCACAGATCGCTTCACCCCGCCGAAGGGGCTTTCAGGAGTTACCCGTCCCACGGAAACCGCAAGCAAGAATCATGGAGGTGTAGCCCGGCCGCACCTCCCCCGGCTGTCCGATCCGGTAGATCCGCAGGCCTTCGGCATAGTCCTTGATGCTGTCACGGATGTCGGATTCACTCACGTCGCACGCGGGAAAGAGGGTTTCTCCCGCCCAGTAGCCCTCGGAGTGTTCCATGAACGCGGCCGCGAAAGGCGCACCCGGTGTCAGGGATCGCAGGAAGCACTCCACTCCCTTGCGGAACTTCTCGTAGGAGGTGGAAAGGGATTCGGCGACGAAGAACATGGTGCCGAGCTGCCACTGTTCCGGTCGGTCGACCAGTGCGAAGATATCGCCCTGCTCGACCCGGGCGACCTCGCCGAAGCGCTCCCACGGCCCGCCGGGCATCGTGGCATAGGCGTCGTCCAGGCACAGTTCCCGCCAGAAGGCGTCCCAGCCGTGGTCGTGCCTGTCGAACTGCTGCTTCAGATAGTGCAGATTCGGCGTCGACCGGTCCAGCAAGGTGATCTCGTCGCACCAGGGCAGCATCATGAAGCTCGGATAGAGATTGGCTCCGGCGCCCACATCGATGCCCCGGACCCGCAGGCCTGGAGATCCACGGAAATGATCACTGAAGTGGGCGCGGACGATCGACATGATCTCCGCGTCGACAGAGAGCACGGTGCGGTAGTTCTTCCGAACGTAGGCCACGGGATCGAAAGCTTCCCACCGTGCCTCTGCGTTCAACTGCGCCGGATTTTCCGATGATCCGAAAGGCATGCCCCACCGTATCAACACCTCCAAGGACTTGAACGGTCCGTATCACCGGGCAATTCTGGTCCGATGCAAGCACTTCACCCTCTGGCCGTTTCGGTGAACAAGGCCGTCGAGACGGATCTGCCCGAGCTCGTCCGCGTGGATCGTGAGGCCTTTCCCGAAGACCCGTATCCCGAGGCCGTCCTGCGCCAGTTCATGGACACCTACGCAGACCATCTGCTGCTGGCGAAAAGGGACGGCGTCCTGTGCGGATACGTGCTGGCCACGCCGCCGTACGAAGGACTGAGCTGGATCTTCAGCCTGGGCGTAGCGCCCGGCGAGCGGCAGCAAGGGCTGGGCCGGCAGCTGATGAAGGAAGTGCTGGAGAACCTGCGGAAGGAGGGCGCGCACACGGTCACCCTCTGGGTCGACCCGCGCAACACCGCCGCCATCGGCCTCTACGAGTCGCTGCGCTTCGTGCCCGTCGGCGAGTCTCACGAGGACTACTTCGGCCCCGGCAAACACCGCCGCCTCATGAGACTGACCCTGTAAGGCAACCGATTTCGTCCGTCCGGTGGTCTGGAGGGCGAGGAGGGTGCTTGATGCAGGCGGAACTAGAGGAGCGGTTCCAGGAGTTCGTCAGAGCGCGGTGGTCCCGGCTCGTGCGGACCGCGTATCTGCTCACGGGGGACGTCCACCACGCGGAGGACCTGACGCAGACCGCGCTGGCCAAGGCGTACCGGTCGTGGCGGCGGATCTCGCGTGCCGACAACCCGGAGGCGTATGTCCGGCGGATGCTGGTCAGTTGCAACAGTGACCGGTTCCGCAAGCGGCGGGTCACCGAGGCGCTGACCGCGGCGCCGCCGGAGCGGGCGGGGCGGGACGAGGGCGCTGGGCGGGTCGAGGAGCGTGGCTCCCTGATGGCCGGGCTGGCCCAACTGCCCCCGAAGCAACGGGCGGTGGTGGTGCTGCGGTACTGGGAGGACCTGTCCGAGGCGGAGGTGGCCGAGGTGCTCGGCTGCTCGCCCGGCACGGTCAAGAGCCAGGCCTCGAAGGGGCTGGCGAAGTTGCGTACGTATCCGGGGCTGGCTCCCGTCGGCCGCGCGGTGTCCGGTGGCCAGGGTCGGGCTCAGGGGCAGGGAGGCAGCCGTGGGTGAGGCAGAAAACCCGGATAACCCGGCAAACACAGAAAACCCGGCAAACACAGAAGACACAGAAAACCAGGAAGACTTCGGGTTCGAGGAGCGGATGCGTGAGCTGCTCGCTGAGGACGCGTACGCCGTTCGGCCCTCCCCGGCGCCGTATCCGGCGATCCGGCGCCGGGGACTGGCCGAGCGGCGGCGGCGCGCGGCGGTGACCGGCGCGGCGCTGGCGACGCTGGCCGCGGTGCCGGTGGGGGCGTACGCCGTGGCCGGGGGGAACGGGGAGCGGGGCGCCGACACGGCGGCGCCGAGGCCGTCGGTCAGCGCCCCGCACAGCCCGGCCGTCACCCCGTCCGCCACACCCACCGGGCCCGCGCGGCCCGCCACCGACCGGCAGTTGTTCGACGGGATCACGTTCGCGCAGGCGGCGGACGGGCTGCAGAAGTGCATCGACTGGGACCAGAAGAACACGCCGTCGGCGCTGGGCCGCGAGGGTCTGGGCAAGGCAGCGGACTACCGGATCATCCTGGCGATCAAGAGCACCGGTGACTCCAACGCGCCCGGCGACGGCATGTACGTCGTCGCGACCAAGACGCAGCCGGCCGGCTTCCGGGTGATCTGCAACGTCAGGAGCGGCGAGGGTGTGGGCATCAACTCCGGTTCGGGCGACGCCGGCGCCCCGGACGCGGGTCCGGTCGTGGCCGACATCAACGGCGGCAAGCTGTACCAGCAGTCGTTCCTCGACAAGGGCAACTGGAAGCTGCCGTTCCGCTGGGGGTTCATCGGCACGGTCGAGCCGTCGGTCGCCAAGGTGACCGTCTCCTACGGCGGCGGCGGCCCCGTCACCGCCGCCCTGGACCACGGCTGGTTCGTCGCCGCCGGCATCCTGAACCAGCAGGTCACCGTGGCCCCGCACATCAAGGGCTACGACGCGGCCGGCAAGCTCGTCTACGACTCCGACGACGACAAGTCCTACGAGCGGACCCTGCCGTAGGGGGCGTTCACGCCCGCCCCGGTGTCACGAGGCCCGCCCCGGTGTCACCAGGCCCGACTCGTAGGCCACGATGACCAGTTGCGCCCGGTCGCGCGCGCCCAGCTTGCCGATGATGCGGCTGACGTGGGTCTTCGCGGTGAGCGGGCTGAGGCCCAGCGCCTCGGCGATCTCCGTGTTGGTCAGGCCGCGCGCGACCAGGGCGAGTACCTCGCGCTCCCGTTCGGAGAGCTCTTCCGGGCCGCCTGCCGTGGGCGGCCCGACGGGGCTGCGCAGGAACCGGGCGATCAGGCGGGCCGTCGGGCCGGGCGACAGCAGCGCCTCACCCGCGGCGACCGTGCGGATGGCGTCCAGGAGGTCGGCGGGCCGGGTGTCCTTCACCAGGAAGCCGGAGGCGCCCGCGCGCAGCGCCTCGACGATGTTCTCGTCGGTGTCGTACGTCGTCAGGACCAGCACGCGGACCCCGGCCAGCTCCTCGTCGGCGGCGATCAGCCGGGTGGCCTCGATGCCGTCGAGGTCGGGCATGCGGATGTCCATCACGACCAGATCGGGGCGCTCCCCACGGGCCACCGCCACCGCCTCCCGTCCGGTGCCGGCCTGGCCTACCACCGCCATGTCCGGCGCGGACTCGACGAGCATCGCGAACGCGGCCCGAACCAGTGTCTGGTCGTCCGCGAGCAGCACCCGGATCGGGCTCACCGGCCGACCTCCGTCGGCAGTACGGCACGCACCTCGAACCCCTCCCCCTCGTCGTTCCTCGGTCCGGCCTCCAGTGTGCCGCCCACGCTGCGCGCCCGTTCCCGCATTCCGACGAGTCCGAACCCGGGCGGGCCCGCGCCGACGTCGTCCCCCCCTCTCGGGGTCGCTGGAGCGGGGGTACCGCCACCGTCGTCGGTCACCGTCACCCGCAGGGCGCCGTGTTCCTCGTACACCCGCACCCCGACCGCGAGATCGGCCCGCCCGCCGTGCCTGACCGCGTTCGTCAGCGCTTCCTGGACGATCCGATAGGCGGCCGCGCCCACCGCGGGCGGCACCTCCCCCGCCCCCACCGACAGATCGACGCTCGCCCCCGCCACCCGGGCCGTCTGAGCGAGGTCGGGCAGGCCGTGCAGGCCGGGCAGCGGGCCGCGGGCGTCGGGGGCGCCGTTCTCGCGCAGCACCTCCAGCGTCGTACGGAGTTCGCCGCGCGCGCTGCGGCAGGTCTCGGCGATGTCGTCGAGGGCCTTGGCGACGGCCGTACGGTCGAGGCGGTCGGGGTCGGCGGCCAGGACGTGCGCGGCGACGGAGGTCTGCACGCCGATGAGGGTGATGGTGTGCGCGAGCAGGTCGTGCAGGTCACGGGCGATGCGCAGGCGTTCCTCGGCGACGCGGCGGCGGGCCTCCTCGTCACGGGTGCGTTCGGCGCGTTCGGCGCGTTCGACGATGGCGGCGACGTACTGGCGGTAGTAGCGGGCGCTCATGCCGCAGAAGAGGACGGCGATGACCCAGCCGGAGATCCGCAGCACCTCCACCACGCCGTCGGGGTTGGTGACCGCGTTGACGATCAGCGTCACGCCGAGGAGGGAGACGCCGGTGAGCAGCGTGCGGCGGGCGGTGCCGGTGCACGCGATGGTGTAGAGCGCCACCATGGTCACGGCGACGGGCGCCGTGTGGTCGTTGTCGAGAGCGTGGTACGGGACGATGCAGGCCACCACGGCGAACAGGACCGGCATCGGACGGCTGCGCCGCCACACCAGGGGCACGTGCGCGGCGAGCAGCAGCGTCCAGCCGAGCACGTCGGGGCGCGACCCGTCGCTGCCGAGGAGGCCGAGGGCCGTGGCGAGGGCGGCGATCACCGCGGCCAGCAGCGCGTCGGTGCGGGTGCGGTGCGGGGCCGAGCGGGGGTCGCGGTTGATCACCGTCATGACGCGCTCGGCCCGCCGGGAACGCCCTGGTGTCGTGGTTGCCTGCACGACCTCATCCTGCGGCACGCAGGCGCCCCTCCGACAGGGAGGGGCGCCCGGGTGCTCAGAGCCTGTGTCACGCGGACTGCCGCTCGCGGTCGACGACTTCGGGTTCGGGCGCCCGCGAAAGGCGGCCCGGCCACCACACCCGCCGCCCCAGCGCCACGCTCGCGCTGGTCACGAGGTAGGTCCGCACGAGGAAGGTGTCCAGCAGCACGCCCACCGCGATCACGAAGCCCAGCTCGACGAGTTGGACGAGCCCCATGTTCGTCAACACGGCGAAGGTGGCGGCGAGGACGAGGCCCGCGGAGGCGATGACCCCGCCCGTCGTGCGCAGCGCGGTCAGCGCGGCGGTGACGGGTTCGGCGCCGCGCACCGACTCCTCCCGCATCCGGTGCATCAGGAAGATGCCGTAGTCGACGCCGAGGGCGACCAGGAAGACGAAGGACAGCAGCCCCAGCCCCGGATCCGTGCCTTCGAAGCCGAACACCGGCCCGAACGCCAGTCCGCCGATGCCGAGCGCCGCGCCCCACACCGCGACCACGGCGGCGACCAGCATCAGCGGCGCGACGAGCGACCGCAGCAGCACGATCAGGATCAGCAGGACGGCGACGAGGACGATCGGCACGACGATCAGCCGGTCGCGGGCGCTGGTGTCCACCATGTCGATCCGCTGGGCGCTGGGCCCGCCGACGTGGGAGCCGGTCAGCCGGTCCCTGAGGGCCTCGATGGTCGCCGTCTCGGCCGCCGACTGCGGCGGCGCGGAAGCGGTCACCGCGATCTCCGTCCAGCCGTCCCCGGTGCGGCCGACGCGGGCGTCGGCGACGCCGCCGGTGTCGCGGATCGCGGCGAGCGTGGCGTCGGCCCGGCCGGCCTGGGTCATGACCTCGATGGGCTGGGCGGACCGCTCCGGGAAGGCGGCCGCGAGGGTCTCCATGGCGGCGACCGACTCGGGTCGGTCGACGAAGGCGTCCTGCTGCCTGACCGCGCCGGGCAGGTTCAGCGCGCCGAGCGCCAGCGCGCCGAGAAGGACGGCCCCGGCCGCCAGGATGGTCCGGGGGCGCCGTCCGGCCGAGGTGCCCATCGCGGCGAACAGCGACCGGCGGGTCCTGGGCGTGCTGCCGAAGGCGGGCGCCAGCGGCCAGAACACCCGGCGGCCCAGCACGACGAGGAGCGCGGGCAGCAGCGTCAGCATCGCGACGAGCGCGCACAGCACCCCGGCGGCGCCCAGCGGTCCCATCCCCCGGCTGGAGTTGAGGTCGGCGGCGAGCAGGCACAGCAGTCCGGCGGCGACGGTCCCGGAGGAGGCGAGCACGGCGGGCCCGCAGCCGCGCAGCGCGGCCAGCATCGCGTCGTACGGCCGCTCCACGCGCCGCAACTCCTCCCGGTAGCGGGAGACGAGCAGCAGGGCGTAGTCCGTGCCCGCGCCGAAGACGAGGACGGTCATGATGCCCGAGCTCTGCCCGGACACCGAGGTGCCGAAGGCCTGGTGGAGGCCGTAGGCGACGCCCATGGACAGGTAGTCGGCGATCCCGGCCACGACGAGCGGCACCAGCCACAGCAGCGGGCTGCGGTAGATGAGGATCAGCAGGATGGCGACGACGGCGACGGTGGTGTAGAGCAGCGGCCCGCCGAGCGAGTCGTACACCTTGCCCGCGTCGGTGGACAGCGCTGCCGGCCCGCCGACCTCGACCGTCAAAGCGCCCTGGCTGTGGGCGACTTGGCGTACGGCCTCGACGAACGCGTCCCGCTTGCCCTCGTCTGTGCCGGGCTCGTTGGTGACGACCGGGTACATGAGGGTGGCGCCGTCGGCGGATGGGACGCCCTGCGGCGTACCGGTCAGGGTGTGGTCCCCCGCGATCCGCGCGACCTGCTCCCCAGCCGTCGCCCGGTCGGCGGCGGTGAGCCCGCCGGCCCGGTGGTAGACCAGCACGAGTTCGGTGCTCTCGCCACCGGGCAGCCGATCCTGCAGCTTGGCGACCCTGGTCGAGTCGGCGCTCGCCGGCAGGTAGTCGGTGATCCCGTCGTGCTGCACGTCGGCGAGCTTGGCGGCGAACGGCGAGGCGAGCGCCAGCACACCCACCCACAGCGCGAGCATCACCCAGGGGATGCTCTTCCTTTTCCCGGCCCCCATGAGACGGGCCCTCCCTTCGACACGGTCGTCCGGTTGCGCTCTCCAGACTTCCGGTACGCAAGGGGCGCTTCGTCGCACGCGAGGGCGAGTTCGGGGGTACTGCCGGGGGCGGCCGGGCGGCCGCGTTACTCCCTGGGGAGTATCAGGGGCGTGTCAGCTCGACGTCAGGACGGGGTGCGGGCCGCCGCCAGCAGCCGGGTCACGTCGTCCGCGCAGATCATCAGGGCCGTGCCCACCGTCGCGAGGACCTCGCGCTCGGCGGGGGTGTACGGGCCGTCCGCGAGGGCGATGCGGGCGCCCTGCAGCAGGATCGATTCGCGGCCGGCCGGCGCGAGGTGCGGGGCGAGGGGGTCGAGAGCCTCGTGGAGCTCTATGGCGAGGCCCGCGCCGTAGGGTTCGCCGTAGCTGGGGCCGGTGTCGGCGGCGAGGGCGTCGACGAGGGCGGCGAGCTGTTCCTCGGTGCAGTCGGCGAAGCCGGCCGCGCGCACCGCGCCCGCCGCCGTCTGCAGGGACGTCGGGGCGCAGGCGCCGCCCGCGGACAGGACCGCGAGGGCGACCGTGTGGACGGCGTCGCGGAGCATCGCGGAGAAGCGGATGGTGGTGGGGTGGTCGAGGACGTCGGTGCCGAAGTGGCGTCGGCAGGCGGCGCACTCGACGACCGGCCCGGTCTCGCCGCGCGGCGCGACGGGCACGCCGAGGACGGTGAAGCGGCGCCGGCCGGTCAGCCGCTGGTAGTTGCGGTCGCCGCCGCAGCCCGGGCAGAAGAACTCTCCGTCGCCCACGGTCGTCCACGCGGTGCGGGTGCCCAGGATGCGGGCAAGCCTGGTGACACGGCCGTCTCGTCCCCGTCCTGGCAGCACGTCGCACCTCCTTAACGGCGCGGCAACATCGCCGCGTCTGCGTGATGTTAGCCACATCGGGCAGGAGTAGTCAGCACCCAGGACGAGACCTTTCCGTGACCTCCACCCCGCGCTGGCCGAAAACGACGGGGCCCTGGTCGCCGTATGCGACGACCAGAGCCCCTAAACCGCCGGTCAGGCCTTGGACCTGGCGTCAAGGATGCCGCCTGCCGAGCGGTGCTAGCGCGTCGCGCGGTTGACGGCCGAGACGACTGCCTTCAGCGAGGCACGCGTCGTGTTCACGTCGATGCCGATGCCCCACAGGACCTTGTCGTCGATCGCGCATTCGATGTACGAGGCGGCCTGCGCGGACGCGCCCTCGCTCATCGTGTGCTCCTGGTAGTCCAGCAGACGTACGTCGATGCCGATGCCCTGGAGCGCGTGGAAGAAGGCCGAGATCGGACCGTTGCCGGTGCCGACCAGCGTCGTCTCCGCGCCGTCGACCTCGGCCTCGACGGTCAGCGTGTCCACGCCGTCCTTGTCGGTCGTCGACTGCCCCGCCCTGAGCTGCATCCGCCCCCAGGCGTTCTCGGGGTTGGGCAGGTACTCGTCGCGGAAGACGGCCCAGATGTCGGAGCCGGTGACCTCGCCGCCCTCGGCGTCGGTCTTGGCCTGGATCAGCTTGGAGAACTCGATCTGCATCCGGCGCGGCAGGTCCAGCTTGTGGTCGTTCTTCAGGACGTACGCGATACCGCCCTTGCCGGACTGCGAGTTGACGCGGATGACGGCCTCGTAGGAGCGGCCGACGTCCTTCGGGTCGATCGGCAGGTACGGGACCGCCCACTCGATGTCGTCGACGGTGACGCCCTTCGCGGCCGCGTCGGCCTCCATGGCGTCGAAGCCCTTCTTGATGGCGTCCTGGTGGGAGCCGGAGAAGGACGTGTAGACCAGGTCGCCCACGTACGGGTGGCGCGGGTGGACCTCCATCTGGTTGCAGTACTCCCACGTACGACGGATCTCGTCGATGTCGGAGAAGTCGATCTGCGGGTCGACGCCCTGCGAGAACAGGTTCATGCCCAGGGTGACCAGGTCGACGTTGCCGGTGCGCTCGCCCTGCCCGAACAGACAGCCCTCGATGCGGTCGGCGCCGGCCATCAGCGCCAGCTCGGCCGCCGCCACGGCCGTACCGCGGTCGTTGTGGGGGTGGACGGACAGCACGACGTGCTCGCGGCGGGAGAGGTTGCGGCCCATCCACTCGAAGCGGTCGGCGTGCGTCGACGGCGTCGAACGCTCCACCGTGGCCGGCAGGTTCAGGATGATCTCGCGGCCCGGACCGGGCTGGTAGACGTCCATCACCGCCTCGCAGACCTCGAGGGCGAAGTCCAGCTCGGTGTCGGTGAAGATCTCGGGGCTGTACTGGTAGCCGAACTCGGTCTCCGGGCCCAGCAGCTTCTCGGCGTACTCCATCACCAGGCGGGTGCCGTCGACGGCGATCTGCTTGATGTCGTCCCTGGAGCCGCGGAAGACGACCCGGCGGAAGACGGGGGCCGTGGCGTTGTACAGGTGGACGGTGGCGCGCTTGGCGCCCTTCAGGGACTCCACGGTCCGCTCGATCAGGTCCTCGCGGGCCTGCGTCAGCACGGAGATCGTGACGTCGTCCGGGATCGCGCCCTCTTCCTCGATGATCGAGCGCACGAAGTCGAAGTCGGTCTGGCCCGAGGCCGGGAAGCCGACCTCGATCTCCTTGTAGCCCATCTTGACCAGTTGGTCGAACATCCGGCGCTTGCGCTCGGGCGACATGGGGTCGATCAGGGCCTGGTTGCCGTCACGCAGGTCGGTGGAGAGCCAGCGGGGGGCGGTGGTGATCCGGTTGTTCGGCCAGGTGCGGTCGGCGATGTCGACCTGCTCGTACCGTCCGTACTTGTGGACCGGCATCTGGCTGGGCTGCTGGCGGTTCGCCATGGGGCGTTGGCTCCTCGGGGTGACCGGACAATGTCCGGACGGAAGGACGGCCGACGCGCAACACCAAGCACCGCGGGGAGGGGGTCGGCCTCGACTACAGGCCCTCGCCGCGGCAGCTAAGGAGAAGCAGCCCGAAACGCATAGTGCTCCGCAGCCTAGCCGAGACACTGGTGTCACGCGGGTCCGTATCAGTATGCGGGACCAGCGGAAACAAATACAGGAAAAGGGACGAAACGTGCTCCATACCACTTGAAGCCACGGATCGGCCATGTTTGTCACCGTTTTTCACCGATCATGGTTGCCTGTGGTGACAGCGAGATAACGCAGTGCAAAGGTGCCGGGCATGACGACCCACGGGGGCTTCGAGCCCGTCTTCTGCACCGTCGTACCGCCGCACATCCTCGACCGGCTGGCCAGGAGCGACGATCCGGCCCTCGCCGGCCCCGCCCGGCGCACCATCCTGCGCGACAGCGAGCTGCGCTCCCTGCGCCAGGTGAACACCGAGTACGGCCTCGTGGCCGCCCCGAAGGCGAAGGCGCCGTCGGACCAGCCGCTGCGCACCGTCTACGACTGCGAGCACGGCACCACCCTGCCCGGCGCCAAGGTCCGCGCCGAGGGCTCCGAGCCCGGCCAGGACGCCAGCGTCAACCGTGCCTACACCGGCCTCGGCGCCACCTTCGAGCTCTACCTGAAGGCCTACCAGCGCCACTCCATCGACGGCGACGGGCTGCCCCTCGACGCCACCGTGCACTACGACGAGGGCTACAACAACGCCTTCTGGAACGGCGAACAGATGGTGTTCGGCGACGGTGACGGCCAGATCTTCGTCGACTTCACCTCCTCCATCGACGTCATCGGGCACGAGCTCACCCACGGCGTCACGCAGTACACGGCGAACCTGACCTACAACGGCCAGCCGGGCGCCCTCAACGAGTCGATGTCCGACGTCTTCGGCTCGCTCATCAAGCAGTACTCCCTCGGTCAGACCGCCGCCGAGGCCGACTGGCTGATCGGCGCGGACCTGCTCGCCCCGGGCGTCACCGGCACCGCCCTGCGCTCCATGAAGGCGCCGGGCACCGCCTACGACGACGACGTCCTCGGCAAGGACCCGCAGCCCGCGACGATGGACGGCTATGTCCGCACCGGCCGCGACAACGGCGGTGTCCACATCAACTCGGGCATCCCGAACCACGCGTTCTACCTGGCCGCCACCGCCCTCGGCGGCCACGCCTGGGAGAAGGCGGGCCAGATCTGGTACGACGTCCTGACCGGCGGCGAGCTCACCGAGAGGGCCTTCTTCACCGACTTCGCGGGGCTGACCGTGAAGGCCGCGCGCGAGCGCTTCGGCGACGGCGGGGAGGAGTTCCAGGCCGTGGAGAAGGCATGGGAGCAGGTGGGGGTGCGGATTCTGTGACCGCGGGATAGACAGGGACCCATGCGTATTCAGGTGAGGCGCACGGGCGGGTTCGCGGGCATCGAGCGGCAGGCCGAGGTGGACACCTCGGGGCGGCCCGATGCCGGCGACTGGCACGCCCTGGCCGAGCAGGCGGTCGCAGCCGGTCAGGGCCGGCCGCCCATGGGTGTGCCCGACGGGTTCCGTTACGAGATCACCGTGGACGGCAAGACGGTGTACGCGGCAGATCCCCGGCTCACCCGGGAGCAGCGGGAGCTGATCTCGCGGGTACTGAAGGAAGGGGCCTGATCGGTTGGTCGCACCGGGCGTGAACTGCCACTTCACGCCCGGGCGTTGACTTCCTTACCCGTGGGTAAGGATGATCCCGGCCATGGCGAACGATCCGCGTGCCGCGGCCCATCCGATTCCCCCGCTCCCCCCGTTCCCGGCCGACTTCCTGTGGGGGGTGTCCACCTCCGCCCATCAGATCGAGGGCGCGGTCGACCAGCGCGAACCGTCCGTGTGGGACACCTTCACGGCCGAGCCCGGCCGGGTGAAGGACGGCTCCACGGCGGCCGTGGCCTGCGACCACTACCACCGCTACAGCGAGGACGTGGCCCTCCTTGCGGGCCTCGGAGTGGACGCCTACCGCTTCTCGATCTCCTGGCCGAGAGTGAACTCCCCCGGCGGCCTCGACTTCTACGACCGCCTCGTCGACGCACTGCTGACGGCAGGCGTACGCCCCGTCCCCACCCTCTTCCACTGGGACCTCCCGGCGAACCTGGACTGGCTGGAGCGGGACACGGCGTCCCGGTTCGCGCAGTACGCGTCGGTGGTCGTGGACCGCCTCGGCGACCGCGTCAAGAAGTGGATCACCCTCAACGAGCCCGCTGAACACACCCTGTTGGGGCACGCGCTCGGCACCCACGCCCCCGGCAGGCAGCTGCTCTTCGACGCGCTGCCGGTGGCCCACCACCAGCTTCTGGCCCACGGCCTCGCCGTCCAGGCCCTGCGCGCGGCCGGCGCCACCGACATCGGCGTCGCCAACTCCCACGGCCCGACCTGGCCGGCCTCCCGGGAGCCCGCCGACCTGGAGGCGGCGGCCTTCTACGACGTCCTGCTGAACCGCCTGTTCGCGGAGCCGCTGCTGCTCGGCGAATACCCCGACGGGCTGGGCGAGTTGATGCCGGGGGACGTGGCGTCCGACCTGAAGGCGATATCCGAGCCGCTCGACTGGTACGGGATCAACTACTACGCCCCGACGCGGGTGGGCGCCCCGCAGGGCACCGAGATCGAGTTCGGCGGGATCACCATGCCGGCCGAACTCCCCTTCTCCGTCCAGGAGATAGCCGGCGTCCCGGTCACGGACTTCGGCTGGCCGGTGGTCCCCGAGGGCCTCACCGAACTCCTGACGACCTTCAAGGACCGCTACGGCGACCGCCTCCCGCCGGTGGTCATCACCGAGAACGGCTGCTCCTACGAGGGCCTCGACGACCAGGCCCGCATCGCCTACCTGGACGGCCACCTCCGCGCCCTGCACAAGGCGCTGGAGGCGGGCGTCGACGTGCGCGGCTACTTCGTGTGGTCGCTGCTGGACAACTTCGAGTGGGCGGAAGGGTACGCACGCCGCTTCGGCCTGGTCCACGTCGACTACGCCACCCAGACCAGAACCCCGAAGGCGTCGTACGCCTGGCTGCGGGACGTGCTGCGGGCGCAGAGATCGCAGGCACGGGGATGACGACGGCCGACCGGGTTCCGGTCGCCGCGCTGGCCGAGCCGGTCGAGCGGGTCGGCCGGGGCTGGACGTCGGCCCTGTCGCTGGCCAACGGGGCGATCTGGGTGGGCTGGTACGGCCCGCTGCAGATCCTGCTGGCCTCCCAGGCCGAGGACTTCGCGCCCGGCTCCGGCATGTCGAAGGAGACGATGCTGGCCTGGGTGACGGGCGCGGGCGCGGTGATCTCGCTGGCCGCGAACCCGGTGTTCGGCGCGCTGTCGGACCGTACGACGTCCCGCCGGGGCCGGCGCACACCGTGGATCGTGGCCGGCGCGGCGGCCGGCGCGCTGTCGCTGCTGCTGCTCGCGGGCGCGGGCGGCGTCTGGACGCTGGCGGCGGGCTGGTGCCTGGTCCAGCTGACCCTGAACGCGGCCTTCGCGGCGGTGACGGCGGCGGTGCCCGACCGGGTGCCGCGGCTCCAACGGGGCTCGGTGGGCGGTTGGTTGGGGGTTGCGCAGATCCTGGGCGTGGTCGGCGGCACGGGGCTCGCGACGGTCGCCGGGGGCGTCGGGGCCGGATATGCGGCGTGCGCGGTGTTCACGGTGGTGGGCGTGCTGCCGTACGTCCTGCGGTACGAGGATCTGCGGCTGCCGGCGGCGGACCGGCCGGTGTGGTCCTGGCGGGGCTTCGCGGCCGGGTTCTGGCTGAGCCCGCGCAAATACCCCGACCTGGGGTGGGCGTGGCTGACGCGCTTCCTGATGAACCTGAGCAACGCGCTGGTGCTGCTCTACCTGCTGTACTACCTGCGGGACCGGCTGGACTACGCCGACCCCGAGCAGGGCGTGCTGATCCTGACGGCCGTCAACGGGGTGACGCTGCTCGCCACGGTCGTCGTCGGGGGCGTCTGGTCGGACCGGGTCGGCCGGCGCAAGCCGTTCGTGATCTGGTCGGGCGTGCTGATGGCGGTGGCGACGGCGGGGCTCGCGGCCTGGCAGACCTGGCCGGGGGCGATCGTCGCGGCGGCCGTGCTGGGTGTGGGGTTCGGGGTCTTCACCTCGGTGGACTTCGCCCTGATGACGGACGTACTGCCGAAGGCCGTGGACCGGGGCAAGGACCTGGGCGTCATCAACGTCGCCAACTCCCTGCCCCAGGTCGCGGCGCCCGCCCTCGCCGCGCCGATCGTGACCTACCTGGGCGGCTACCGGGTGCTGTACCTGGTGGCCGCCGTGATCGGCCTGGCGGGGGCGGTGCTGGTGGGGCGGATCAGGGGGGTGGAGTGAATAGTGCGATGGCAAATCGCCGTCAGCGGTTCCGTGATCTCCCACACAGACAGGCAACAGGTGTCACACATAGTCTTCGTGGCGACCAATTGGCCCTGAACAGGGGGAAGTTGACGTGCAGAACCGTCTGATGACGTACAAGCACAAGACCGCCGTGGTGGCCGCGATGGCGGCCTTCGTGGTGGCCGTTCCAACCGTCAGCGCGCTGGCCGCGGAGATCAGTGGAAGCCGTTTGCCGTTCGCGGTCGCCACGTCGGGCAGTGCGGAGGACAGTAACCGCTGGTCCGGCCCGGGCTCCGGCCACGTCAAGGCGTGCGGCGATGTGCCGGTCAACGACACGCGTACCTTCACCGCCTCCGTCTGGCGGGACATCTCGCTGTCGCCCGACCGCCAGATAGCCACCGCGTCCCGCAGCTACTCGCAGGGCTACGGCTGCGGCTCGTACAAGGACACCAGCACGTCCAACAAGTACTACACGCAGGTGAGCTGGGCCGCCGTGCCGGGCAGCCGGGGCGTCGGTTTCGCGGCCGCCGAGAACTGACCCGGCCGGCCGGTAGAAGCAACACACAAGAAACCGCACCGACGGAACCAGGAACACTGTGTCCCTTGGCAACGACCCCGCCGCGGCCGACCTCCAGTCGGCCGCGGCGGGCCCCATCCCGCCCGCACAGGCCGACCGCGACCGGTCCGCGGAGACAAGGACGACCCGACCGGCGGAGACGATCGCCGCCGTGGAGCAGGCCACCGTCCGCTACGGCTCGCTGACCGCCCTCGACGGGGTCTCGCTCGGCTTCCCGGTGGGCGTGACCGGGCTGCTCGGGCCCAACGGCGCCGGCAAGAGCACGCTGCTGTCCCTGCTCAGCACCGCGCAACAGCCGAACGAGGGCATCGTCACCCTGCTGGGCGAACCAGTGGGGGCGGGCGGCCGCAGAGCCGTGCGGCGGGTACGCGAACGGATCGGCGTCCTCCCGCAGTCCTTCGGCTACTACCCGCGTTTCACCGCGCTCGAGTTCGTCGAGTACGCCGCCTGGCTGCGCAAGGTGCCCTCCCGCGGGCGCCGCGACCAGGCCCGTGCGGCGCTGCGCCAGGTCGCCATGGAGAAGCACGCGGACCGGCGGATGGGGGATCTCTCCGGCGGCATGCTGCGCCGCGTGGGCATCGCCCAGGCCGTGGTCAACCGGCCCGCGCTGGTCCTGCTCGACGAGCCGACCGTCGGCCTCGACCCGGCCCAGCGCGTCGGCTTCCGCGATCTCATCAAGGGGCTGGGGGAACACTCCGCCGTCGTGATGAGCACGCACCTCGCCGAGGACGTCGCCCACACCTGCGACCGGATCTCGGTACTCCTCGAGGGCCGGGTCCGCTTCACCGGCACGCTGGCCGAGCTGTGCGCACTGCCCGGCGAGGACGGCACCGTGGAATCGGGCTATCTGCACCTGGTCGGCCCTGAGGAGGCGGTGCTGTGATCCGCATGTTGTGGACCGAGATGCGGCGCGGCGAGTCCCGGTGGATCGCCGCCCTCATGACGCTGATCGGCGCCTGGTACTTCCTCGGCGCGGACGCGGCGACCAGCGACTGGGTCGGCTGGTGGACGCAGAGCTCCGTCGAGGTCCAGATCTTCGCCGTGATGGTGATGGGCCCGCTGGTGAGCACCGGCGCCGCCTGGACCGCGGGCCGTGTGCGCCGCTATCGCACCCTGGCCTGGGCGGAGACGACCGCCCGCAGCGGCTGGGAGCAGAACGTCATGGTGTGGCTCTCCGCCATGGCGTGGGCACTGCCCGTGTACGCGCTCTTCGCGGCCATGGCCTTCTCCCGCACCGCCGGCGTCAGCGAGGTCACCGCGCCCGTGTGGTCGCCACTGCTGACCGGCGCCGCCCTGGTCGGCCTGCAGACCGCGGTCGGTGTCGTCGTCGGCGTTCTCTCCCCGTCCCGGATCGCCGTCCCCTTCGTCGGTCTCGGCTGGTACGGCGCCCTGGTGAGCATCGCGCTGTTCTCCGACGAGCGGTCCGTGCTGCCGTGGGCGCTGGTGCCGGCGCTCGACGTGCACTGGGACATGGCCTTCCAGCCGAACGCCGGCCGACTGCTGACCGCCGCCGTCTGGTGCCTCGCCTGCGGCCTGCTGATCCTTGCCCTGCCGGGTCTGCTGCGCGGGCGGTCCGTGCGTCCCGCACTGGGCACCCTGCTGCCGGTGGCACTGGCAGCGGTCGTCGCCGCCGGGGCGCTGTTCACCTTCCGTGCCCCGCTGCCCGAGCTGTACTGGGCCGAGCGGACCCCGCAGCCGGAGCGACCCGTGTGCGCCACCGAGGGCGGCGCACAGGCCTGTCTGTGGCCCGACGACCGGCATCTGCTGCCGGAAGTCCGGGTCGCGCTGCGCCGGGTCGACCGCACCGTCGGAACCGTCCCCGGCCTCACCCGCACGTACTACGAACGCGGGCTCACCGCGCCGTCCGGGGCCACGCCGACCGCCGAACTGCCCGTGTACACACCAGGGATCGACCGTGAGGGACTGACCCAGGACATGCTCGCCGCGTCCCTGCCACAGCCGCCGCAGGGCTGTGCCCCGCACCTGATGAAGGAGATCGGGGACTACCCGGACACCTTCCTCTTCGAGGCCGTGGTCCGCAGTCGCGCGCAGGTCCAGAACGGCTACTGGAGCGACGAGTTCACCGCCGCGCTGGAGCGCTTCCTGAAGTCGCCCACGGCCGAGCAGGACCGCTGGCTGGCCGCCGCCGCCGCCGACATACGGGCCTGCCGCGCCGTTCCCGCTCCGCCGCGGTGAACGGCGCCGACGAAGTGAGGCGTGTGTTCTCGTACACCCCGGCGTCACCGGGACTGCGTGCGCTCATCGGCTACGCCCGAAGCCGAGGGGTGCCTCGCGCGGCGTTGGTCACGCTGGCCGTCGCCATCGCCGCCACGGTGTACGCCGGGCAGCAGCTGCCGCTGCCGCAGCTGCGCCATCTGACGGACTACAGCGTGCCGTTGGCGGCCGTCGTGCCCGTTGTGCACGCGGTGGTGCTCGCCACAACGACGTTCTCGCCGATGGCCGACCTGGAGCACACGGCGGCGCAGCCGATGCACCGGCACCGTGCGGTGCACATGACCGCCGTGCTGCTATACGCGACGCTGCTGGCCGTGCTGCCGATGGCGGCGGGCGCGTCCGCGGGGGTCACCGTGGCCGCCGTCCGCAACGTCGCGGGCTATCTCGGGCTGGCCATGATCGGTGCCCGGCTGTTCGGCAGCGGGCTCGCCTGGTTACCGCCGCTGGCGATGTTCGGGCCCACGCTGCTGGCCGGTGTGCGCTGGGACAACACGCCGGAGCCGTGGGCATGGTCCATCCACGGCCCGCACAGCGTCCCGGCCGCCGTGACGGCGACCGTGCTGTGCGCGGTGGGCCTGGTACTGGCGGCCACGACAACCCCACGCCGCGCGGAACGCGACGAACAGGGCTGACGGCCGGGCGACGCGTCTCAGAACCCCAGCTTGCGCAACTGCTTCGGGTCGCGCTGCCAGTCCTTGGCGACCTTCACATGCAGGTCGAGGAAGACGGGGGTGCCGAGCAGTGCCTCGATCTGCTTGCGGGACTTGATGCCGACGTCCTTGAGGCGCTTGCCCTTGGGGCCGATGATGATGCCCTTCTGGCTGGGGCGCTCGATGTAGATGTTCGCGTGGATGTCGAGCAGCGGCTTCTCCGCCGGACGGTCCGCGCGCGGGAGCATCTCCTCGACGACCACCGCGATGGAGTGCGGCAGCTCGTCCCGGACGCCCTCCAGCGCCGCCTCGCGGATCAGCTCGGCGACCATCACCTGCTCGGGCTCGTCCGTCAGGTCGCCCTCGGGGTACAGCGGCGGGCTCTGAGGCAGCATCGGGATCAGCAGGTCGGCCAGCAGCTCGACCTGCTGGTCACCGACGGCCGAGACCGGCACGATCTCCGCCCACTCGATGCCCAGCTCCTTGCCGAGCTGGTCGATCGCGATGAGCTGCTCGGCGAGCGTCTTGGAGTCCACCAGGTCGGTCTTCGTCACGACGGCGACCTTCGGCGTCCGCTTGATCCCGGCCAGCTCCTTGGCGATGAAGCGGTCGCCGGGGCCCAGCTTCTCGTTCGCCGGCAGACAGAAACCGATGACGTCGACCTCGGCCCAGGTGGTGCGCACGACGTCGTTCAGCCGCTCGCCGAGCAGGGTGCGCGGCTTGTGCAGGCCCGGCGTGTCGACCAGGATCAGCTGGGCGTCGGGGCGGTGCACGATGCCCCTGACCGTGTGCCTCGTCGTCTGGGGCTGGTTGGCGGTGATCGCCACCTTCTTCCCGACCAGAGCGTTCGTGAGGGTGGACTTGCCCGCGTTGGGGCGGCCCACGAAGCAGGCGAAGCCGGCACGGTGTACGGACTCGGCCGACTGCTCGGATGACTGGTTACGAACGCTCATGGCCCCCATTCTCCCTGATCCACGAAGCCCCGCCGTACACACGAGCGGCAGTGGCCCGCGCCGTGAGCTCCCGGAAACCTCCACGCAACGAAACGTCACGGAAACACATCCGTGCATTACCGGAAACGCGGGGCGGTGAACCTCTGACGAGCCCCCGCATCGTTGGAGACCCCGTGACTCTGGCCGCCGCCCAAGCGAACACCGGCGACACCGCCTGGCTGCTCGCCGCCACCGCCCTCGTCCTGCTGATGACGCCGGGCCTGGCCCTCTTCTACGGCGGCATGGTCCGCACGAAGAGCGTCCTGAACATGCTCATGATGAGCTTCGTGTCGATCGCGCTGGTCACGGTGGTGTGGCTGGCCGCCGGCTACTCGCTCGCCTTCGGCGACGACATCGGCGGCGGGCTGATCGGCGGCCTGAAGCACGCGGGGATGGCCGGTCTCGGTCCGGACAGCGTCCAGGGGACCGTCCCGACCCTGCTGTTCGCCACCTTCCAGCTCACCTTCGCGATCATCACGGCCGCGCTGATCAGCGGCGCGATCGCCGACCGGGCGAAGTTCGGCGCCTGGCTGGTCTTCGTCCCGGTCTGGGCGCTCCTCGTATACGTTCCCGTCGCCCACTGGGTGTGGGGGCCGGGCGGCTGGATCCTGGACCGGCTCGGCGCCCTGGACTTCGCCGGCGGTCTCCCCGTCGAGATCACCTCCGGCGCCTCCGGACTGGCGTTGTGCCTGGTCCTGGGCCCGCGCCTGGGCTTCAAGAAGGACGCGATGCGTCCGCACAACCTGCCCATGGTGATGCTGGGCGCGGGACTGCTCTGGTTCGGCTGGTTCGGATTCAACGCCGGTTCCGCCCTGGGCGCGAACGGCCTGGCGGCCGCCGCGTTCCTCAACACCCTCGCCGCCGGCTGCACCGGTCTGCTGGGCTGGCTCTTCGTCGAACAGAAGCGCGACGGCCATCCGACGACGCTGGGCGCGGCCTCGGGCGCCGTGGCCGGTCTGGTGGCGATCACCCCGTCCTGCGGCTCGGTCTCCCTGCTCGGCGCGCTGGTCGTGGGCCTGGCCGCCGGCGTCGTCTGCTCCTACGCGGTGGGCTGGAAGTTCAAGCTGAACTACGACGACTCCCTCGACGTGGTCGGCGTCCACCTGGTCGGCGGCGTCATCGGCACCCTCCTCATCGGCGTCTTCGCCGTGGACACCATGACCGGCGGCACCGAGGGCCTCCTGTACGGCGGCGGGCTCGCCCAGCTCGGCAAGCAGCTGGTCGCGGTGATCGTCGTGGCCGCGTACGCCTTCACCGTCACGTACGGCCTCGGCAAGCTGCTCGACAAAACGATCGGCTTCCGTGCGGACGAGGACCACGAGCACACCGGCCTGGACCTTACGGTGCACGCCGAGACCGCATACGATCACGGCGTCCTGGGCCATGGCGCCCCGGTCGGCTCGCACTCCGTCCTCTCCCCCCAGAAGGTCAAGTCACAGGAATGAAGCTCATCACCGCGATCGTCAAGCCGTACCGCCTCGACGAGGTCAAGACGGCACTCCAGGAGCTCGGCGTGCACGGCCTGACCGTGACCGAGGCCAGCGGGTACGGCCGCCAGCGCGGTCACACCGAGGTGTACCGGGGCGCCGAGTACCAGGTCGACCTCGTGCCCAAGGTGCGGATCGAGGTCGTCGTCGACGACGCGGACTCCGACGCCGTGATCGACGCGGTGGTGCTGGCCGCACGGACCGGGAAGATCGGGGATGGCAAAGTGTGGGCGCTGCCTGTTGAAACGGTCGTGCGGGTGCGGACCGGGGAGCGCGGGCCGGACGCGCTTTAGTTCTAGCCTCCGGCGGGGTGGCCGATTTTATTTGGCTGCGGGTGCGTTGTGGCTGGTCGCGCAGTTCCCCGCGCCCCTTTGGTACGTTTCCGCAGCCTGAGTAGCAGCCATACCCCTGCTGCCGTCATCGTCACCACAATCGCCACTACCAGCCAGGGCACCGCCACGAAGGACGCTGTCGCCGACTCGGTCGTGTCCTTGGCGCTGGCCGTCAGTTTCACGTCCGTCCAGTCGAGCTGGGGGGCGTGGCTCCAGCGTTCGGTGAGGTGGACTCGTTGGCCGGGGAGGAGCTGGGACGGGAGCTTCTTCAAGTCTCGGGTGAGGAGTGTGCGGCCGAACAGGCCGCTCGCGGTCAGCTCCACCTTGGGTTCCAGGGTGACGTTTCCTGTGTTGTGCAAGGTGTAGGAGATCGTCGCCGTGCTGTCGCCGAGGCCGGGGATCAGGGGCTGGTGGTGGCTGATGTGGACGTTCTCGACGGCGAGTGCGGGCAGGGTGGGGCCGCCGACCTGGAGGTAGACCCGGGCGCCGACGGCCCGCTGGACGCCGAGCGCGACCCCGCCGTCGCCCTTGTCGACCCGTTCGTCGAGCGCGACGATCGCGCCGGGATGGTCGCCGGGTTCGGCGCCCTCGGGGACCTTGATGCTGAACGGCACGGTGACGGTCTTGCCGGCGGGCACGGTGACCCGGTCCTTGGGGAGCTGGGCCCACGCGCCCACGCCCCGCATCTTCTCCCCGAGCGACTTCACGGCGAAACCGCCGTCGCGGGCGGTGTTGTAGGCGTCGGCCGCGTACAGCCGGAAGGTGAGGGGCTCGTCCGTCTTGTTGGCGACGACGACGTCGTCCTGGATCGTCTGCCCGGGATCGGCCGAGACATAGAAGTAGGGGCGCGCGGCGACGGCCGAGGAGACGGGGTAGACGGACCAGCTGCCGTTGTCGGCGGCGTGGACCGGTGCGGCGAAGAGCAGACAGAGCAGGAGTGGCAGGAGAAACGGCAGCAGGAACGGTTGGAGGAGGACGGGCGGTTTGCGCATGGGCATGGGTGCGGACCCCCCACGGGCGGGCTGCGACGGTTGGTGGACGGGCGGGTGCGGACCTGTGGGGCGGGCGCCCGGCCACCGGTGGACGTGATGCGTACGCTCAGGTGAGCGTGAGGGTCAGGACGCCGGCGTAGCTGCCCGGAGGCGTGAACGCCGGTACGTCTAGGGAGAGTTGGGCGTTGGCGGTGAACTCGCCGCCGGTGGCCGTGCCGTCGGGCGTGGACGCCAGGGTCGCCCCCGAGGCGCCGACCGAGCCCGCCGAACCGGCCTGACAGGTGCTCGGGCTGCCCGCCTTGGTCGTGCAGGCGGGCGTCCAGCTCAGCTTGCCGGCGTCGATCTTGGCGCCGGGGCCGGTGAAGTCGGTGACCTTGCCGGTCAGGGACCAGCCCGCGGGTCCGCCGCGGAAGTCCTTGACCGTCACCGCGTTGAGGTTCCCGGTCGAGGCCTGGCCGGACCCGAAGTCGACCGCGGACATCGCCACGGCGTCCCCGGCCTGGGACATCGACAGTGTGCCGGCCTTCACGGTGGTCGTCAGCTTCTGGCTGCCCGCGGGTACGGGCGTGTCGTCGATGACGACGTACGCGGCGGGCGGGGTGCCCAGGCCGGCGCTCCAGGTGGTGCCCTCGTACGCCACGATCCCGGTGGTGGTGAGGTCGTTGACGACGAGTGAGCCGGAGATGGCGCCCTGCCCGTCGGCGGTCAGGGTCGTCCTGTCCCCGGTCTCGCCGGATCCGGACCGGCCGGCGACGGTGACCGCGGCGCCCGCCGTGAAGCCGCTGCCGGTGACAGTGACGCTCGCGCCGGGGCTGCCGGATGCCGAACCCAGGTTGATGTTGCGGGTGTTGGCCGGGGGGTTGTCGGCGGCGGTGACGGTCTCCGACACCGGGGCGGGCGGGTTGGTCACCGTGCAGGGGGTGTCCAGTTCGAGGATGTAGCTGGTGTGGATGTTGTAGTCGCCGGGCGAGAGGGTGATCGCGCCGGGTGCGGTGACCGTGAACGCGCCGGTCATGGAGAACGACGGGAAGACGCCGCGGCCGGGCACCGGGTCGTTCTTCTTCGGGCCCGCGACGGTGACGGCGCCGGTCTGCGCGCCGCCGAGCGTGATCTTCCCGGTCGGCGTCATGATGTCGGCCGGCAGGGCCAGGTCGGTGGGGTTGTTGGCGGCGGGCGTGACCACCGTGTAGGTCACGTTGACGGTGTCGCCGACCTTCGGGCTGGGGTTGTCCACCGTGACCTTGGCGGTGGTGGTGCCGTCGATCGGCGGGAGGCCGGCGATCGCCGGCGGGATGCAGTGCGTGGGGAAGTCCACGTTGGTCGCGGCGCCGGCGGGACACGCCAGCGCGCCGCCCGCGGTGACCGCGAGCGCGGTCGCCCCGAGCAGTGACGCCCAGTGCCGTCTTCGGGAACCTCGGGAACTTCCGGAACTTCGGGGTGAACCCATGATTGCCCCCTCCTCCGGGGTGCGGGCGCAGCGGCTCTTCTGCGCCGACAGGGGGCATTGAGGTGCGGATCGCACAAGAAGTCAATGCACGCGACGAGGTCAACTGATGGACCGTCAGCTTCCTTGTCCCGCAGGGAAACTGACGGTCCGTCTGCTCAGTTTTCAACCGCTATCAGTCGAACACGAACGGCCCCGGCGACTGGGCGGCGGACGTCGTACAGGTGACCGTGATCCCGAAGACGACCATCTTCAGGGAGCCCTTGTAGAAGTCCAGCTTGTCACCGGAGGCCACGGTGCCGTTGAGCGGACCGACCGTGATCGGGTCGCCGACGGCCATGGCGGGGTTCACCGTGCCGGCGAAGACACGGGCGGCACCGGTCGAGTTCGCCATCGTGAGGGTGGAGGCGATGGTGTTGGCGTTGATCGCGATCGGTGCGGTGATCGCGGTGGACGTGAGTTTGATGGTGGCGGCCGTGCCCGTCTGGGTGGCCGTGAGGGTGGCGGCGCCGCCCCCGAAGAGACCGCAGCTGGCGGTCACGGTGGCCGTCGTCGGGGTGACGGCGGCGGCTGAGGGTGCGAGTGCCAGCCCGGTGACCGCGAGGGTCCCTGCCAGCAGTGCCGCACCTGATCCGATTCGCTTGCCTCTCATGGCGTTTCCGGCTCCTTCCCGGATGTGGGGAGACGGACGGCCGTGGCGGGACGGGTGGGTGCGGACACCGGTGCCGGTGGGGGGTGAATCTGACGGTCCGTCGGAAATTACGGTTCCATTGACGCGTCAGGGACAAGCGAAGGGCAAGGCTGAATTCCGGCCTTAGTCGGGCCGGTGAATTCCGATCCGGCCGAGAGGGGCGGGACGCCGGGGACGGCGGGGTCCAGGGGGCGGAGCCCCCTGGTGCGTCAGCCGGCGGAGACGGTGAGCCGCACGCTCCCGTCCGGGCCCGCCACGAGCACCGGCGTCCCCGCCCCGCCCAGATCGGCGACGGCGGCGCGGTCCGCGTCGGAGGCGCCCTCCGCCTCGGTGACCACGGCCGCCGCCTCCAGCGACTTCGCCCCCGAGGCCACCGCCATCGCCACCGCAGTCCGCAGCGCGCTCAGCCGCAGCGACGGCAGATCCACGGTCCCGGCGACATAGGTACGTCCTGTCTCGTCCCGCACGGCAGCCCCCTCGGGCACACCGTTGCGGGCCCGCGCGGAACGGGCCAGGGTGACGATCTTGCGGTCCTCGGGGTCGAGCCCGTTGCTGTCGGTCATGCCCCGAGCATACGAAGAACCGCCCGCGAGGACGGAGCGCCCCCCTCAGACGCAGTCGTCGATGATGACGTTTCCCAGCGAGAGCGGACCCCGGCCGTTGATGACGAGACTCATCGTGTAGTTGCCTGCGGGCAGATTGAAGGTCGTCGACCGGGCCACCGACTCCCCCGCCCCCAGGGCCGAACACGAGACCGACCGACTGTCACCGGAGCCCTGGTCGCCCATGTCGAAGATGTCCTGGTAGTCGGCGGACGACTCGTCGCCGACGTTCTTCTCCTGCCAGGTGACGGTGAAGTCGGTCCCCGAACACGGGTTCACCGGGTCCGTGACGAAGCTGACCTGGTCGTCCAGAGTGATGTTCGCCGGCATGATGTCCTCCACGAGCTGGGCATTTTGCCGTATTTACCCCTTTTTCTTGTGCGGGAAACGATGAAAGGCTGCGGCGCATGGACTGGATGCCCCTGCTCTCCACACTGGCCGGCGCCGTCATCGGCATCACCGCCACACTGATCGCCGATCGCAACCGGTGGCGGCGCGAGGAGTCCCGGCACGCGCTCCAGATGCGACGCGAGGTGTACACGGAGTTCGTCTCCGCGCTCAAGACAGCCAGTGAGGAGATACGCGCCGTCGCGCTGGGCGATCACATGTCAGGAGCGGCGCGTGACGCGGCCGTCCGGGAAGCCTTCCGTGGCACCGGCCTGTACACGGCGAGCGAACGTCTCTGGCTCGTGGGCCCGCAACAGGTCGTGACCGCCGGGAACGAGGCGTTCCACAGTCTGCGCCAACTGCGCGACGCCTACGCCCGGGGCGTCACCGTCGGCTCCGTCGAGGACGCGCCCCTGATCGCACAGCGGCGGACGGCCATGGCCCGGATGCGCGACCTCATGCGCGAGGACCTGGGCATCGGGCCCCTCGGCATCGAATGACCGTCAGGGCCGGTCGAGCCGGAGCCGCTCCGCGCGCGGCAGACCGGCGACCACCAGGTCGTAGGAGTCCTCCACCAGCTCCCGGACCAGCCGGTCGGGGAGCTCGCCGTCGACCGTCACCGTGTTCCAGTGGCGCTTGTTCATGTGGTAGCCGGGGGCGATCAGCCCCGGGTGCTCGGTGCGCAGCCGCACCGCGTCGTCCGGGTCGCACTTGAGGTTCACGGTCAGGGGCCGTGCGTCCAGCGTCGTCAGGGCGAAGAGCTTCCCGCCGACCTTGAAGACCGAGATCTCCGGGCGGAACGGAAAGTCCTCCACGACCGCGTTGAAGGACAGACAGAAGGCGCGCAGCTCCTGGGGCGTCACTCGGGTTTCTCCTCCTCGGGCGGGTCCGCCGGATCCACCGGCTCCACCAGCACCGTCACGATCTTGTTCCGGCGGCCGGCCGCAGCCTCCGCCGTCAGCCGCAGGGCCCGGCCGTCCGGGAGGTCGACCGTGCTCGACGCGCCCGCGATGGGGACCCGGCCCAGGGCCTTGGCCAGCAGCCCGCCCACCGTCTCCACGTCCTCGTCGTCGTACTCCTCCAGGCCGTACAGCTCGCCGAGGTCGGTGATGTCGAGGCGCGCGGTGACCCGGTGACGGTCGTCGCCGAGATCCTCCACGGGCGGGAGTTCACGGTCGTACTCGTCGGTGATCTCGCCGACGATCTCCTCGAGGATGTCCTCGATGGTGACGATGCCGGCCGTGCCGCCGTACTCGTCGATGACGACGGCGACGTGGTTGCGGTCCTGCTGCATCTCGCGCAGCAGATCGCCGGCGTTCTTGGTGTCGGGGACGAACGCGGCCGGCCGCATGGCCGTCGAGACCAGCTCGCCCTCGGCGTCCCTGCTGATGTGCGTCTTGCGGACCAGGTCCTTCAGATACACGATCCCGACGATGTCGTCCTCGTTCTCACCGGTCACGGGTATGCGGGAGAACCCGGAGCGCAGCGCGAGGGTCAGGGCCTGACGGATCGTCTTGTAGCGCTCGATGACGACGAGGTCGGTCCTGGGGACCATGACCTCCCGCACGAGGGTGTCGCCCAGCTCGAAGACCGAGTGCACCATGCGGCGCTCGTCGTCCTCGATCAGGGACTCCTTCTCGGCGAGGTCGACCAGCGCGCGCAGCTCCGCCTCGGAGGCGAACGGGCCCCGGCGGAAGCCCTTGCCTGGGGTCAGCGCGTTGCCGATGAGGATGAGGAGGGACGGGATCGGGCCCATGATCCGCGCCAGCGGGAGCAGGACGTACGCCGCCGCCGTCGCCGTGTTCAGGGGGTGCTGGCGGCCGATGGTGCGCGGGGAGACGCCCACCGCGACATACGACACCAGGACCATGACGCCGATCGCGGCGAGCAGGGCCGGGGCCGTGCCGTCGATCTCCTTCAGGCAGGCGTAGGTGACCAGCGCGGCGGCGGCCATCTCACAGGCGACGCGGACCAGCAGCGCCACGTTCAGATAGCGGGTGGGGTCGGCGGCGATCTGCGCCAGCTTGGCGCTGCCGCGCCGGCCGCCGCGCACGGCCTCCTCGGCGCGGAAGCTGGAGACGCGCGCGAGGCCCGCCTCCGCGCAGGCGGCGAGCCAGGCGACGACGACCAGGGCGATCGCGCCGGAGACGAGGCCGAGGCTCATGACACGGTCGGGGCCGGCGAGGGGCCGGTCAGGCCCTTCTCCGCACGCCACCCGTCCACGATGGCCGCCTGCAGGCCGAACATCTCGGCCTTCTCGTCGGGCTCCTCGTGGTCGTAGCCGAGCAGGTGCAGCACTCCGTGGACGGTGAGCAGCTGGAGCTCCTCGTCCATGGAGTGCTGGGTGTCCGCTTCCCTGCCCTGCTTCTCGGCGACCTCGGGGCACAGCACGATGTCGCCGAGGAGGCCCTGCGGAGGCTCATCGTCGTCCTTGGACGGCGGACGCAGCTCGTCCATCGGGAAGGACATGACGTCCGTCGGCCCCGGCAGGTCCATCCACTGCATGTGCAGCTGCTCCATGGCGTCGGCGTCCACGACGATCACCGAGAGCTCGGAGAGCGGGTGGATGCGCATCCGCGCGAGCGCGTAGCGGGCGATGTCGAGGATCGCCTGCTCGTCGACCTCGGTTCCGGACTCGTTGTTGACGTCGATCGACATGGTGCTGGCTTGTCTACTTCCGCTTGTTACGGCCGCCCTTGTGGGTGCCGTTCTCCGTACCGTTGTGGCTGTCGTACTTCTCGTACGCGTCGACGATACGGCCGACCAGCTTGTGCCGGACGACATCCTGGGACGACAGGCGGGAGAAGTGGACGTCGTCCAGCCCCTCCAGGATGTCCTGGACCTGCCGCAGACCCGACTTGGTTCCGTTCGGCAGGTCGACCTGCGTCACGTCACCCGTGATCACGATCTTCGAGTCGAAGCCGAGGCGGGTGAGGAACATCTTCATCTGCTCGGGCGACGTGTTCTGCGCCTCGTCGAGAATGATGAAGGCGTCATTGAGCGTACGGCCCCTCATGTACGCCAGTGGGGCCACCTCGATCGTGCCCGAGGCCATCAGCTTGGGGATCGAGTCCGGGTCCAGCATGTCGTGCAGCGCGTCGTACAGCGGGCGCAGGTAGGGGTCGATCTTCTCGTAGAGCGTGCCGGGCAGGAAGCCCAGGCGCTCGCCGGCCTCGACCGCCGGACGGGTCAGGATGATGCGGTTGACCTGCTTGGACTGCAGGGCCTGGACCGCCTTGGCCATGGCCAGGTAGGTCTTGCCGGTACCGGCGGGGCCGATGCCGAAGACGATCGTGTGCTTGTCGATCGCGTCGACGTACCGCTTCTGGTTGAGGGTCTTGGGTCTGATGGTGCGGCCGCGCGAGGACAGGATGTTCTGAGTCAGTACCTCGGCCGGGGTCTCCTGGCCGTCACTCGTCCCGTTCTCACTCGCCCGCAGCATGGCGATCGAGCGTTCCACTGCGTCCTCCGTCATCGGCTGCCCGGTGCGGAGCACCAGCATCATCTCGTCGAACAGGCGCTGGATGAGGGCGACTTCCCGTGGATCGCCGACCGCGCTGATCTCATTGCCCCGGACGTGGATGTCGGCCGCCGGGAAGGCCGTCTCTATCACGCGCAGAAGGGAGTCTCCGGACCCCAGCACCGTCACCATGGGGTGCTGGGCGGGAACCGTGAACTGTGCTCTCGCCTTGCCCTGCGCGGGCGTGTGAGCTGTGGGTGTCTGAGTCATAGGCCGGCCCGAAGGCCTCTGCGTCCTCCCGGATGCGTCTCGCCTGCCACGAGGGCGGCCTGGCGAGTTCAAGGGTACGCCAGGGGGCTGACAACGCCGTAGGGCTTTTACCGGGGCCGGGGCCCCGGCTGCGGTGCCCATGTCGGACTATGCCGAGCGGCCGAAACCGATCGTCGGGACCGCTCTGCGCAGCGGCCACGGGGCGGCCTCCTCCTCCGCCAGGAGCGGCGCCGGGAGCAGGCCGTCCAGGAACGCGTACCGGCGCAGTGCCTCGGGGTCCTGGCCCTCGACCGACTGGACCTTGCGCCACCAGGCCGCGATCTCGGACCAGCCGGGGGCGGAGAGGGAGCCGCCGAACTCCTGGACGGAGAGGGCGGCGGTGAGGCCGGCGAAGGCGAGGCGGTCGGCGAGCGGCCAGTCGGCGAGGGTGCCGGTGACGAAGCCGGCCACGAAGACGTCCCCGGCGCCGGTGGGGTCGAGGGCCTCGACGGCGATGGCCGGGACCTCGGCGCTCTCGCCGGTCCGGCGGTCCACGGCGACAGCGCCCTCCGCACCGAGCGTGACGACCGCGAGCGGTACGTGCGCGGTGAGGGCGTGGGCGGCGGCGCGGGGGCAGGTGGCGCCGGTGTAGCGCATGGCCTCCTCCGCGTTCGGCAGGAAGGCCTCGCAGTGCCGCAGGTCGGTGAGGCCGGCGAGGTTCCAGGCGCCGGTGTCGTCCCAGCCGACGTCGGCGAAGATGCGGGTGCCGCGGGCGGCGGCCTGCTCGATCCAGGGGTCGCGTTTGCCGGGGGTGAGGGAGGCGACGGCGGCGCGGGCGGGCGGCGGGCAGGTGGGGGCGGGCTCCTGCGGGGGCGGCTCGTGGCCGTGCGAGACCATCGTGCGCTCCCCCTCGTAGGCCATGGAGACGGTGACGGAGGAGTGCCAGCCGGGGACCGTGCGGGAGGTGCTGAGGTCGATGCCCTCGCCCCGTTCGAGGGCGTCCCAGCAGTACTCGCCGTAGTGGTCGTCGCCGAAGGCCGCGGCGAGGGACGTGCGCAGGCCGAGGCGGGCGAGTGCGGTGGCCATGTTGGCGACGCCGCCGGGGCTCGATCCCATGCCGCGCGCCCAGGACTCCGTCCCGCGCACCGGGGCGGAGTCGAGGCCGGTGAAGATGATGTCGAGGAAGACGGGGCCGGTGAGGTAGACGTCCCACGGCGGATCGTCGGGGGCGCGGTGGGCGGCCAGCGGGTCGACCCCGGCGGCCGGGCAGCCGCGGCCGCTCTGCCCGGCCGGACCGTTCGGACTGCTCAGGCCGGTCTGACGGGTCTGGTGGTGGTGTCCCTCTCCGGTGGACGCGGTCACGGTGCGCTCCCTGACGTGGTGCCGATCTGGCCAGTGTGCACCACGTCACCGACAACACGCGGGTCGCGCGAGCGACCGTCACCCGCGCCGGGGGATGCCGGTGCGGGCGACGGCCGTCTACCAGCGGGGGACGGCCGGGGTGATCCACTGCGGGTCGGCTGCGCGCATCGCCGCTGCGTCGTCGCGGTCGCGCAGGGCGCCGTCGTCGTCGAGCCAGCGTCGGTGGAGGAACGCCAGCTTGTCGCGGTCGAGTTCGACGCCGAGGCCGGGCGCGTCGGAGACGGTGACCTTGGCGTCGGTGAAGGTGAGGCGCTCGGTGAGGACGTCCTCCGGCTGCCAGGGGTAGTGGGAGTCGCAGGCGTGGTGCAGGTTGGGCACGGTCGAGGCGACGTGGGTCATCGCGGCCAGGCTGATCCCGAGGTGGGTGTTGGAGTGCATGGAGACGCCGATGCCGAACGTGCGGCAGATCGCGGCGAGTTGCTGGGTGTTGCGCAGTCCGCCCCAGTAGTGGTGGTCGGAGAGGACGACCTGGACGGCGTCCCGGGTGAACGCCTCCTTGATCTCGGCGAACGTCGTCACGCACATGTTGGTGGCGAGCGGCACGTCGGTCCTCGCGGCGACCTCGGCCATGGCCGGGGTGCCGAGGGCCGGGTCCTCCAGGTATTCGAGGAGGCCGCCGATCTCCTCGGCGACCTCGAGCGAGGTGGGAACGGACCAGGCGCCGTTGGGGTCGAGGCGCAGGGGGTGGCCGGGGAACGCCTCGGCCAGGGCGCGGACGGCGGCGATCTCCTCGTCCGGCGGGAAGACGCCGCCCTTGAGTTTGAAGGAGGTGAAGCCGTAGCGCTCCTTGAAGCGGCGGGCCTGCTCGACGACTCCGGCCGGGTCGACGGCGGCGCCCCAGTCGTCCTTCTCCGCAGCGACGCCCTCGGGGTGGTCGGCCCACCTGTAGAAGAGGTAGGCGCTGTACTCGACCGCGTCGCGCACCTTCCCGCCGAGCAGCGCGTGCACGGGCAGGCCGAGCGCCTTGCCGAGGGCGTCGAGGCAGGCGACCTCGAAGGCGGAGACGACGGACAGGCGCAGCTTGTCGGCGGTCTGGACGCCGCGTAGCCCGCCGACGTCGACCTGCCCGCAGACCCGGGAGCTGTCGACGGCCACCTCGTCGGCGACGGTGAACAGGCCGTTCAGATCGCTCACTTGACGGCCGATCAGCTTCTTGGCGAAGGGGCGGGCCAGTTCGAGGTACTTGGTGTCGCCGTAGGTCTCGCCGACGCCGGTGATCCCGTCGGCCGTGACGACCTCGACGATCAGCCGGGGGGTGTAGGGCTGGTGCACGCCCTGGGTGTTGAGCAGGGGCGGGTCGGCGACCAGGATCGGGGTCAGGCGGACGTCCGTGATCGTGAGGTCGGGGCTCACAGGGCGGCTCCCACGAGGTCGAGGCCGGCGCTCACGAGGGCCGTGAGGTCGGCCAGGTCGGCGGGAGAGGGGTCGGTGAGCGGGGCGCGGACGGGTCCGACGGGGCGTCCGCGCAGCCGGGCCGCGGCCTTCACCAGGGACACCGCGTACCCGGGCACCCGGTCGCGGAGCTCGACGAGCGGGACGTAGAAGTCGCGCAGCAGCCGCTCCACGGTCTTGTCGTCTCCGTCCCGCAACGCGCCGAAGAAGGCGTTCGCGATCTCGGGCGCGAAGGCGTGGACGGCGGAGGAGTAGGCGGGGACGGTGGCGTAGGCGCGGGCCTGGATCTCGGCGGTGGCGGCGCCGTTGAAGAAGAGGAAGTCCTCGGGTGCGGCGAGGGTGAGCCGCTGGAGGCGGTCGAGGTCACTGTGGCCGTCCTTGAGGCCGATGACGGTCGGCAGGGCGGCGATGCGGCGCAACGAGGTTGCCGTGAAAGCGACTTGACCGCGCTGGTAGGCGATGAGCGGCAGCCGGGTGCGGGCGGCGATCTGCTCCAGCTGGGCGACGAGGCCGTCCTGCGGGGCGGCGACGAGGTAGTGCGGGAGGACGAGGAGGGCGTCGGCGCCGGCCTCCTCGGCGATGCGCGCGAACCGCACGGCCTGGGCCCAGCCGTAGCCGACGCCGGCGACGACGGGCAGGCGGCCGGCCGCCTCCTCGACGGCGACGGTCACCACCTGCCGGTACTCGTCCTCGTCGAGGGAGAAGAACTCGCCGGTGCCGCAGGCGGGGAAGACCGCGCCCGGGGCGGTCGCGATCTGCGCCGCGACATGCGCGCGGAAGCCGTCCGGGTCGAGGGCGCCGTCGTCGTGGAAACTCGTGAGCGGGAACGACAGCACGCCGTCCGCCATCCCGGCCCGCAGCCTGCGCACCACGGTCTCCGGGTCCGTACCGCCGCCACTCACCTTGACTATCTCCCTATGTAGACGTAATCCACGTATGAAGATGGAGATTAGATACGTACACACCGGTCGTCAATGGGACGTCCCGAGCCAATGGGACGCCCCGACCCGCCTACGATCGGCTCATGGCGGAGACAGGTGGCGGGGGCGGCGTCCGCGAGGTCAAGTCGGCGGCGCGCACGGTCGAGCTGCTGGAGCTGCTCGCGGCGCGCGGTGACCGGCCGGCGCGGCTGCAGGAGCTGGCGGACGAGCTGGATGTGCCGCGCAGCTCGATGTACGCGCTGCTGCAGACCCTGATCAGCCGGGGCTGGGTGCGCACGGACGTCACCGGCTCCCTCTACGGCATCGGCATCCACGCCCTGCTGACCGGCACCAGCTACCTCGACTCCGACCCGCGCGTCCGGCTGGTGCGGCCCTGTCTCGACGAGGCGTCGGAGGCGCTGGGCGAGACCATCCACCTGGGCCGGCTGGACGGCCGGGGCGTCGCGTATCTGGCGACCCGCGAGTCGCACGAATATCTGCGCACCATCAGCCGGGTCGGACGACGGCTGCCCGCGCACGTCGGCGCGCTGGGCAAGGCGCTGCTCGCGCAGCGGCCGGACGAGGAGCTGCCCGAGGGGCCGTACGAGGCGCTGACCCCGCACTCCCACACCGACCGGGAGTCGCTGCTCGCCGACCTCGCGGGGGTGCGGGCGCGCGGGTACTCCGTGGACCGCGAGGAGGGCGTCCTCGGCATCGTCGGCTTCGGCTTCGCCCTGCGCTACGACATCCCCGCCCAGGACGCGATCAGTTGCTCGGTACCGGTGGCCCGGCTGACGCCGGAGCACGAGGAGCGGATCGTGACGGTGATGCGGGAGATCAGGGCGAAGATCGAGGCGACGGCGCCGGGTTCCGCCGGGGCCGCCCACTGGCGCTAGCGGACCACCCGCCGACGCGAGGCGTCACAGTTACCCCGGCTCCCCCGCCTCAAACGCAGCGCAAACGTAAAGTGATCCACATCACCCACCCCGCCCTTCTTCCGCAACCGCGTGCTTGATACAAATTGCCCGCGCGTTCCTGTCCGTCGACGGTCGGCGCCCAACCTCCTTTTCCTGAGCCGTCCCTTTCGCATGCCCTGGAACGCCCGTGTTCGCCCCTCGCACCACCGTGCCCTGGCCCATCGTCGCCCTTTTCACGGCCGGGTACCTCGCCCCCTACCTGCTGCCGACCGTCGTCGGCCGCCTCGACGCCGGGCTGCCGCTGTCCGCCACCGAGGCGGGCGCCGTCGGCAGTGCCCTGCTGCTGAGTTCGGCCGCCGCCGGGTTCCTGCTCGCCTCCCGCGTGGAGCGGGTCGGGGCGCGGACCCTCGCCCGCATCGGACTGACCCTCGCCGTCCTCGGCTACGGCGGAGCCGCCCTCGCCGGTGACGTGCCGGCCGTCGTCGCGGGCGCGGTCCTCGGCGGCTTCGGATCCGGTACGGCCACGACGGTGGCCGCCACCCGCGTCGCCGCCCAGCCCGACCCGCACCGCGCCTCCACGCTGGGCCTGCTCGCGGTCTCCGCGCTCGCGGGCGCCGTCTATCTGACGGTGCCGCACCTCGGCGCGGGACACGGGCAGCCGCTCGCCGCGATCGCGCTCACCGCGCTGGCCGTGTGGCCGCTGACCGGACGGCTGCCCGACCGGACGGCGCCCGCCCGCACCCGCCCCGAGGACCGCCCCGGCCGCCTCCCCCACCTGCGCTCCGGCCTCGTCCTGGCCGCCGCGATGCCCTGCTGGTCGCTGGTGCAGAACTCCCTGTGGGGCGTCAGCGGACGCATCGGCCTGACGCAGGCTCACCTCTCCGAGGCCGCCGTCGGCGTCGTCTTCGCGGTGGCGCTGGGCGCCGGGCTCATGGGCGTGCTCGGCGCGAGCGCGCTCGGGACGCGGCTGGGGCGGGCGGCGCCGATCGGCGCCGGGACCGTTCTCATCGCCGGCTGTGTCGTCGCCAGCGCGTCCGCGACCGGGCCGGTGAGCTTCGCGGCCGGCGAGATCGCCTGGAACGTCTTCTACCCGATCGTGCTGTCGTACCTGATCGGGCTCGCCGCCTCGCTCGACCCGCGCGGACGCTGGGCGGTCCTCGTCGGGTCGGCGGGCTCGCTGGGGACGGCGGCCGGGCCGCTCACCGGGAGCGTGCTGTCGGCGCAGGCCGGGTTCTCGGTGATGGGGCTGGTGCTGGGCGCCGGACTGCTCGTCGTCGCCGTCCCGATGACCGCCGTGGCCCTGCACACGGGCGGACGTCCGGTGCTCGCGGGCGGGGTCCTGCGGCGGGGCGGCGGCAGCCCGGAGCAGCCGGTGGTGGAGATCGCGGTGGAGACCCCGGCCGTGCCCGACCGGGACGCGTACGACACGGCCGGACCCCGGCCGGCGGGCGCCGCACCGGGGTCAGCGGCCTGACAGTCCCGGGCCGGCGGCCCGGACGCCTGGCTAGTTGTTGCGGATGAACGTCTTGGCCAGTTGGTCGCCGAGGGTCACCGCCGCGCTGTGGCTCTCGATGGGGGACACCTTGGAGTTCTTGAAGAGGATGTAGGTGACGCCGGAGTCCGTGCCGCCGTTCTCCGGGTCCGGGTCGATGCCGAGCGCCTTGGCCGTCGCGTACGAGGCCTCGCCGATGATCTTCGTGGGGCCGGTGTCGCCGACGACCGCGTACTCCACCTTGTTCTGGTAGATCACGGCGACGACCCCGCCGCCCTTGATGCCCGCGGAGCCGTAGTTCCAGAGGGAGCTGGAGCTGGGCACGACGACGTAGGGCAGCGAGTCGGCGCGCAGCGGCTTGCCGTCCGACTGGTGGAAGGCCGTGTCGTCCTGGTACCAGGGGTCGGTGTTCTCGCTGCACTTGGCGGTGCGCTGGCCGTCGCAGTCGACGTCCATGTCGGCCTTCCAGAAGACGGCGCCGTTCTTGCCGCAGACCGGGACGGAGGCCGATGTCTCGTCGTCGGTCTTGTACTTGCCGTTGGAGATCTGCGAGCAGGACGTCACCTTGGCGAGCAGGTCGGCCGCGCTGACCGAGCCCTCCTGTGTCGAGTCGGGGCCTGCGGAGGCGGTCGCCGGGAGGGCGGCGACGAGGAGGGCGGCCGCCGCGGCCGCGGTGAGGGGCAAGGTTCGAGAACGCACTGTGGGGGGACCCTTCTTCTGATAGGAAAGTTTCCTTACCGAGTGCGCTACAAGGTGGACCCGCCCCACGGGCCCCGTCAACCCCCTTAGCCCGAGGGGATATTGGCCGGAAAAGAGCCTGAGCCGATCGGTCCGGACCATTGACCGCGCCCGGTCCGGCCTGGACTCTGTTCCCCATCCCTCAGCCCAGTGCGTGAACCTCATACACACACGTGAACGACGGTCGACTCCTGAAGGCGGGAAAGACATGAGACGTTTCCGTGCCACGCCGGCCCTGCGTCCCGCGCTCACGGCGGGAGCGCTCGCCGCGGCGGGTCTGCTGACGGTCTCGGCCGCGGCCCCGCCCACCGCCGCGCAGCCCCCGTCCATCACCCGTCCGGCAGCCGCCACCGACTGGTCCGTGGCCATGGTCGACTCGACCACGGCCCGCTTCACCCCGAGCACCATCGGCGGCTGGTCGTACCCCGTCGGCCTGTATCTCTACGGCCAGTACCTCACCTACCGGCGCACGCACGAGCCGCGGCACCTCTCGTACATCCGGACCTACGTGGACCGCTTCGTGCACGCCGACGGCAGCATCGACCAGAGGTTCAACAGTCTCGACAGCATGCAGGCCGGCCGGCTGCTGGTGATCCTGCACCACGAGACCGGCGACGACCGCTACCGCATCGCGGCCCGCACGATCCGCGACCGGCTGGACAGCTACCCGCGCACCTCCGACGGCGGCTTCTGGCACGCCGACACCAGCAGTCGCGCCCACCAACTCTGGTCGGACGGCGTCTACATGGTGAACCCGTTCCTCGTCGAGTACGGCAAGGAGTTCGGCGACTCGGCATACGCCGACGACGAGGCGGCCCGGCAACTGGCCGTCTACGGCAGCCATCTCCAGGTCTCAGGCGGCCTGCTACGGCACGCCTACGACGAGTCGAAGACCGTCAGTTGGGCGGATCCGGCGACCGGGCTCGCCCCGGAGCACTGGTGCCGGGCCGTCGGCTGGTACTCGATGGCGATGGTGAACGTCCTCGACGCCATCCCGGCGCGGCAGGCCCGCCGTCCGCAGCTCCTGCGCATCTTCCGGCAGTTGGCCGCCGCTCTGGAGCGCTACCAGGACCCGGCGACCGGCCGCTGGTTCCAGGTGATCGACAAGGGCGGACAGAGCGACAACTGGACCGAGACCTCCTGCTCCAGCATGTTCACCTACGCCCTCTCGCGCGGCGCCCAGCAGGGATACATCGACAGGCACTACCAGGCCGTCGCACAGCGCGGCTACGAGGGCGTACTCGCCCGGATCTCACTCGGCGTGGACGGCCGCACCAGCCTCACCGACATCTCCATCGGCACCAACGTCGGCGACTACGCCTTCTACATCGCGCGGCCCCGGGAGACCAACGACTTCCACGGTCTCGGTTCCTTCCTGATCATGAACGAGCAGCTCAGGTCCCGGTAGTCCACAGCTGACAGCCCACAGCCCACAGCCCACGGGCCGAACCCACCCCCCACCACAATGAGGTAAGTGTCATGAGCACATCACGCAGGACCTTGCTCGGCGCGGCGATCGGCGGCGCCGCGACGGCCACCGTCGGCGGTCTGCCCGGCACCGCGCACGCCGCCTCCTGGCAGCAGAAGTGGGCGCCGTCCGCGAGCAGCGACGGCCTCGGCGCCTTCGAGACCGTCGAGGACGACCGCGCCGACTCCCACCCCGCGGCCAAGCCGCACATCTTCGCCACCGGCAACAACTGGCGCTTCAACATGCACACGGTCGACCGGGACACCTCCACCGACCGCCAGCGCCAGGAGGTCACCGGGCTGCGCAACGGCAGCGGCAGCAACTACCTCAAGTGGACCTCGGGCCAGACCTGGCGGCTGACGTACTCGATGTACATCCCCAGCTCCCTGAAGGCGACCACCACCTTCACCCACATCATGCAGATGAAGCAGCCCGGCGCCGGCAGTTCGCCGATCGTCGTGCAGTCGCTGCGCCGGGTGAACGGGGTGCAGACCATCGAGCTGAAGGTCATCGAGGGCGATGTCCTAGTCGGCCGCACCAACCTCGATCCCCTGCACGACAAATGGACCGACGTCGACTTCCAGATCAAGATCGGCAACGGCTCGTCCGGCACGGTGCGCTGGATCCTCAAGAGCGGTTCCACCACCGTCATCGACGCCTCCAAGACCGGTGTCGACACCTTCCTCGCCGACCGGGTCCGCCCGAAGTGGGGCATCTACCGCTCCCTGGGCGACACCTCCGGGTCCCTTCAGAACTGCTACCTGCTGCTCACCAATCTGCGCGGCTACCAACTCCTCTGATCGGACGGTCCCATGCAGCAGCGCACGCCATGGGCGACGACCGTCCTCCTGGCCTTCGCCGTCGTGCTCGGCCTGAGCCATCCGCCGGCCCTCGCGGCCGGGCAACAGCCTTACCGCGCAGCCGAGTTCGGCGTACGCGACTACGGCGCCAAGGGCACTGGCTCGGCCAACGACACCCCGGCCGTCATCGCCGACGCGGCGAGCGGCATCCGGTGGGCCGCGTCCACCGACTCCACCCGCTACAGGCGGCTGCAGGTCGACGAGGCCTGGATCGGTACTTCCTATGTGATCGAGGGACGCTCATGACACGGATCAGATCGCTGGTGCTCACCCTGGCGGGGCTGCTGCTGGTGTCCGCGATTCCGCTGCTCGGCGGCGCGCGCCCGGCCGCCGCCTCCGACAACGGCCTCTCGCTGCGCCCCGCCATGGGCTGGAGCAGCTGGAGCCTGGTACGCCGCACGCCGACCGAGGCGAAGCTCAAGGCGCAGGCCGACGCGATGGTGTCGAGCGGCCTGAAGAACCACGGCTTCGTCTACGTCAACCTCGACGACTTCTACCAGAAGTGCGACGCAGGCGGCTTCGTCGTCGACTCCTACGGCCGCTGGGCGGTCGATCCGGCCAAGTTCCCCTCGGGCATCAAGGCGCTCGCCGACTACATCCATTCCAAGGGCCTGAAGTTCGGCTTCTACGTCACCCCGGGCATCGCCAAGAACGCGGTCACCGCGAACACTCCGATCGAGGGGACGCCGTACCACGCCAAGGACATCGCGGACACCTCGAAGACCGAGAAGAACTACAACTGCAAGAACATGTACTACATCGACTACTCCAAGCCGGGCGCGCAGGAGTTCGTGAACTCGTGGGCCCGGCAGTACGCCTCCTGGGGTGTCGACTACCTGAAGATCGACGGTGTGGGCAGCCAGGACGTCCCCGACGTCGAGGCCTGGGACAAGGCGCTGCGGGCCGGCGGACGGCCCATCAACTTCGCGCTCTCCAACAGCCTGCCGATCGCCCAGGGCGGCACCTGGCGGCAACTGGCGAACAGCTGGCGCACCCAGGGTGACGTCGAGTGCTACTGCGGCCCGGGGGACAACGGCAGCGGCTACCCCCTCACCGACTGGTCGCACGTCTCCTCCCGCTTCGACTCGGCCGCCTCCTGGCAGCAGTACGCCGGTCCCGGCGGCTGGAACGACCTCGACTCGCTGGAGATCGGCAACGGCGACCAGGTGGGACTCACCGCCGACCAGCGCCGCTCGCACTTCACCCTGTGGGCCATGGCGGGGGCTCCGCTGCTGCTGGGCACCGATCTGACGAACCTCGACCCGGTCGACAAGGCGATGCTGACCAACGACCGGCTGATCGGCGTCGACCAGGACGGGGTCGCGGCGAAACGCCTCGTGAAGAGCGGGGTCCAGCAGGTCTGGAGCAAGCGGGAGAGCAACGGCGACTACGTCGTCGCCCTCTTCAACACGGGTACGTCCGGGAACTCGACGGTCAGTGTGACCTGGTCGCAGGTCGGCTTCACCGGCACCGGCGATGTGACGGATCTCTGGTCGGGCTCGCACAAGGGCGAGATCGCCAACTCGTACAGTGCGACGCTTCGACCGGGGGAGACCCGGCTGATCCGGGTGAAGCCCGTCGCCGGCGCCGCTCCGCAGGCCTCTCCCGGTATGGCGGTGGCCCCCTACGAGTATCTCGGCTGGGGCAGCCCGCAGAACCCCACGGCGGTCATGTCGGCGACCGGCGTCAGGTGGTTCACGCTCGCCTTCATCCTGTCCGACGGCGGCTGCAACCCGAAGTGGGACGGTTCCCGCCCGCTGACCGGCGGCAACGACCAGTCGAAGATCAACGCCATCAGAGCGGCCGGCGGTGATGTCATGGTCTCCGTGGGCGGCTGGAGCGGCGCCAAACTCGGCGAGAAGTGCTCCAGTGCCGCAGCGCTGGCCGGCGCCTACCAGAAGGTGATCGACGCCTACGGACTCAAGGCCATCGACATCGACATCGAGAACACCGAGTGGTCCAACGCCACGGTCCGCCAGCGGGTCGTCGACGCGCTGAAGACCGTGAAGGCGAACAACGCCGGGCTGAAGACCGTCATCACCTTCGGCACCACCACCAGCGGCCCGGACTCCACCGGCGTCGACATGATCAAGCGTGCCGCCAACTCAGGGCTCGCCAACGACGTCTGGTGCGTCATGCCGTTCGACTTCGGCGGCGGCACCACGAACATGGGCACCCTCACCACGCAGGCCATGGAGGGCCTCAAGGCCCGCGTCAAGTCGGCCTACAGCTACAGCGATGCGACGGCCTACGCCCACATCGGCCTGTCGTCGATGAACGGCAAGACCGACGACTCCGGCGAGCTGGTCCGCGTCGCGGACTTCAAGACCATGCTCGCCTACGCCCAGCAGCACCACATCGGGCGCCTCACCTACTGGTCCGTCAACCGCGACCGGGCCTGCGGTTCCGGCTCCGCCGGCGACGCATGCAGCGGCGTGACACAGCAGCCGTACGACTACCTCAAGGTCTTCGCCCGGTACACGGGCTGAGAGGGCGAACATGAAACCCGGAAGAATCCCCCTGCTGAGCACGGCCCTGGCCCTCGCGGTCCCGCTGCTCGGTCTGAGCGCGGCGACCGCCCGGGCGGCCACCGACCACCAGGCCGAGAACGCCGTCGTCTCCCAGGGCACGGTGGCCACCAACCACACCGGCTACACGGGCACCGGCTTCGTCGACTACACCAACATCAAGGGCTCGTACGTGGAGTTCACGGTGAGCGCGGCGGCGGCCGGCACCTCCTCGCTGACGCTCCGCTACGCCAACGGCACGGCCGTCGACCGGCCCATGGACGTCTCCGTGGGCGGCACGGTCGTAGCCTCCGGCGTGTCCTTCCCGGCCACCGCCGACTGGAACACCTGGGCGAGCAAGAGCCTCGACATCCCCCTGACCGCCGGCACCAACAAGATCCGCGCCACCGCCACCACGGACAACGGCGGCCCCAACCTCGACCGGATCAGCATCGGCGCCGCGGCCGACACCCAGGCGCCGAGCCGCCCCGGCCCGCCCAGCTGCTCCGCGATCACCGAGAACGCCCTCACCCTCAGCTGGGGCGCCGCCACCGACAACGTGGGCGTGACGGCGTACGACCTCTACGAGCACGGAAACAAGCTCGGCGAGGCGGCCGGCAGCGCCACCTCCAAGGCGCTCACCGGGCTGAGCCCGGACACCACCTACAACCTCACCGTCATCGCCCGCGACGCCGCAGGCAACGCCTCGCCCGCCAGCCCTGTCGTGGACTGCACCACCGCGAAGAGCACCGACACCAGCGCGCCCAGCAGACCCGGCACGCTCAAGGCCACCGAGGTGACCGCGAACAGCGCCGCGCTGAGCTGGGGCGCCTCCACGGACGACCGGGCGGTGACCGCGTACGACATCCGCAGCGGTGACACCGTGTACAAAAGTGTCACGGGTACGTCCACGAAACTGACCGGGCTCGCCTGCGACAGCCCGTACTCGCTGAACGTGGTGGCACGGGACGCGGCCGGCAATGTGTCGGAGGCGAGCAACACCGTCGGCTTCACCACCAAGGCCTGCACGACGGACGGCGGGGTGCCCTCGTCGATCGCCACGGTCTCCACCGGCTGGACCATCCCCTGGGGCACCTACTGGATGCCCGACGGCCAGAGCGCGCTGGTCACCGAGCGGGACGACTTCCGGGTCTGGAAGGTGACCAAGGACGGCACGAAGACCCAGGTCGGCACCGTGCCCAACGCCGTCACCACCAACGGCGAGGGCGGACTGCTGGGCGTCGCCGTCGACCCCAAGTGGGAGACCAACCACTACGTGTACTTCATGCACACGGCGGACGAGGGCAACCGGGTCGTCCGTATGACGTACAGCGGCAGCTCACTGACCGGCTACACCGTCCTGCTCCAGGGCATCAAGAAGAACCGCTACCACAACGGCGGACGGCTGGCGTTCGGCCCCGACGGCTATCTGTACGTCTCCACCGGCGAGGCCCAGACGCCCGATCTCGCCCAGGACAAGAACTCCCTCAACGGCAAGATCCTGCGCATGACGACCGACGGGAAGCCGGCCCCCGGCAACCCCTTCGGCAACTACGTCTACAGCCTCGGCCACCGCAACCCGCAGGGCCTCGCCTTCGACCGCAACGGGCGGCTGTGGGAGGCCGAGTTCGGCAACAGCTCCAAGGACGAGCTGAACCTGATCAAGCCGGGCGCCAACTACGGCTGGCCGACCTGCGAGGGCGCCTGTGACGTCGCCGGCATGACCAACCCGAAGAAGACCTGGAACGTCTCCGAGGCCTCACCGAGCGGGATCGCCATCGTCCGCAACGTCGTCTACATGGCGTCGCTGCGCGGCGAGCGGCTGTGGCGGATCCCGATCAACGGCGACACGGAGAACGTCGGCACGGCGACCGCGTACTACGTGGGCACCTACGGGCGGCTGCGAACCGTCACCAAGGTACCGGGAGTCGACCAGCTCTGGCTGTCGACGACCAACTGCGACAACAACGGAGGAGCGGCGGACGGATCGGACAAGATCTTCCGCCTCGGCATCGATTAGAAGACCGAATCCGAACGACAGGCCCTAGAAGACGTACGCGTCGACCTCGGCGAGACACCGGGCCCGCCGCTCCTCGTCGTCCTCCAGGAAGGAGGCGACGAAGGAGTTGCGGGCCAGCTCGCGCAGCCGTTCCTCGCTCAGGCCGAGGGTGGTGCGTACGGCGTCGAAGTTATCGCCGGCGTAGCCGCCGAAGTAGGCGGGGTCGTCGGAGTTGACCGTGCAGACCAGGCCCGCGTCGAGCATCGCGGGCAGCGGGTGGTCGGCGAGGGCGTCGACGGCGCGCAGCCGTACGTTGGACAGCGGGCACAGCGTCAGCGGGATCCGCTCCCGCACCAGCCGCTCCACGAGGGCAGCGTCCTCCATGCAGCGCAGCCCGTGGTCGACGCGCTCCACGCCGAGGACGTCGAGGGCCTCGGTGATGTACTCCGGCGGCCCCTCCTCACCAGCGTGCGCGACGCGCCGCAGCCCCAGCGCGGCGGCGGCCTCGTACACCTCGCGGAACTTCACCGGCGGATGCCCGACCTCGGCGGAGTCCAGCCCGATGCCGACGATCCGGTCGAGGTAGGGCTTGGCCGCGTCCAGCGTCGCGAGGGCCGACTCGGCGGACTCGTCGCGCAGGAAGCAGAGGATGAGCCGGGTGGAGACGCCGTGCTCGGCCTCGCTGCTGCCGAGGGCCCGCCACAGGCCCTCCACCACCGTGCCCATGTCGATCCCGCGCGCGAGGTGGGCCTGCGGGTCGAAGAAGATCTCCGCGTGCCGCACGCCCTGCGCGGCGGCGCGGGCCAGGTAGGCGTTCGCGAGGTCCTCGAAGTCCCGCTCGGTGCGCAGGACCGCCATCAGCTCGTAGTACAGGTTCAGGAAGGACTGCAGATCCTCGAACCGGTACTTCTCGCGGAGCTCTTCGGTGTCGGCGTACGGCAGCGCGACGCCGTTGCGGGCGGCAAGCTCGAACGCCAGCTCCGGCTCCAGGGTGCCTTCGATGTGCAGGTGCAGTTCAGCTTTGGGGAGGGGCATCAAAGCATCGTACGGCCGATTCATCTCCGTTTCGGAACCGGCACTCTCAGGAGGTCGTGCGCCACGGTCAGCTCGCCCTCGAACCCGGCGGCCCGCGCCTGCCGCTCGAACTCCTCCGGCTCGGAGTAGCGCTGGCTGAAGTGGGTGAGGACGAGGTGGCGGACCCCTGCGTCCCGGGCGGCGCGGGCGGCCTGGCCGGCGGTCAGATGCCCGTGGTCGACGGCGAGCGGCTCGTCCTCGTCGAGGAAGGTCGACTCGATGACGAGCAGGTCCGCGCCCTCGGCGAGGGCGTGCACCCCGTCGCACAGCCGGGTGTCCATGACGAACGCGAACCGCTGTCCGCGGCGCGGTTCGCTGACGTCGTCGAGAACGACGCCTGCGATGGATCCCTCCCGCTGGATCCGGCCGACGTCGGGGCCCTTGATGCCGTGCGCGGCGAGACGGTCGGGCAGCATGCGGCGGCCGTCGGGTTCGACGAGCCGGTAGCCGTAGGACTCGACGGGGTGGGAGAGCTTGACGGCTTCGAGGGTGTAGGAGGCGGTGGTGGCGAGGGGGCCGTCCGCGTCGACCGGGGCCTCGGTGACGCCGACGGTCTCGCGGTAGGCGGTGGAGTAGCGCAGCCGGTCGAAGAAGCGCTGCCCGGAACGCGGGAAGTGCGCGGTGACCGGGTGCGGGACCTGGTCCAGGTTGATGCGCTGGATGACTCCGGCGAGACCGAGGCAGTGGTCGCCGTGGAAGTGCGTGACGCAGATCCGGTTGAGGTCGTGCGCGGCTACGCCGGCGCGCAGCAGCTGCCGCTGGGTGCCCTCGCCCGGGTCGAAGAGGATGCCCTCGCCGTCCCAGCGCAGGAGGTAGCCGTTGTGGTTGCGGTGTCTGGTCGGGACCTGGCTGGCGGTCCCGAGGACCACGAGTTCGCGTACGGACACGGCGACTTACCCGGGGGGCCAGTGCAGGCCGCGGCCGCCGAGGACGTGCGCGTGGGCGTGGAACACGGTCTGTCCGGCGCCGGCGCCGGTGTTGAAGACGATGCGGTAGCTCTCCAGCTTGTCCTCGTCGGCGACGGCCTGCGCCTCGCGCAGCATGTCCGCGGCGATCGTGGGTTCGGCGGCGGCGAGTTCGGCGGCGTTCGCGTAGTGCACGCGGGGGATGACCAGGACGTGGGTGGGCGCCTGGGGGTTGATGTCCCTGAAGGCGATGGTCGTCTCCGTCTCACGCACGATCGTCGCCGGAATGTGCCCTTCGACGATCTTGCAGAACAGACAGTCGTCCTGCGGCTCCCCTGCCATATGGGTCTCCTTCGGGCCGGTGATCTCTTGCCGGGGCATCGTATCCGGGGGCTGCTGTCCCGGGTTTGCTCACCTTTCCCGCAAGCGAGTCGGGGGCGGGGTTCAGGGGGCGGAGCCCCCTGGGGGTCAGGGCAGCGGGGGCGGCGGCGTCTTGGCGGGGGTCGTCTCCAGGGCCGTCAACGCCAACCGCACCGCCTCGTCCAGTTGGACATCGCGGCCCGCGCCGTAGTCCTGGGGGCGGCAGACGACCTCGACGTCGGGGTCGACGCCGTGGTTCTCCACGCCCCACTCGTAACCCTCCAACCAGGTCGCGTACTTGGGCTGGGTGACGAGCGTCCCGTCGACGAGGTGGTACCGGCTGTCGATGCCGATCGTCCCGCCCCAGGTGCGGGTGCCCACCACCGGCCCGATCCCGAGCGCCTTGATCGCCGCGTTGACGATGTCCCCGTCGGAGCCGGAGAACTCGTTGGCGACGGCGACGACGGGCCCGCGGGGCGCGTCCTCCGGGTAGCTGGACGCCCGCATGCCGCGCGGCACGTCCCAGCCGACGATGCGCCGGGCGAGCTTCTCGACGACCAGCTGGGAGGTGTGCCCGCCCCGGTTCTCCCGGACGTCCACGATCAGCCCCTCCCGCGCGACCTCGACCCGCAGATCACGGTGGATCTGGGCCCAGCCGGGCGCCTGCATGTCGGGCACGTGGAGATACCCGAGCCGTCCGCCGGAGGCCTCGTGCACATACGCCCGCCGGTCCGCGACCCACGCGTGGTAGCGCAGCGCCTCCTCGTCGGCGACGGGGACGACGACCGCGTGTCGCGGCTCTCCCCCGCCGGACGGCGAGATCGTCAGCTCGACGACCTTGCCCGCCGTGCCGACGAGCAGCGGTGCGGGCCCGGTCACCGGGTCCACGGGATGGCCGCCGACGGCGACGATCGCGTCCCCCGCCCGCACCGCGACGCCCGGTGCGGCGAGCGGCGAGCGGGCGTCGGGGTCGGAGGTCTCCGAGGGCAGGACCCGGTCGATGCGCCAACTGCCGTCCTCGTGACGGGAGATGTCCGCGCCGAGCAGGCCCTGCCGGGCGCCGCCGCCCCCGCGGCCGCCGCGCGGCATGACGTAGGCGTGCGAGGTGCCGAGTTCGCCGTGCACCTCCCACAGCAGGTCGACGAGGTCGTCGTGGGTCGCGACGCGCTCCAGCACCGGCCGGTAACGGTCGAGGACGCCGTCCCAGTCGACGCCGCCGAGGTCCGCCCGCCAGAAGTTGTCCCGCATGATCCGGCCGGTCTCGTCGTACATCTGCCGCCACTCGGCGGTCGGGTCGACGGTGCGGCGGATCCGGCCGAGGTCGACGGTGACGTTGCTGTCGCTGTCCTCGTCGCCCGAGGCGCGCCGGTCGCTGGGGACGACCTTGAGCTTGCCGTCGGTCCACAGCAGCAGCCGCTTGCCGTCGCCGCTGACCTCGAAGCCGTCGGCGTCGGCGGCGAGGTGCTCGATGCGCTGCTGGGCGAGGTCGTAGCGCTCCAGCTCGGTGTCGGGATCGGGGTCGTCCGGGGTGGCGCGGGAGGCGCCGAGGACACCGCGCACCGGGTAGCGCAGCCACAGCACGCCGTCCTTCGCCGCGGCCAGGCCGGCGTAGAGGCCGGCCTCGACCGGGAAGGGCACGATCCGGTCGGCGAGGCCTTCGAGGTCGATACGGGTGGTCGGGGCGCCCTCGCTGTCGGGCGTCTCGTCCTTGTCGGGGGCCTCGAAGGGGCGGCCGTGGCGCTGCGGTCCGAACGGGGACGGGGTCGTCGCCGCGAGGGTGATGAGGTGCGGGCGGGCGCCGGCCACGAAGGACAGGTCGAAGGCGTGCTGGTCGTAGACCGGGTCGAAGGCGCGCGTGGAGAGGAACGCGAGGTGCTTGCCGTCGAGGGTGAAGACGGGCGCGTAGTCCCTGAAGCGCAGCGGGGTCGCCTCGGTGACGGACAGGTCTGTGACATTGGCGAGCTTGATCTGGGAGAGCGGGCGCGGGCCCGGGTGCGACCAGGCCAGCCAGGCCGAGTCCGGCGAGAAGGCCAGATCGCCGACCTCGCCGTCGGGGCTGCTGTCGACCTCGCGGACCTCGCCGGTCTCCCGCTCGACGAGCAGCAGCCGCCCGTCGTGGACGGCGACGGCGGCCCGGCTGCCGTCGGGCGCCATGGCGAGTTCGAGGACCCGGCCGAGCTGTCCGGCGGCGAGCCGGCGCGGGGTGGCGCCGGGGGCCGTGCCGGTGGCCGGGGCGAACTCCAGCGCGTCCTCGCCCTCCGCGTCCGTCACCCACACCACCCACTCCTCGCCCTCCGTGCGGAAGGTGCGCGGCAGACGGGCCCGTACGCCGGGTTCGGCGGCGAGCGCGCGGGCGGGCCCGGAACGGTGGGTGATCCAGTGGACGGCCCCGCGGATCTCCACGGCGCTGCCGCGCGCGGTGTGGTCGGGCGCGGCCCCGCCCAGCCAGCGGGCGGCGGTCACCTGGTAGGGGCGGCGGTCGGTGCGCTGGCCGCCGAGGCGGATGTCGAGCCGGCGCGGCTCGGCGCCGTCCAGGTCGTCCAACAGCCACAGTTCCCCGGCGGACATGTACACGATCCGTGTGCCGTCGCCGGCGGCCTGCCGGGCGTAGAAGCCTTCGAGGGGGGTGTGCCGGCGCAGATCGGAGCCGTCGGCGAGGGAGGAGTACAGGGCTCCCGTGCCCTCGTGGTCGGACAGGAACGCGAGCCGATCCCCCGCCCACACCGGGTACTCGATGTTGCCGTCCAGTTCCTCGTGCAGCCGGACGAACTCGCCCTGGCCCTCCCGGTCGATCCACAGTTTGCCGGCCGTGCCGCCCCGGTAGCGCTTCCAGTGGGCGGCCTCGCGGCCCATCGGCGCGGACAGCAGCACGGTGTGCGGGCCGTGGGCGACCGCGCCGACGGGCCCGTACGGCAGGGTGGTCGCGGGTCCGCCGTCGACGGGGACGGCGCGGGCCCAGCTGCGGCGCAGGGTCGCCTGGTCGTGGGTGCTGACGGCGAGGACCTGACCGTCGGGGGTCCAGCCGCGCACCCGGGTCTGCCAACTCCCCCAGTACGTCAGGCGGGTGGACGGTCCCCCGTCGACGGGGGCGATGTGCACCTCGGGGGCGCCGTCGCGGGTGGAGGTCCAGGCGACGGTGGTGCCGTCGGGCGAGATACGGGGCATGGAGACCGGCATGTTGTCGGCGCTGACCCGCCAGGCGCGACCCCCGTCGAGGGGGGCCAGCCAGACGTCGTCCTCGGCGGCGAAGGCCACCGACTCGCCGTGCAGGTGCGGGAATCGGAAGTATGCGGCAGGCGTCGCGGACTGTGTCACCAGATCACTGTATTCAGCTACGGCACCGCAGGTCAGGGGTTTCGATCACTTCCCTGCCCCGCCGCCGCCTCCGCCGCCGTCCACGGTCTCGGTGACGGTCACCGTGACCGTGACGGTCGGCCGGCCGCCGGGCTGCGCGGAACCGGACGGCTTGACCGGCGACGGCGTCGCCGACCTGCAGTCGCCGAGGCCGCTCACCCGGAACAGCTGCTTCTTGCCCACGACGGCGGTCAGGTCCCCGCGCACGCACGCACCGTCGACCGCCCGCGTGATCTTCCCGGTGACGGTGATGTCCTTCCCGTCACCGGTCTGCCCCTTGCAGTCGACGGAGGCGACCGCCTCCGCCTTCGCCCGGTCCTCGTACTGAGCCGTGCAGGTCAGCCAGCGCACCTTCACGTCCCGCCGCTCGATCTCCGCCGTCGCGGCCTGGTCGGTGGTGTACGCCACGGACATGGCGCTCAGCCCGCCCGGCTCGCACGCCACGGCGGCGCCCGCCACGACGACCACGACCGGGAGTAGCCAAATCCGCCTCAAAGCCCCCATGGAGGGCAGCGTGCCACTCGGGCAGGCCCCGCGGAAGACCTCATACAGCCGTTCTACGCCGACCCCATGGAACTCAGCCGCGCAGCAGCAGCCACTCCTGAAGTTCCACCAGGTTGCCCTCCGGGTCCTTCAGATGGGCGACGCGCATGCGGTCGGTCATCGGAGCCGGGCCGTGCAGCAGGGTCGCGCCGCGGGCGGTGAGCTGCGCGCAGTAGACGTCCAGATCGTCGACGCGCAGCACCACCAGCGAGCGGTGGCCCGCCGTCGCGTCGCCCAGTTCACCGAGGACCTCGGCCATCATCGCCCGGTCCTGAAGGGCGATCCCCGCCGAGCCGGTCGCGGGACTGAACTTCTCGTACGGCCCGTTCGCCGCCTCCGACTGCGGCCTGAGGCCGAGGACCTCGGCGTAGAACCGGTAGCACGCGGCGAAGTCGGTGACGAGGAGCCGCACTTGGGCGAGTTCCACGAAATCCCCCCGGTGTTCAGGACCAGCGGCCGGTGCGACCCAGCAGCAGGGCGGTCGCGGCCGTCCCGGCGGTCGACGTACGCAACACGGTACGACCCAGCCGGTACGCCTTCGCACCCGCCTCCTCGAACACGGCCAACTCCTGTGGCGAGACACCGCCTTCGGGGCCGACGACCAGCACGATCTCACCGGAGGACGGGAGTTCGGCCGTCGCGAGCGGCCCGCTGCCGTAGTCGCGGTCCTCGTGCAGGACGGCGGCGAAGTCGGCGCGGGCCACAAGCTCCGCCACCTGCCTGGTCGTCGCCGCCTCGGCGACCTCGGGGAAGCGGACCCGGCGGGACTGCTTGCCGGCCTCGCGGGCGGTGGCCCGCCACTTGGCGAGCGCCTTCGCTCCGCGGTCGCCCTTCCACTGTGTGATGCAGCGCGAGGCCGCCCACGGCACGATCGCGTCGACGCCGGTCTCGGTCATCGTCTCGACGGCCAGCTCACCGCGGTCGCCCTTGGGCAGGGCCTGCACGACGGTGATCCGGGGCTCCTCGGCGGGCTCCTCGGTCACCTCACCGAGGCTCACGACCAGCTGGTCCTTGCCCTCGGCGGCGACGACCTCGCCCGGCGCCCAGCGCCCGGCGCCGTCGGTGAGGACGATCTCCTCGCCGGCCCGCAGCCGCTTCACGGAGACGGCGTGCCGGCCTTCGGGACCGTCCAGGACGAACCGACCGCCCTGCCCACTTCGACCGCCCTGCCCGCCGCCCGGCAGTTCGTCGACGACGAAGACGGGCGCGGTCATGCCGCGCCGCCGTCCCCGAACTCCGACAACGCTGTCCGCGCCGCGGCGAGTTCGGCCGCCAGTACCTCCACCAGCCGCCCGGCGGGCAGCTCCCGGGCCAGCCGGTGGCCCTGTCCCGCCCACAGCGCCATGCCCTGCGCGTCGCCCGCCTTGGCGGCCGCCTTGCGCAGCGGCGAGGTGAGGTGGTGGACCTCCGGGTAGGCGGCGGGCGCGTACGGGCCGTGCTCGCGCAGGAAGCGGTTGACCAGGCCGCGGGCCGGGCGGCCGGAGAAGGCACGGGTCAGCTCGGTGCGCACGAAGAGGGGGTTGGTCAGCGCCTGCTTGTGCACGGCGTGCGCGCCGGACTCGGCGGTGGCGAGGAACGCGGTGCCCAGCTGGGCGGCGCTCGCGCCGGCCGCGAGGACCGCGGCGATCTGGCTGCCGCGCATGAGGCCGCCGGCGGCGACGATCGGCAGGCTCACGGACTCGCGGACCTGGGCGATCAGGGAGAGCAGCCCGATGCCAGAGCCGTCGTTCTCCGGGATGTCCCGGTGGGTGCCCTGGTGGCCGCCGGCCTCCACGCCCTGCACGATCACCGCGTCTGCGCCGGCCCGCTCCACCGCGAGGGCCTCCTCGACGGTGGTCGCCGTGACGAGGGTGAAGGTTCCCGCGCGCCGCAGGGCCTGAAGTACCTCGGGTCCGGGCACGCCGAAGTGGAAGGACACCACCGGCACCGGGTTGTCCAGCAGCACGGCCAGCTTGGCGTCGTAGCCGTCGTCGCGTCCGCTGTCGGGGTCGCCGAGCTCCGTCTCGTACCAGGCGGCCTCGCCGGCCAGCTGGTGGGCGTAGACCTCGACGGCGCCGGCAGCAGGGGGCGCGGCGACAGCCGCTCCAGTGGAGCCGGTGCTTGCACCGGGATACTCGGGCTGCGGCATGAAGAGGTTCACGCCGAAGGGGCGGGCGGTGAGACTCCGCAGCTGCTTGATCTCCTGGTACACGCCGTCGGCCGTCTTGTACCCGGCGGCCAGGAAGCCGAGCCCGCCGGCCTCGGCCACGGCGGCGGCGAGCTTCGGGACGGAGACGCCGCCCGCCATGGGGGCCTGCACGATCGGGTGCGGGAAGAGATCGGTCAGTGCGGAGGACATGACGGCATGTTGTCACGTCCTTTGAACAAGTCCGAATCCGACCGCCGGTTGGCACAGGCCTCTGGCAGACATGCCGGAAGGACACCCGTGGAGGGTGCCCTTCCGGGACTGCTCAGCGTGCGCGCGGGGCCTCAGCGCCCGTTGAACGCGTCCTTCAGCCGCGAGAACAGACCCTGCTGACCGGGCTGGAACTGCCCGGTGGGCCGCTCCTCGCCGCGCAGCTTGGCCAGCTCGCGCAGCAGCCGCTCCTGCTCGGGATCCAGCTTCGTCGGCGTCTGCACCTCGACGTGGACGATCAGATCGCCGCGCCCGCCGCCCCGCAGATGCGTGACGCCCCGGCCGTGCAGCGGGATCGACTGCCCGGACTGGGTGCCGGGCCGGATGTCGACCTCCTCCAGCCCGTCCAGCGTCTCCAGCGGCACCTTCGTGCCGAGGGCCGCCGCCGTCATCGGGAGCGTCACCGTGCAGTGCAGGTCGTCGCCGCGCCGCTGGAACATGTTGTGCGGCAGCTCGTGGATCTCGACGTACAGGTCGCCGGCGGGACCGCCGCCGGGGCCGACCTCGCCCTCGCCCGCGAGCTGGATCCGGGTGCCGTTGTCGACACCGGCCGGGATCTTGACCGTCAGCGTGCGACGGGACCGCACGCGGCCGTCGCCCGCGCACTCCGGACAGGGAGTGGGGACCACGGTGCCGAAGCCCTGGCACTGCGGGCAGGGCCGGGACGTCATGACCTGGCCCAGGAAGGACCGTGTCACCTGCGACACCTCACCGCGACCGCGGCACATGTCACAAGTCTGGGCGGTGGTCCCCGGCGCCGCGCCCTCACCGCTGCAGGTGGCGCAGACGATCGCCGTGTCGACCTGGATGTCCTTCGTGGTGCCGAAGGCAGCCTCTTCCAGGTCCACCTCCAGCCGGATCATCGCGTCCTGACCGCGCCGCGTCCGCGACCTCGGGCCCCGCTGGGACGCCGTGCCGAAGAACGCGTCCATGATGTCGGAGAAGTTCCCGAAGCCACCGGCGCCGAAGCCGCCCGCGCCACCGCCGCCCGACTGGGACAGCGGGTCGCCGCCGAGGTCGTAGACCTGCTTCTTCTGCGGATCCGACAACACCTCGTAGGCGGCGTTGATCTCCTTGAACCGCTCCTGGGTCTTCGGATCCGGGTTGACGTCCGGGTGCAGCTCGCGCGCGAGCCGCCGGAAGGCCTTCTTGATCTCTTCCTGCGACGCATCGCGGCGCACGCCGAGGACGGCGTAGTAGTCCGTGGCCACTTACGACTCCGCCAGGATCTGTCCGACGTACCGTGCCACCGCTCGTACCGCTCCCATCGTTCCCGGGTAATCCATGCGGGTCGGTCCGACCACGCCGAGTTTGGCGACTGCCTCGCCGCCCGAACCGTAGCCGACCGACACCACCGAAGTGGAGTTGAGTCCCTCGTAGGCGTTCTCGTGACCGATGCGTACGGTCATGCCCGAATCCCCCGCCTCGCCAAGGAGTTTGAGGAGCACGACCTGCTCCTCCAGGGCCTCCAGGACGGGCCGGATGGTGAGGGGAAAGTCATGTCCGAAGCGGGTGAGATTGGCGGTCCCGCCGATCATCAGCCGCTCCTCGTTCTCCTCGACGAGCGTCTCCAGCAGGGTGGAGAGCACCGTCGTGACCGTACCGCGGTCGTCGGCCTCGAAGGCGTCCGGCAGGTCCTCCACCAGACGCGGCACGTCGGAGAACCGGCGGCCCGCGACCTTGCTGTTGAGCCGCGCGCGCAGATCCGCCAGCGAGGTCTCCCCGAAGGGCGCCGGGCAGTCCACCAGCCGCTGCTCGACCCGCCCGGTGTCCGTGATCAGCACGAGCATCAGACGCGCGGGTGCGAGCGAGAGAAGCTCCACGTGCCGCACGGTCGAACGGGTCAGGGACGGGTACTGCACAACGGCGACCTGCCGGGTGAGCTGCGCCAGCAGCCGCACCGTCCGCGCCACGACGTCGTCGAGATCGACGGCGCCGTCGAGGAAGTTCTGGATGGCCCGCCGCTCCGGACCGGTCATCGGCTTGACGCCGGCCAGCTTGTCGACGAACAGCCGGTAGCCCTTGTCCGTGGGGATGCGCCCCGCACTGGTGTGCGGCTGGGCGATGTACCCCTCGTCCTCCAGGGCGGCCATGTCGTTGCGGACCGTCGCCGGGGACACGCCGAGGCTGTGCCGCTCGGTGAGCGCCTTCGACCCCACGGGCTCCTCGGTGCCGACATAGTCCTGGACGATGGCGCGCAGCACCTGGAGCCTGCGTTCACTCAGCATTGCGCGCACACCTCCAGCAGTCGTCCCCCAGTCCCCTGGGCGCCTCGCCTGGCACTCTTCACATCCGAGTGCCAGCGTTCCCCGGCCCAGTGTACGGCTGTGGGGTACACCGGGGGCAAGGTCGGCCCCGGTGCAGCGTCGTAGGGCTAGCGTCGCGGTATGACGGTGACTTGGGAAGAGCTCGGGTGGGAGCGGGTCGCGGCCGGGGTCGGGCGGTGCCGGCTGCCGGGCTGGGACTGCACGGCGGGGCTGGTCGTGGGGGCGGGCGCGGCGCTGATGATCGACGCGGGATCCAGTCTCGCGGAGGGGGTGCGGCTGCGGGCGCAGGCCGAGGAGCTCACTGGCGGACGTGTGACCCATCTCGCGCTCACCCACCCCCACTTCGACCATGTCTTCGGCGCGGCGGCGTTCGCGGGCGCGGAGGTCTTCGGGGCGGTGGGCGTGGACACCGTGCCGGGTAAGGAGCTGCGGGCGGACGCACTGCGCAACGGCCTGGACGAGTCGGCGGCCGCGGAGGCCTCGGACGCGCTCGTGCGGCCCCGGCACCTCGTCTCCGGCGAGTGGACGCTCGACCTGGGCGGCGGCCGGCAGGTGCTGCTGGCGAACGTCGGGCCCGGCCACACCGCGCACGACCTGGCGGTCTTCGTCCCCGGCGAACCCGAGGTCGTCTTCTGCGGCGACCTGGTCGAGGAGTCCGGCGAGCCGCAGGCCGGGCCGGACGCCGTCCCCTCCCGCTGGCCCGACGCCCTCGACCGGCTGCTGCGGCTGGGTGGTGAGGACGCGCTGTACGTGCCCGGTCACGGGGCGGTGGTGGACGCGGCGTTCGTGCGGGCGCAGCGGGACGCGCTGGCGGCCCGGTTCGGCGTGTCGCCGTAAACCCGTCTCGCGGCTTCTCCTATCGTCATCCGAATGCGCCAGTACTCCGCCGACCTGACCCCTCCCTGGAAGAAGCCGAAGCCCGTCCCCGAGGTCCCGGCGGAGCCCGGCCTGGTGGTGGAGGAGCCCGGCACCGGGTTCTGCGGCGCGGTGATCCGCTGCGAGGCGGGCACGGTCACCCTGGAGGACCGCTTCGGCAAGCACCGGGTGTTCCCGCTGGAGCCGCGCGGCTTCCTGCTGGAGGGCCGGGTGGTGACCCTCGTGAGACCGCCGTCCTCCGGGCCCGTACGTCCCACCCGTACCGCCTCCGGTTCGGTCGCGGTACCGGGCGCACGCGCGCGGGTCGCCCGCGCCGGGCGCATCTACGTCGAGGGCCGGCACGACGCCGAGCTGGTCGAGAAGGTGTGGGGCGACGACCTGCGCGTCGAGGGCGTGGTCGTGGAGTACCTGGAGGGCGTGGACGACCTGCCGTCGATCGTCGCCGAGTTCGCCCCCGGCCCGGACGCCAGGCTGGGAGTCCTCGTGGACCACCTCGTGCCCGGCACGAAGGAGTGGCGCATCGCCCGGTCGGTCACGAGCGAACACGCCCTGGTCGTCGGCCACCCGTACATCGACGTCTGGGAGGCGGTGAAGCCGGCGTCCCTGGGCATCGCCGGCTGGCCACGGATCCCCCACGGCCAGGACTGGAAGACAGGCGTGTGCCGGGCCCTCGGCTGGCCGTCGGACAACACTGGGGCGGTGTGGCAGGCCATCCTGAAACGGGTGACCTCGTACAAGGACCTGGAACCGGAGCTGCTCGGCAGGGTGGAGGAACTGATCGATTTCGTCACGACCCCGGCCGAGCAGACCCCGTAACGGCCCCACCTCAACACCTCAACACATTTCGCAACCACCCCGGCCCAGAACAGGCGCGCAACCGCCCCGGTTCAGGGCGGGTGCTAGTCGACCAGGTCCCGTACCACCGCGTCCGCCAGCAACCGGCCCCGCAGGGTCAGTGCCGCCCGCCCCTCGTCGTACGGCCCCTGCTGCAGCAGGCCGTCCGTGAGCGCCCGGCCTGCGGCCGCGAGCCCGGCCTCCCGCAGCAGCGCCAGCGGAACCCCATCCCTCAGCCGCAGCTCCAGCAGGACCCGCTCCACGCGCCGGTCCTCGTCGGACAGAAGCTCACGTCCGGCGCCCGGCGAGCGGCCGCCCGCGAGAGCAGCCGCGTACGCCCCCGGATGCTTCACGTTCCACCAGCGGACCCCGCCGACGTGCGAGTGCGCCCCCGGCCCCGCCCCCCACCAGTCGGCGCCCCGCCAGTACAGCTCGTTGTGCAGACAGCGGCCCGCCTCGGAGGTGGCCCAGTTGGAGACCTCGTACCAGTCGTAGCCCGCGGCCGACATCACCTCGTCCGCGATCAGGTAGCGGTCGGCGTGTACGTCGTCGTCGGTCATCGGGACCTCGCCGCGGCGGATCCGACGGGCGAGCTGCGTGCCCTCCTCGACGATCAGCGCGTACGCCGAGACGTGGTCGGGGCCCGCGCCCAGCGCCGCGTCCAGCGAGGCCCGCCAGTCGTCGTCCGACTCGCCCGGGGTGCCATAGATCAGGTCCAGGTTGACATGGTCGAAGCCCGCGGCCCGCGCCTCCGCCACGCACGCCTCGGGCCGGCCGGGGGTGTGCGTGCGGTCGAGAACCTTCAGCACATGCTGCTTCGCGCTCTGCATCCCGAAGGAGATCCGGTTGAAACCGCCCTCGCGGAGAGTGGCGAGATAGGCGGGGTCGACGGACTCCGGGTTCGCCTCCGTCGTCACCTCCGCGTCCGCCGCGAGGCCGAACTCGTCGCGGATCGCGCCCAGCATCCGTACGAGGTCGGACGCGGCCAGCAGCGTCGGTGTGCCGCCGCCGACGAAGACCGTGCGGACCTCGCGCGGGTCGTCGCCGAGGACCTTGCGGGCGAGACGGACCTCGTCGATCAGGGTGTCGGCGTAGTTGTCGCGGGAGGCGAGGACACCGCCGGTGCCGCGCAGCTCGGTGGCGGTGTAGGTGTTGAAGTCGCAGTAGCCGCAGCGGGTCGCGCAGTAAGGGACGTGCAGATAGAACCCGAGGGGACGGTCGGCGGCGCCGGCGAGCGCGTGCGCCGGAAGCGCGCCGTCGCCGGGGACCGGTTCGCCATCGGGGAGTGCGGAAGGCATACGCCCATTGTCCCGCACCCCCACACAGACCCCGGACGCCTCCGCCCCCTCACCCACGCTCCCGTCACACTCCGCCTGCCGACCGGCCCCGCCCTGCTTCGCCCCCCCTGCCCCGCCCTGCCCCGCCCTGCCCCGCCTACTCGGCCTGGAGGACCAGTAGGGCCAGGTCGTCCTCCGGGGGTAGGTCCCCGAACTCGTGCACCAGTTGTCGGATACGTTCCGCGATCAGCTCGGCGTCCAGGCCGGCGCAGCCCGCGAGCGCGACGGCCAGTCCGTCCTCGTCGTCGAACTGGCGGGAGCCCGAGCGCCGCTCCGTCACCCCGTCGGTGACGCACAGCAGGCTGTCCCCGGTCCGCAGCTCCAGGCTGTCGCTGGTGTACGTGACGTCCTCGATGACCCCGAGCAGCGTCTGCGGGTGCGCGGCCGTGGCGACCGAGCCGTCCGGGCCCAGCAGCAGCGGCAGCGGGTGTCCGGCGGAGGCGAGGGTGCAGCGGACGCCGCCCTCGAAGGGGGCCAGTTCGCCGTAGAGGAGGGAGAGGAAGCGGGTCTGCGGGCCGTCGCCCGGTCCGGCGGGGCCGACGAAGGCGCGGGCGGCGGCGTCGGCGGCCTCCGTCGCGTCGTCGAGGAGGAGCTGGTTGAGGCGGTCCAGGACGTCGGCGACGCCGTACCCCTCGCGGGCCAGCAGCCGCAGCCAGGGCCGGGCCAGGCCGATGACGACGGCCGCCTCCGGGCCCTTGCCCTGGACGTCGCCGATCGCGAAGCACCAGCGGCCGTCGCCCGCCGGAAACAGGTCGTAGAAGTCGCCGCTCGGGCCGCCCTGTTCACGCGGCTCGTAGACCAGGGCACTGCGCACCCCGGGGATCTCCGCGACCGCGCCGGGCAGCAGCCCGCGCTGCAGTACGGCACTGATGGTGACCTGGCGGGCGTACTGGCGGGCCGCGCCGATGGCGAGCGCCACCCGCCGGCCCAGGTCCTCGACGAGCCCGGTGACCTCGTCGGGGAAGACGAGCAGCCCGGCCCGCCCGATGACCAGGGTGCCCAGCGGACGGCCGCCCGCGATCAGCCGGTACGCGAGGGCCGCGCCCGGGCCGCCGAGCGCCGCGCCGGGCCAGGGAAACAGTTCGGGTCCGGAGCGCGGGCCGCCGTCCGGCGGACACGGCGGACACGGCGGGTCCTTCTCCAGGGCCCGGCGCAGGTCCTCGATGAGGTTCTCGCTGCCGTGCCAGACGCGGGCCAGCCGCGGCCCCGGCCCGCCGGTCCACTCGCCGCGCCCGCTGACCTCGTCCTCCAGCCACACCGCGCACCAGTCGGCGAGCCGCGGCACGAGCAACTGTCCGGTCAGCGCGGCCACCAGGTCCTCGTCGAGCTGTCCGGCGAGCAGATCCGAGGCCTCGGCGAGGAAGGACAGCGCGCCCCGGTTGAGCCACTCCCGGTCCCGGCGGCCGACCGGCTTCCGCGGCTCGGGCGCGAGGGCTTCGAGGAGCCCCGGGACGGGGTCGCGAAAGCCGTCCGAGCGCTCGCCGCAGCGGTCGGAGTGATCCGGATGCTCCGTGCGGTTCGCGTGGTCCGTGCGGTTCGCGTGGTCCGTGCGGTTCGCGTTGTCTGTGCGGTTCGCGTGGTCCGTGCGGTTCGCGTGGTGCTCGTGGGCGTGGTTGGGGTCGAAGGGGTTGTCGCCGAGGGCTTCGAGGTCGATGTCGTAGGGCGCGGCGCTCGGCAGGAGGCGGGCCCAGACCGTCTTCGTCCCCCTGCGGTACGTCACCCCCCAGGCGTCGGCGAGCCCGGCGACTATGCGCAGCCCGCGGCCGTACTCCGGTGTCTCGTACGGCGGTTCCGGGGCGCCGTCGTCGCGTGGGGCGCGGGAGGGGTGGTGGTCGGAGACCTCGACGACGACCGCGAGCCGGCCGCCGGGCTGCCCGGGCTCCTCCTCCAGCCGGCACCCCAGCTCGACGTCGGTTCCGGCGTGCACGACGGCGTTGGTGACGAGTTCGCTGACGACGAGCGTGGCGTCCTGCGCGAGACGCTCGTCGAGTTCCTCGCCGCCAGGCAGACCGAGGCCGGCCCACTCCGTCAGCGCGGCGCGGACCAGGTCGCGGGCGGCGCCGGGCGCGAGGGGGCTGCCGGCCAGGTTCGCGCGGGTGTGCGGGAGGCCGCCCGGACGCGCGGGCGCGCCGCCGGCCCGGGAGGCTGTCTCCCGTTGCGTCGGAATGGCCCCCATGCGCAGCTCCCCGGACGGTTCGGATGCCCACAGGGTGACAGACCGATCTCGGCCATGAGCGCTGGGTTACCGAACTCGGCCGTCCTGGGCGAGAACCGTGCTACGCGTGTGTACACATGTGTACGCGCGTGCTCGAAGAGGGGTGGTTGAGGGGCGGAATCCGAGCATGCGCGCTCCGCCCCCCGATACCGCGCGCCCGCGCTACGCCTCGCGCGCTCCGGCGTACATGTCGTCGATGAGGTGCTTGTACTCCCGCTCCACGACGGGCCGCTTCAGCTTCAGGCTCGGGGTGATCTCGCCGTGCTCGACGTCGAGGTCCCGGGGCAGCAGCCGGAACTTCTTGATGGTCTGCCAGCGCTGGAGGCCCTCGTTGAGCTGCTTGACATAGCCGTCGATCAGCTCGACCGTCGCGGGCGCGGCGACGACGTCCGCGTACGACTTTCCGGCCAGCCCGTTCTCCCTCGCCCAGTCGAGGATCGACGGCTCGTCCAGCGCGATGAGCGCGGTGCAGAAGTTCCGGTCGGCGCCGTGCACGAGGATGTTGGAGACGTACGGGCACACCGCCTTGAACTGTCCCTCGACCTCCGCGGGCGCGATGTACTTGCCGCCGGACGTTTTGATGAGGTCCTTCTTGCGGTCGGTGATGCGCAGATAGCCGTCGGGCGAGAGCTCGCCGATGTCGCCGGTGTGGAACCAGCCGTCGGCCTCCAGGACCTCCACGGTCTTCTCGGGCAGCCCGTGGTAGCCCTCCATGATGCCGGGGCCGCGCAGCAGGATCTCGCCGTCGTCGGCGATGCGCACCTCGGTGCCGGGCAGCGGCTTGCCGACCGTGCCGGTGCGGTAGGCCTCGCCCGGGTTGACGAAGGAGGCGGCGGAGGACTCCGTCAGGCCGTAGCCCTCCAGGATGTGGATGCCGGCGCCGGAGAAGAAGTAGCCGATCTCCGGGGAGAGGGCCGCCGACCCGGAGACGCACGCGCGCAGCCTTCCGCCGAAGGCATGGCGGATCTTGGCGTAGACGAGCGCGTCGGCGACCTTGTGCTTGGCGCCCAGCCCGAAGGGGACGGAGGCCGTGCCGGTGCGCCGGAAGTTGTCCTGCGCCTCCTTGGCGTACTCCCGGGCGACCTCGGCGGCCCACTGGAAGATCTTGTACTTGGCCCCGCCGCCCGCGCGGGCCTTGGCGGCGACCCCGTTGTAGACCTTCTCGAAGATGCGCGGCACGGCGGCCATGTACGTCGGCTGGACCACCGGCAGGTTCTCGATGATCTTGTCGACGCGGCCGTCGACGGCGGTGACGTGACCGACCTCGATCTGGCCGGAGGTGAGGACCTTGCCGAAGACGTGCGCCAGCGGCAGCCACAGGTACTGCACGTCCTCGCCGCTGATCAGCCCGGTCGCGGCGATCGCCTTCGCCATGTACGACCAGTTGTCGTGCGGGAGGCGGACGCCCTTGGGCCGGCCGGTGGTGCCGGAGGTGTAGATGAGGGTGGCGAGCTGGTCGGAGGCGATCGCGGCCACCCGCTCCTTGATCAGCCCGGCCTCCTTCTCCAGCCGGGCCGCGCCGCGCTTCTCCAGCTCGTCGAGGGTGAGGATCCAGTCCTCGGCGGTCTCGACGCCCGCCGGGTCGAGCACGACCACATGGGTGAGGGCGGGCAGCTCGGCGCGCTTCTCGACGGCCTTGGCGAGCTGGGCGGCGTCCTCGGCGATCAGGACCCTGCTCTCGGAGTCCGAGAGGATGAACGCCGACTCGTCCGCGTTGGTCTGCGGATAGACGGTGGTCGTGGCGGCCCCGGCGCACATGATGCCGAGGTCGGCGAGGATCCACTCCAGCCGGGTGGAGGAGGCGAGCGCGACGCGCTGCTCCGGCTGTACGCCCAGTTCGATGAGGCCGGCCGCGATCGCGTAGACCCGCTCGGCGCTCTGCGCCCAGCTCAGCGACTTCCAGTCGTCGGGGCCCTCGCCGGACGCGGCCGGCACCGGGTACCGGTACGCCTCCGCGTCGGGCGTGCTCGCCACGCGCTCCAGGAAGAGGCCCGCGACGGACGGCGGACGGTTCTCGATCAGGGTCTGTGTGTCGCTCACGACATCCTCCGGGGCCCGCGGCGATGCGGCTGGCTTGGTTAAACGGCTGGCTTGTTTAACTCGCGAGTAACTATCGGGCAGGGACAGAGTAGAGGCCGACCGGCCCGGGCGTAAGGGGCCACAGAGGGTCACTTTCCCCTGGACACGGACACGGGGCCCGTCACGCTTTCGCGCGACGAGCCCCGGAAATCGGCGTCCATGGTGGCTATTTCTTGCCCTTGCCCGAGCTCGCGTTGTCGTCGCTGCTCAGGACGGCGATGAAGGCCTCCTGCGGAACCTCCACGGAACCCACCATCTTCATCCGCTTCTTGCCTTCCTTCTGCTTCTCCAGCAGCTTCCGCTTCCGGGAGATGTCACCGCCGTAGCACTTGGCGAGGACGTCCTTGCGGATGGCGCGGATGGTCTCGCGGGCGATGACCCGGGAGCCGATGGCCGCCTGGATGGGCACCTCGAAGGCCTGCCGCGGGATGAGCTCGCGCAGCTTGGCGACGAGCCGCACACCGTAGGCGTACGCGGCGTCCTTGTGGGTGATCGCGGAGAACGCGTCCACCTTGTCGCCGTGCAGCAGGATGTCGACCTTGACCAGGCTGGACGTCTGCTCGCCGGTGGGCTCGTAGTCCAGCGACGCGTAGCCGCGGGTCTTGGACTTCAGCTGGTCGAAGAAGTCGAAGACGATCTCCGCGAGGGGCAGCGTGTAGCGGATCTCGACGCGGTCCTCGGAGAGGTAGTCCATGCCGAGCAGGGTGCCGCGCCGGGTCTGGCACAGCTCCATGATCGAGCCGATGAACTCCGACGGCGCGAGGATCGTGGCGCGCACGACCGGCTCGTACACCTCCGAGATCTTCCCCTCGGGGAACTCGCTCGGGTTGGTGACGACGTGCTCGCTGCCGTCCTCCATGAGGACGCGGTAGACCACGTTCGGCGCGGTGGCGATGAGGTCGAGGCCGAACTCGCGCTCCAGCCGCTCACGGATCACGTCGAGGTGCAACAGGCCGAGGAAGCCGACGCGGAAACCGAAGCCGAGGGCGGCGGAGGTCTCCGGCTCGTAGACCAGCGCGGCATCGTTGAGCTGCAGTTTGTCGAGGGCCTCGCGCAGCTCGGGGTAGTCGGAGCCGTCCAGCGGATACAGACCGGAGAAGACCATCGGCTTCGGGTCCTTGTAGCCGCCGAGGGCCTCCGTCGCGCCCTTCGCCTGGCTGGTGACGGTGTCACCGACCTTCGACTGGCGGACGTCCTTCACACCGGTGATCAGATAGCCCACCTCGCCGACGCCGAGGCCGTCGGCCGAGAGCATCTCGGGCGAGTTGGTGCCGATCTCCAGCAGCTCGTGGGTCGCGCCGGTCGACATCATCCTGATGCGCTCGCGCTTGTTGAGCTGCCCGTCGATGACACGGACGTACGTCACGACACCGCGGTAGGAGTCATAGACCGAGTCGAAGATCATCGCGCGGGCGGGGGCGTCGGCGACACCGACCGGCGCGGGGATCTCCTTGACGACCTTGTCGAGCAGCGCGTCGACGCCGAGACCCGTCTTGGCGGACACCCGCAGCACGTCGCCCGGGTCGCAGCCAACGAGGTTCGCGAGCTCCTCGGCGAACTTCTCGGGCTGCGCGGCCGGCAGGTCGATCTTGTTCAGCACGGGGATGATCGTGAGGTCGTTCTCCATCGCCAGGTAGAGGTTGGCGAGGGTCTGGGCCTCGATGCCCTGGGCGGCGTCGACGAGGAGGACGGTCCCCTCGCAGGCCGCGAGCGACCGCGAGACCTCGTACGTGAAGTCGACGTGCCCCGGGGTGTCGATCATGTTGAGGATGTGCGTGTTGCCGGGCTCGTGGGTCGGAGCCCAGGGCAGACGCACCGCCTGGGACTTGATCGTGATGCCGCGCTCGCGCTCGATGTCCATCCGGTCGAGGTACTGAGCACGCATCTGCCGCTGCTCGACCACGCCGGTCAGCTGGAGCATCCGGTCGGCGAGCGTGGACTTGCCGTGGTCGATGTGCGCGATGATGCAGAAATTGCGGAGCAGAGCCGGGTCGGTACGGCTCGGCTCGGGCACATTCTTAGGGGTCGCGGGCACGCAGGGTCCTGATTCTTGAGATATCCGCAGGGTCAGCGGCTCGGGTCGGATCGATACGTAGGCTCCATGGTCCCACGGGCGGCGACCGGGGACCGGTTTGGGCCACTCACGGGGCCGCTGGTAGTCTGGGCAGCTGTGTCTCATGCCCTCTCAGCGCGGGGCACATCGGAAACCTGAAATAGAAGAGGCTTACTTCGTGGCGAACATCAAGTCCCAGATCAAGCGGATCAAGACCAACGAGAAGGCTCGGCTGCGCAACAAGGCCGTCAAGTCCTCCCTGAAGACCGCGATCCGCAAGGCCCGTGAGGCTGCTGCCGCGGGTGACGTCGAGAAGGCCACTGAGTACCAGCGCGCTGCCGCGCGTCAGCTCGACAAGGCCGTCTCGAAGGGCGTCATCCACAAGAACCAGGCCGCCAACAAGAAGTCGGCGCTTGCTTCCAAGGTCGAGACCCTCAAGGGCTGAACTCCTTATCTGATCTGATCGCCGGAAGGATCCAGAGCGGGCCCTCTCTCATCCGCTCCCGTCCGGCACCCCCGAGCCTGTACGCGGCCTGCGTTCGCCACGCGGGTACGGGCTCAACAGCTTGATCAGCGTGACCCGAAGGCCCCGGTCCCTCGCCCTTCCCCAGGGTGGAGCCGACCGGGGCCTTCGGCATGCCGGTCACGACCAGAAGTCGTTGGCCTTGTCCATGTCCTCCAGGCACTCGTCGAGGTCGCTGATCTTGTCCCCGACGATCCGGAAGACGATGCCGCCGTTCTCCTCTATGTGCTTGGAGCCCCGATCCGCGGTGAAGCGGTGCATGGACATGACGTGCCCACGGCCGTCGACGAACAGGTTGAGCAGCTCGACCCGGAACGAGCCGCCCGTCTCGGAGGAGAGCCGACCGTAGTAGTCGTTGAGGACCGAGTCGATCCCCTTGTAGTCCCCCGAGAGCGGGTGCGAGCCGGGTACGTGGTGCGTACAGTCTCCGGTCATCAGCCCGCGCAGCGTGTCCATGTCTCCCCGCTGGAAGGCCTCGTAGCCCTCGCGAACGAGCTTGGCGTGCGGGTGTTCAGCCACGGTGATCGCCACCTTTCCGTGTTCGGCGACAGACGGCCGATGCGCACGATTCTCCTCCCCGCGGTGTCTACCGTCCTCCGGAGCGGGCCGCGCGCGCGATCGCCACGACGGCCTTCTCCAGGGCGTACTCGGGATCATCGCCCCCGCCCTTGACTCCCGCGTCCGCCTCGGCCACCGCCCGCAGCGCGACGGACACCCCGTCCGGCGTCCACCCCCGCATCTGCTGGCGCACCCGGTCGATCTTCCACGGCGGCATGCCCAGCTCGCGCGCGAGGTCGGCCGGCCGGCCGCCGCGCGCGGACGACAGCTTCCCGATCGCCCGCACGCCCTGGGCGAGCGCGCTGGTGATCAGCACGGGTGCGACGCCGGTGGCCAGCGACCAGCGCAGCGCCTCCAGCGCCTCCGCCGCGCGGCCCTCCACCGCCCGGTCGGCGACGGTGAAGCTCGATGCCTCGGCCCGTCCGGTGTAGTAGCGCCCGACGATCGCCTCGTCGATGGTCCCCTCGACATCGGCGACCAGCTGGGACACCGCCGAGGCCAGCTCCCGCAGATCGCTGCCGATGGCGTCGACGAGCGCCTGGCAGGCCTCGGGCGTGGCCGACCTCCCGGTCGCCCGGAACTCCTGTCTGACGAAGGCCAGCCGGTCCGCCGGCTTGGTCATCTTCGGGCAGGCCACCTCGCGCGCCCCCGCCTTGCGCGCGGCGTCCAGCAGCCCCTTGCCCTTGACCCCGCCGGCGTGCAGCAGCACCAGCGTGATCTCCTCGGCGGGCGCTGCGAGGTACGCCTTGACGTCCTTGACCGTGTCGGCGGACAGGTCCTGCGCGTTGCGTACGACCACAACCTTGCGCTCCGCGAAGAGCGACGGGCTGGTCAGCTCGGCGAGGGTGCCGGGCTGCAGCTGGTCCGAGGTCAGGTCACGTACGTCCGTGTCGGCGTCGGCGGCCCGGGCGGCGGCCACCACCTCCTGCACGGCACGGTCGAGCAGGAGGTCCTCCTGGCCCACGGCGAGCGTCACCGAGGCGAGAGGGTCGTCATTCGCAGTCTTCCTGGCCATTGCGACAAGCATGGCACGGGCCACTGACAACGCGGCCCGCGAGCGTCTCCCCTACGGCTCCTCGCGCCAGCCCTCCCACTCGCCCGCGAACGCGTCCAGCTCCTCCGCGTCGAGCCGCCCGTCCTCGTCCCGTAGCACGACCAGCCACTGCGCGTCCTCCGCGTCGTCCTCTCCGGCCAGGGCGTCCCGGACGATCTGTGGCTCCTCGCGCACCCCGAACCGCTCGGCCAGCTCCTGAGCCGCCTCCTGCGCGGCATCACGATCGGGCAGCACCAACACATGTCTCACATCACTCACCAGCCCATTTTCCGGCACACGCGCAGGGGCTGACGGCCGGGTCGCCAGACAGGGCGCAGGGGGAACAGCGGTCCGCGCAGGCGGGCAGGGGGTGGCAGCGGGTCGGCGAGGTGCGGGCCGCGGGTACGCAGGCCGCGGGCATGCGGGCCGCGGGCATGCGGTCTGCCGGCTGCGGGCATGCGGGCTGCGGGCATGCGGTCTGCCGGCTGCGGGCATGCGGGCCGCGGGTACGCAGGCCGCGGGCATGCGGGCCGCGGGCATGCGGGCCGCAGGCTGCGGGCATGCGGGCCGCGGGCATGCGGTCTGCCGGCTGCGGGCATGCGGGCCGCAGGCGTGCGGGCTGCAGGCGTGCGGGCTGCCGGCTGCGGTACGCGGGCCGCGGGCATGCAGGCCGCGGGCTGTGGGTGTGCGGGTTGCCGGGCTGTGGGTCAGGTCTTGGGGACGATCTGCACGTCCAGTTCGATGCGAATGCTCGGTCCGACCACCGCGATGCCCCGCGCCAGCATCGACTGCCAACTGACGGTGAAGTCGTCCCGGTGCAGCTCGGTCCGCGCCCGGCAGGCCGCCCGCACCTCGCCGCCCATGCCGTTGCCGAGCCCGAGGTACTCCGCGTCCAGCGTGACCGTCCGCGTCACACCGTGCAGCGACAGCGCCCCGGTGACGGCCCACCGGCTGCCGCCCTTGTGCACGAACCGCTCGCTGTAGAACTCGAGCGTCGGAAACCGCTCGACGTCCAGAAAGTCCGCCGACCGCAGATGGTCGTCCCGCATCCTGACGTTCGTGTCGATGGACGCCGCGTCGATCACCACGTGCATCGCCGACTGCTCCACCCGCTCGGCGATCCGCACCGCCCCCGCGAACGCGTTGAACCGCCCGTGGATCCGGGCGAGCCCGATGTGCCGCGCCGTGAACCCGATCGAGGAATGCGTCGCCTCGATCTCCCAGTCCCCCGGCGCCGGCAACTCCGGCGGCCGCGCGACCTGCAGCGTCACATCACCGAGCTGGGCCAGCGCGTTCTCCCCCACCGTCGCGGTCGCCCGGTAGGGCGTGTATCCCTCGGCGGACACCGCGAGCCGGTACTCCCCCGCCGGCACCGTCGTCATGAACGCCCCGAAGGGGTCCATGCCGCCGCTGACGACCTTGCGTCCCATCGCGTCGCTCACCGCGAACTCCGCGTGTGGCACCGGCTCGTTGACCGGGTCGAGCACCCGGCAACTCAGCACCCCGGCGTTCGCCGGGGTGTGGACCGCAGCGAGAGGACTCGTCCGCTGCACCCGGTTCGTACGGTTTCCCAGCCAACGGCCCAACATCCACGACACCTCTGCGCGACTTGACACCACTTGTTGTCGAAGAGGTATTCGATCACTGATGCGGCTTTCGAGGCAAGACACGCCCACATCACGGGAAACCAGCAGATGTGCTGGTACTACGCACAAGTAGCCCCGCATGACCGGGAATCCACCCTCCGATCGCCGTCCCCGAACCATCGGCACCCGCTGCCCCGCGTCCCCCGCTCCCCGCCCCCACCAGCAGCGCGAGATGGTCTGACCTCGACGCCCAGCCCCGCGAGCAGCGCCCGAACGCCCCGTTCAGCTCGGTGTCGTTCTGAGCGGCGGGTGTCCGGGCGGCTCGCCCACGGTCTGGGCGGGATTCATGCCCTCAGTCTCGCGCCACCCGCACCTCCCCGCCCGCACCCCCGACGACCGCCAGCGCCCCGTCCCGGTCGGTCCGCATCACCACCGCCCCTCCCGCGCGCAGCGCCGCGACCGTACTGGGCGCCGGGTGCCCGTACGGATTGTCCGCACCGCACGAGATCAGCGCCAGCCGTGGGGACGCCGCGCGTATGAGGTCGGGGTCCTGGTAGGCCGAGCCGTGGTGGGCCACCTTCAGCACGTCCACTCCATGCAGCAACGCGGCCGCCGGGGAACGCAACAACGCCTGCTGGGCCGGTGGTTCGAGGTCGCCGAGCAGCAGCATCCGCAGCCCGGCCGACCGCACGAGCAGTGTCACGCTCGCGTCGTTCGGCCCGGCCGGTTCCGGAGCCGGGCGCGGTGGCGGCCACAGCACCTCCCAGTCGAGAGCACCGAGCCGACGCCGCTCCCCTGCCACGGCCCGCATCACGGGAACGTCCCGCGCCTCCGCCTCCTTCCGTACGAATTCCACCTGGTCCACGGGCTCCTCGAACCCCGTCGTCTCGATCGCTCCCACCGCCCGGCCCCGCAGCACCCCCGGTAGTCCGACCACGTGGTCGGCGTGGAAGTGGGTGAGGACGACGAGCGGCACCCGGGTGATCCCGAGCATGTGCAGGCAATGGTCGACGAGCGTCGGATCCGGCCCGGCGTCCACCACCACGCCGGTTCCCTCGCCCGCCGCGAGGACAGTCGCATCCCCCTGTCCGACATCGCACATCGCCAACCGCCAGCCCGGCGGCGGCCACCCCGTCAGCACCCGGGTCAGCGGCGGCGGCTGGACCACCGCGAGCAGAAGCAGCACCCCGCAGACCCCGCACAGCCACGGGTGCCGGAGCAGTCGCCGCCCGAGCAGCACGACCCCGGCGGTGACCAGGGCGAGCAACAGGGCACCACCCCAGCTCCCGGGCCAGTCCACTCCCCCGCCGGGCAGCGCCGCCCCGGTCCGCGCCACGCCCGCGATCCACCCGGCGGGCCAACTCGCGCACCACGCCAGCGCCTTGGCCACCGGCATCGCCACGGGCGCCGTCGCCAGCACCGCGAAGCCCAGCACCGTCGCCGGGGCGACCGCGAACTCCACAAGGAGATTGCAGGGCACCGCCACCAGGCTCACCCGCGCCGACAACACCGCGACCACCGGCGCACACAGCGCCTGCGCGGCTCCCGCGGCCGCCAGGGCCTCCGCGAGCCGCGGGGGCACCCGATGCCGTCGCAGCACGGCACTCCATCGCGGCGCCAGCGTCAGCAAGGCCCCGGTGGCCAGGACGGACAGCAGGAACCCGTAACTTCGGGCCAGCCAAGGGTCGTACAGCACGAGCAGCAGCACCGCTGTCGCCAACGCCGGGATGAGGGATCTGCGGCGGCCGGTCGCCAGGGCGAGCAGCACGATCGCGCCGCAGGCCGCGGCGCGCAGCACACTCGGGTCGGGACGGCACACGACAACGAATCCGAGCGTGAGCGCTCCGCCCAGCAGTGCCGTCGCTCGCAGGGGAACACCGAGGCGAGGCGCCAGACCGCGGCGTTCGACCTGCTGGGCCAGCCCGGGTGGGCCGAGGAGCAGGGCGAGGATGATCGTGAGGTTGCTCCCGGAAACGGCCAGGGTGTGGGCCAGATCCGTCTCCTTGAAGGCCTCGTCCAGTTCGGGCGTGATCCGTGAGGTGTCCCCGACGACCAGCCCCGGCAGCAACGCCCTGGCGTCCTCGGGCAGTCCTTCGGTGGCCGCCCGCAGTCCCGCCCGCAACCGCCCCGCCAGCCGCTGTACGGCCGACGGTTCACGCACGACGGACGGCACCGCACGATCCCGTACCCGCAGCACGGCCGCGATCCGGTCCCCGCCGGCCAACGCGGGCGCCAACCGCCCGGTCACCCGCACCCGGGTGGACGGCAACAGCCCAAGCCACGGCCCCGCCTCAGGCTTCACTCCGGAACCCCGCACACCGCCGGACGCGGCCCGGCCGCCGGCCCCCACACCCCCACCGTCGGACACCCCCGAGTCACTGGACGCCGCACGCCCGACACCGAACGCCGCACGCCCAACACCGGACGGCTCCCGCCCACCACCAACGCCGGACGGCTCCCGCCCACCACCACCGCCGGACGGCTCCCGCGCACCGAGCGCCGCAGGCTGCCCGCCCGCGCCCCAGCGCGATCCGACGTCCACGAGCACCAGTACCGGGGCCCGCGTCGCCAGCGTCGCCCGGACCGCTCCGGCGCCACTGGGCAGCACCTCTTCGACGCTGCGCACCTCCCCGTTGATCAGGACGGAGTCCGGAGTCAGATGGTCCCCTCTGACTCTGGGCCGGGTGAGCCGTGGGTCGGAGGTGATCTCCACCTCGGCGGTGACGGTCGCGTACTCCCGCGCCAACGCCGGCACCGGTCCTCGGCGTAGATCGGCCCCGTGCAGCCCGGCGGACGCGGCAGCCGCGGCCACGCAGAGCAGCGACGCGGCGACCGTGACACGAGGCCAGGCCGTCCGGCCGCCAACGGCCCGAACACCCGGAGGTCGCGGACCGCCCACGCCACGGCCCGTGCCCTGACCTACCGCACACCCCACCCCATGGCCTGCCCCACGTCGTACGGTCCACCGTTCGGTGCGCCCAGCTCCTCGCCGCGCCACGACGATAAGGACGCCGGCTGTCATGAGGCAGACGATCACGACGCCACCCACCAGTGCGGGTGGCGCGTCCAAGGTCAGCGCCGCCGTCGCCCAGGCCGCGAGCGCGGGTGGCACGAGCCGTAGATCCATCGGCCCTTCCTGACGCGGGTTGGCATCGCCCAGTCGCTTCCCTGAAGCTGCGTGCACGGCTTGGCGGGTGCGGGAGTCACGTCCGGCTCGGACACCGGTGACCTCGGCGTCCTCGCTGTGCCCCGCCCCGGGCGCGGTGCGCGCAGCGTCTTCTTCCCTCATGGCCGCACGAGGTTCCGCAGGTCGGCGAAGCGCCGCTCGCCGATGCCGTTGACCTCGCGCAGTTCGTCCACCGACCGGAAACCGCCGTGCTGGGCGCGGTAGTCGACGATGTGCTGCGCCAACACGGGTCCCACGCCGGGCAGGCTGTCGAGTTGGTCCACGGTCGCCGTGTTGAGGGAGACGGGGACCGAGGGCCCGGCTCCCATGCCGGTGCCTGCAGCACCCGCTGTTCCCGGCCCTGCCCCCGCTCCCGCCCCGGCGGCCCCGGCCGACGCGGGTCCGCCGACGACGACCTGCTCCCCGTCCACGAGGAAACGGGCGCGGTTGAGACCGTCGGTGTTGGTACCCGGTCGCACTCCACCGGCCGCACCCAACGCGTCGACCACCCGTGAACCGGCCGGAAGTCGGTGGATCCCGGGCTTCCGCACCTTGCCGCTGACGTCCACCACGATCTCCGTCCCGGCCGTACTCGCCGTACTCGCCATACCCGGCGAACCGACCGAACCGACGGAAGCGGCCGGCTCCGCAGCCGGGCTCTGCTCACCCGCCTCATGAGGGGCAGCGGCTCGCACCACCTCCGGAGCCCTTACCGGCTGAACCCGGCCGATCCAGAAGTGCTGTACGGCGAACGCGGCCACGGCGACCAGCAGCACCGTGAGCGCGAGCACGCTTTTGCGTTCCAGGCCGCAACGCGTCTGCAACCACACCGGCATCCGCTCCCGCAGAGCCGGCCCGGCCCGCTCCTGCCAGACCCGAGCTGCACGAGGAGGCACCCCCTCACGAGCCTCGTCAACACCGAGACCGGAACCGGAACAAGGGCCGGCATCGGGATCGAAGTCAGGGTCGGGGTCGGGGTCGGAATCAAGCCTGCGACCCCCACGCGTACGACCCCGACCGAGACCCCGATCGACGTCACCGTCGCCGTCGCACCCCCGCCCACGCCCCCGCCCGAGACCGAGCCCGAGCCCACGCCCACGCCCGACGTCACGGTCACCGTCGGCGTCCCGGTCACGGTCGACGTCCCGGTCACCGTCGACGTCACGATCACGGTCGTACGCGTGCGGGTCGTCGTCGGCAGCGACGACATGCCTCTCACCCTCACCCTCACCCCCACTCACACCGCCCTCCCCCACGCCGCCCTTCCCCACACCGGGCGCATCGGACGTCCTCAGCGCGCCCGGCGGCCCCATCCCCGACTCCCCTCGTTCCCGGGCCCGTTGGGCGAACAACGCCTGCGCCCGGCGGCGGTTCTGCTCCGCCGAGGCATGACGGTGTCCCGCCGGGCCGCCGCCGGATGGACGGAGACGATGGGAGCGGCCGTCGGAGCCGGGGACTCGGCCGGGACCGCTGGTCGCGTTCGTGCTGCGTGAGCGTGATCGAAGTGCCATGCGACGAGGATGGGACACTTCGCAGAACCGCGATGATCTTGCTCAATTTCCGGGGACAACTGCCCCGTTGTGGATAACTCCGCCACCCGCACGAGTGAGGGAAGCCGGGAACCCTCAGCCTCAGCCTCAGCGCGGCGAGACCACGACGCCCAGCAACCCCGGCCCGGTGTGCGCCCCGATCACCGCACCGACCTCGCTCACGTGCAGGTCGGCGAGCCCGGGCACGCGTGACCGCAGACGGTCCGCGAGGGCGGCCGCCCGGTCGGGAGCGGCGAGATGGTGCACGGCGATGTCGACCGGCGCGCTGCCCGCCCGGTCGGCCACGAGCTCCTCCAGGCGGGCGATGGCCTTCGACGCAGTCCGCACCTTCTCCAGAAGGTCGATGTGCCCGCCGTTCAACTGGAGCAGCGGCTTCACCGCGAGCGCCGAGCCCAACAGGGCCTGGGCAGCGCCGATCCGGCCGCCGCGGCGCAGGTAGTCAAGGGTGTCGACGTAGAAATAGGCGGAGGTGCCGGCGGCCCGCTTCTCCGCCGCGGTGACCGCCTCGTCGACCGTGCCGCCCGTCCCGGCGGCCTCGGCCGCCGAGAGCGCGCAGAAGCCCAACGCCATCGCGACCATGCCGGTGTCCACCACCCGCACCGGCACCGGCGCTTCACGCGCCGCGAGGACCGCCGCGTCGTACGTGCCGGACAACTCGGCGGAGAGATGGAGGGAGACAATGCCGGTGGCGCCGGAGTCGGCGACTCTGCGGTACGTCTCGGCGAAGAGCTGAGGGCTGGGGCGCGAGGTGGTGACGGGGCGTCGCTTCTGCAGCGCCTGGGCGAGGGAGCGGGTCGAGATCTCGTTGCCCTCTTCAAGAGCCTGGTCGCCGAGGACGACGGTCAGGGGCACCGAGGTGATGCCGTGACGCTCCATCGTCCGCTGCGGCAGGTAGGCCGTTGAATCCGTGACGATCGCGACATGGCGGGACATGACCTGGAGGTTACCTGCCGTAGCCTCCGTGCGGCAGCCCGGCCCCTCGAAGCCGCTGGCCCCTTGACCGAATCAAGTGCCACCGCCGAGCAGCACCTGACTTGGGACCCGATCACACCCGCAACCGGGACCTCGCCGGCATCAGCGGCGACGCCGTCCCACGTCAGGTGGTGCTCTCGGGGCGCGGCTTCTTCTGCCACGGGTAGGTGGGCCGCGGTGCGGGCGGAGTGATGGCGGGCCGGGCCGGCTCCTCCGGGGTGCGTGCGCCGGGCGTCTCCGGCCAGGTCTGTCCGGCCGCCGCACCGTCGGCGGCCGGAGCCTCGGGCCACGACGGCGGCGAAGGCGGCGATGCCTGGGTGGAGTCCGCTGTGGTCCAGTGCCGCAGGGCACCGGCCTCGACGTCTATCTGGGCGCTGAGGGTGTCGAGGTCGTCGTCCGCGAAGCGGCGGGCCCGGTCCCGGGCCGCCCAGCGCAGCGACTCCGCCGATGACGTGATGCGCTCGGTGCGCTCCCGCAGTGAGGGCAGCCGCTCGGTGAGCTTCGCCCGGTCCGGCTCGGACTCCAGGCGCTTGAGCTCGTCGTCCAGTTCGTGCCCGTGCGCGCTGAGCCTCTGGAAGAGACCGAGGGACTCCTTGAGGGACGCGTCCTCGGCGACGCCCGCCTGCAGCGCGTCCTGTGTGGCCCGCATCGACGTGCGCAGCTTGAGCCGCAGCTGGGCGATCTCGCCGGCCGGTCCGAGCTGGGCGAAGGACTTGGCCCGCAGCGTGTGGTCCTCGACCGTGCGGCGGGCCTGGGTGATGGTGCGGTCGACGCCTCGCTTGGCGGCGCCGATCACCTTCACCGTGGCGTAGGCGCCGAGCACGAGGAAGAGCACGAAGAGCAGGGCGACGACTGTGATCACTGCTTCCACCAGCTCCTCCTCCGGCCTGCCACAACACATCCGGCGCCACAGCTCGCGCGCCGCACTTAAAACCGTAAACGACGCGGGCAGGTTCGGAGTTCCAGAAGAACCCCGAACCTGCCCGTAGGGGACTACCCGGAGCCGTGCTCACGGCCCCTGATGGTCACGCCCTCGCCATGGTCACGACCTCGCCGGCCTCGCCATGGTCACGCCTCGTGACGGTCCCGGTGCTGTTCACGCCGGAACGATGTTCACCAGCTTCGGCGCCCGCACGATCACCTTGCGGATACCGGCCCCGCCCAGTGCGGCCACCACAGCCTCGTCGGCCAGCGCCGCCTTCTCCAGTTCCTCGTCGGAGATGGCCGGGGACACCTCCAGCCGCGCCTTGACCTTGCCCTTGATCTGCACGACGCAGGTCACGCTCTCGTCCACGACGTACGCCGGGTCGGCGACCGGCAGGTCCTGGTGGACGACCGAGTCGGTGTGGCCCAGCCGGCGCCACAGCTCCTCGGCGATGTGCGGGGCCAGCGGCGCGACCAGCAGCACCAGGGGCTCGGCGACGGAGCGCGGCAGGGCGCCGCCGGCCTTGGTCAGGTGGTTGTTCAGTTCGGTGATCTTGGCGATGGCCGTGTTGAAGCGCAGGCCCTCCAGGTCCTGGCGCACCCCGTCGATCGCCTTGTGCAGGGCCCGCAGGGTGTTCTCGTCGGGCTCGGCGTCGACGACGGTCAGCTCGCCGGTGTTCTCGTCGACGATGTTGCGCCACAGCCGCTGCAGCAGCCGGTACTGGCCGACCACCGCGCGCGTGTCCCACGGGCGCGAGACGTCCAGCGGGCCCATCGCCATCTCGTACAGGCGCAGGGTGTCGGCGCCGTACTCGGCGCAGATCGCCTCCGGAGTCACGGCGTTCTTCAGGGACTTGCCCATCTTGCCCAGCAGCCGGGAGACCTTCTCGCCCTGGTAGTAGTACGCGCCGTCGCGCTCCTCCACCTCGGCGGCCGGCACCGGGAAGCCGCGGCTGTCGCGGTAGACGTAGGCCTGGATCATGCCCTGGTTGAACAGCTTGTGGAACGGCTCCGCGGAGGAGACATGCCCCAGGTCGAACAGCACCTTCGACCAGAAACGGGCGTACAGCAGGTGCAGCACGGCGTGCTCGGCGCCGCCGACGTACAGGTCGACGCCGCCGTGCGGCTGGCCCGCGCGCGGGCCCATCCAGTACTGCTCGATCTCGGGGTCGACCAGCTTCTCGCTGTTGCGCGGATCCAGGTAGCGCAGTTCGTACCAGCAGGAACCGGCCCAGTTGGGCATGGTGTTGGTCTCGCGACGGTACTTCTGCGGACCGCGGCCGTCGCCCAGGTCCAGCGTCACATTGACCCAGTCCTCGTTGCGGGACAGCGGCGTCTCGGGGGACGTGTTCGCGTCGTCCGGGTCGAAGGTGCGCGGCGAGTAGTCCTCGACCTCCGGCAGCTCCAGGGGCAGCATCGACTCGGGCAGCGAGTGCGCGATGCCGTCCTCGTCGTAGACGATCGGGAAGGGCTCGCCCCAGTAGCGCTGGCGGCTGAACAGCCAGTCGCGCAGGCGGAAGTTGACGGTGCCCTTGCCGATGCCCTTGCGCTCCAGCCACTGCGTGATGCGCGCCTTGGCGTCGACGACACCCAGGCCGTCCAGGGAGATCTCCTCGTTGGAGGAGTTGATGATCTTCGCGTCGTACGACCCGAAGGCGTTCTCCCAGGTCGAGGTGTCGGTGCCGCGGTCGTCGGTCGGCTCGACGATGCAGTGGATCGGCAGCTCGAAGGCGCGCGCGAACTCGAAGTCGCGCTGGTCGCCCGCCGGGACGGCCATGATCGCACCGGTGCCGTAGCCCATCAGGACGTAGTCGGCGATGAAGACCGGGACCTGCTGGCCGTTGACCGGGTTGGTCGCGTACACGCCGGTGAAGACGCCGGTCTTGTCCTTGGCCTCGGCCTGGCGCTCGACGTCGGACTTCGAGGCGGCCTGCGCGCGGTACGCGGCGACGGCCTCGGCCGGGGTCGCGTGGCCGCCGGTCCAGACGTCGTGCGTGCCCTCGGGCCAGGCGTCCGGGGTGAACTTGTCGACCAGCGGGTGCTCGGGCGCCAGCACCATGTAGGTCGCGCCGAACAGGGTGTCGGGGCGCGTGGTGAAGACGGTGATCTGCTCGCCGTCCACGGGGAAGTCGACGCGGGCGCCCTCGGACCGGCCGATCCAGTTGCGCTGCTGCAGCTTGATGGCCTCGGGCCAGTCCAGGGCGTCCAGGTCGTCCAGCAGGCGGTCCGCGTAGGCGGTGATGCGCATGTTCCACTGACGCAGCTTGGCCTTGAAGACGGGGAAGTTGCCGCGCTCGGAGCGGCCGTCGGCGGTGACCTCCTCGTTGGCCAGCACGGTGCCCAGGCCGGGGCACCAGTTGACCGGCGCGTCGGAGGCGTAGGCCAGGCGGAACTCGCCCAGGACGTCGGCGCGCTCGGCGGCGGTCAGCTCGCTCCACGCGCGCGTGTGCCCCGGCACGGGACGCTCACCGGACTCGAACCGGGCGACCAGCTCGGCGATCGGGCGGGCCTGGTTCGCCTCGTCGTCGTACCAGGAGTTGAAGATCTGCAGGAAGATCCACTGGGTCCACTTGTAGTAGTCCGGGTCGATCGTGGCGAACGAGCGGCGCTTGTCGTGGCCCAGGCCCAGCTGGCGCAGCTGGGACTTCATGTTGGTGATGGCGGCCTCGGTGGTGACCCGGGGGTGCTCGCCGGTCTGCACGGCGTGCTGCTCGGCGGGCAGGCCGAAGGCGTCGAAGCCCAGGGTGTGCAGGACGTTGTGGCCGGTCATGCGCTGGAAGCGCGCGAAGACGTCGGTCGCGATGTAGCCCAGGGGGTGGCCGACGTGCAGGCCCGCACCGGAGGGGTACGGGAACATGTCCATGATGAACTTCTTGGGCCGCGCGGCCAGCTCGGCGTCACCGGCCAGGTCGCCCTTCGGGTTCGGCGCGGCGTACGTGCCCTCGGCGTCCCAGAAGTCCTGCCAGCGTGCTTCGATCTCGGCGGCCATGGCAGCCGTGTAGCGGTGCGGCGCGGCCTCCGCCGGGACAGCGGCGGCAGCGGGGTTCGTCTCGCTCATGGTCCTCAAAGCTCCATCGATCGTCTCTGCCAGCGGCATGTCGTCCAGGAAACGAAAAATCCCCTCGCACAGGAGGGGACGCCGCGCCGATTCCGAACCGTCCGTTCACCGGCGGTCGGGACTGATCAGCGCGGCTCGCTAAGCAGAAGGCGTACAGCACGCATGGCGTTAGGGTACCGCAGGCCTTGAGCAGGCCGCGACGAACTTACGTATGCATGGTCGCGACAACGTTGAGGAGGCGAGAACGGGGGGTCGAAGCTGAGCCAAGGACAATGGTTACTTCGCGTAACAGTCACTATAGGACATCACACCAGCCACATCGTCGCTTCATAACAACGCAATAACTCAAACCTCGTACCCATCGGTATGGAGCCACTTAGAGTTCGGCAGCGGGACCGCTTTCCCGAAACTGCTCGGAGTTGCCCCCATGAACCCTCGTTCTAGTTACAGCTCGCTCCCCAAGCCCGGCCGGTCGGTCTACGGGTTGGCGACGGCTGTCGTCCTGGTCCTCATACCCGTGGTCGTGCTGGTCGGCGGCGACCAGGTGCAGGCCTTCCTCAACTTCGGTGCGGGCGTCCTGTCGCTGGTATGCCTGACCTGCTCGGTCATCTGGGGCCTCGTCGCCCAGGACCGGCTCATCCTCAACACGCGTCAGCGGATCCTCGCGCAGGGCATCCACCGCGTGACCGCCGTGGGCTCCATCGCGTTCCTCGTGGTGCACATCACGGTCAAGCTGGCCCTGGAACACACCGTCCTGATCGCCGCGCTGATCCCCTTCAGCCTCGGCGTCAAGGGCAGCGCCGGGCTCATCGGCCTCGGCTCCCTGGCCGCACTCCTCATGATCTTCGTGGGCATCACCGGCGCGCTGCGCAATCAGTTCGCCGCGCCGGCCGAGGTCGCCGCCCGCTGGCGCGCGATGCACATGCTGGCCTACCCGGCCCTGTGTGCGGCCCTGATCCACGGCTTGTACGCGGGACGCGCGGCGAAGCCGTTCTTCATGGTGTCGTACGAGCTGTGCCTGGCCGGGGTCATGGCGGCCCTCGCCCTGCGCGCCGCCCCGCGCCCGTTCAAGCGCAAGGTCGCCGACCGGCTCACCGCACTGCTGGGGGGCTCCCAGGAGCGCTCCATGGACGGCCTCGAGGCGTCACGCGCGCGCGTGGCGGAGACCGGGTCGTCCGCGCTGCCCGGCTACGAGGGCCGCCCGAGCCGCTCACCGCTGACCGACACCATGGGCTCCACCCGGATGAGCCCGCAGGCGTCGCCGCTGTACGGCACGCCCGCCGCCCCGGAACCCGCCAACGGCTTCGCGGCCGCCTACCGCGCGGTCAACACGCCTCCGCGCGGTCAGCAGCAACCCTTCCCGGCCGACCAGACGGCGCGCATGAACATGCCGTTCGACGTGCAGGCCACCGAGGCCATCCCGCGCGCCGACAACGGCGGCAGCACCTCGGGCAGCTGGCCGATCCCGTCCCCGCCGCCGGTCGGCGAGGCGCCCCCGTCGGCCTACGACCCGCTCCAGGACACCGGATTCAATATCCCGGTCTATGACAATTCGGGCACCGGTGGACGTGACGTCTACGACACCAGTGAGACGAACCCCCCTTACGGGACGTACAACCAGAACGACACGTACAACAGCGGTCCCGCCAATGAACCATCGCCCGGCGCGTCGTTCGACGCACCGGGTTCGGGCGAACCTTGGAACACGCCTTCCGGAGGCTATAGGTGAACGAGGCCCTGCCCGACGTCCCAGAAGTCCGCGTGGTCGGCCTTCCGCAGCTCACGTCGGGCTTCGACCTTGTCGAGAGACTCGACCTGCCCATGCACCTGAAGGTGCACGGGCCGCTCGAACCCCTGGGCGGAGAGGCCCTCGCGAAGCTCTCCGAGAACATCAATCTGAAGGGCCGCGGCGGCGCGGGCTTCCCCTTCCACAAGAAGCTGCGCTCGGTCGCCGAGGCGGCCATCAAGCGCGGCGTACGGCCGGTCGTCGTCGTCAACGGCAGCGAGGACGAACCGGCCTGCCGCAAGGACACGGTGCTCATCAACCGTGCCCCGCACCTCATCCTGGACGGCGCGCTGCTGGTCGCGGAGGCGTTGGGTGCCCGCACGCTCGTGGTGGGGGTCACCCGCGAATCCACCCAGCGCTCCATGGAGGCCGCGCTCGCCGAACGCGGTCTCAGCAACGGCCGTAGATCGGTGCTGAAGGCGTTCGTCCAGCGCAACCCGATCCGCATGGTCACCGGCGCCGCCGCGTCGCTGATCCGCTCGATCGACGGCGGCCCGCCGATCCCGCCCGGCCGCAAGGTCAGCGCCTCGCAGAACGGCGTCGGCGGCGCGCCCACCCTGCTGTCCAACGCCGAGACGTTCGCCCAGCTGGCCATCGCCGCCCGCATCGGCCCGGAGCGCTACGGCAACACCGGCCTGTACGACGAGCCGGGCACCGTCATGCTGACGGTCTCCGGCGCGGTCGCCCGTCCGATGGTGATCGAGGTCCCCACCGGTGTGCCGCTGCGTTACGTCCTTCAGCTCGCCGGCGCTCCGCCGGTGCCCCAGGGCGTGCTGACCGGCGGTTACCACGGCAAGTGGATCGACGCGGCGACGGTCAACGAGGCGATCGTCTCCCGCAATTCCCTGGACGCGGTGGGCGGTGCGCTCGGCGCCGGCGCCATCCTGCCGATCAGCCAGGAGACCTGCCCGCTGGGCGAGTCGCTGCGGGTGGCGCAGTGGCTGGCCGACGAGAGCGCCGGTCAGTGCGGTCCCTGCTACCTCGGTCTGCCGGCCGCCGCGCGCGGCATGGAGGACATCCTCAACGGCGGCGGCCCGGCCGCCCTGGAGGCGCTCAAGCAGGTCGCCAAGAACGTCAAGCGGCGCGGTGCGTGCTCGCACCCGGACGGCTCCGCGATGTTCCTGGAGTCGACCATCAAGGCGTTCACGGACGACCTGGCCGCGCACGTCCTCGGCAATGGCTGCGGACGGCCCGTGGAGGGCGTTCTGCCGCTCTTCGAGGCGGGCATGGCCCCGGCGGGCATCACGAGCGGCAGCGCGCCGGAGGAGAGCGGCTCCAGCCGTCAGAAGATCTTCGTCGACTGGACGCTGTGCCGCGGGCACGGCCTGTGCGCCGACATCCTCCCGGAGGTCTTCCAGCTCGGCGCCGACGGATTCCCGACGGTGGCGCAGGCGAAGGTGCCGCAGTACGCGGAAGCCAAGGCTCTACGCGCGGTGCGTCGCTGCCCGGCACTGGCCCTGCGCATCGAGGAGGACACGCGCGCCCAGGCGCCCTCCCGCAACCTCCCGGTCCTCTCCCAGGGCCGCGGCCGTCGCGCCCTGGGCCGCTGAGCACGTAACGACGCGAGGGGCCGCCTGATTACAGGCGGCCCCTCGCGTTTCCCCGGCCGGATCTGACGGAATGTCCGGAACACAAAAAATCCCGCCGGATCGAATCCGATCCGGCGGGATCTGCTGTGGAGCTAAGGAGAATTGAACTCCTGACCTCCTGCATGCCATGCAGGCGCTCTACCAACTGAGCTATAGCCCCTCGCGGTCATGCGATGGAACCGCATCTTGACCGTGCCACCCGGTTTCCCCGGCGGCGACGCCAACTTTACCGGTCCGGGGGCGGACCACCAAATCGTTTCCACCCTGTCCGCTTTCGCCCGAAATAAGAGGTGGGGCGGTGTGCGGGGTCAAGCGGTGACGAAGGAATAGAACCGTTTGAGCGTGCAGTGCTCCTCGAGAAGCCGACCGTAGATCGGCTCGCCCTCCAGCTCGCGGTACGTCTCGATCGGGTCGCCTTTTATGATCAGCGCCCGCGCGCATTCCTCGCACCAGTACTGGTAGTCGGGGTTGACCGGCTCCATGTCACGGACGATCGGGGTGCCGCTCCCGCACCAGTCGCACTTTCGCCTGTGTGCACCCATCGATCAGCTCCAGCTGTGGCCGCAGGCCGTGCACACGTAGGAAATCCCGCCGTTGTCACCGAGAACCTGGGCCACATGGGCGGAACCGCAGGAGGGGCAGCTGAGCCGGGGGGCCTTGTCCCGTGTCACCACCGCTTCGGAGAGGTGACCGACCTCTCCGAAGATGCTCGCAGGCATCGCTACTCCCTCCCGTCGGGCCGCGCCCCCTTCCGGCCGTTTGATTCTGCCACGGCCGGGCCAATACGGTCAGCGACGCCTCAGTACCAGTCCGGACACGGCACCGAGGACGGCTGTCGTAGCGAGCGCGAACATGCATGTGAGAAGCGCTTCCGAAGAGGTATACGCCTCTGGTGCCCCAAGTGACTCAAGCCGGTTGAAGAACAGTGTGCCGAAGACCGCACCGCCGATCAGCTGCCCGACCCGGGGGACCGTGGCGAGCAGCCCGCCGGCGTCCGCCGCGTACAGCCCGTGAACCCCGCCGGGATCAGGGCCCGTTGCCAGAAGGCCAGGAGCACGGGACGGGGCCGGTACAGGCCGCGCGCCCCTTTTCGCAACCCTGCACCCCCCGTTTCCGCTTCCGCTCCCCCGCCACGCGGCAGAACGAGGCCGCCGACGGCCGGCAGGACGAGGACCGTAGGCACGTTCGCGCGGCCCTGCTGTGGAAGGAGGCAACAAAAAATCCCGCCCCCTGAGGGACGGGATCTTCGTGAATCGATCTCGATTCACCAGCCGATCTGTGGAGCTAAGGAGAATTGAACTCCTGACCTCCTGCATGCCATGCAGGCGCTCTACCAACTGAGCTATAGCCCCTTCTGTCCTCCCCGCTCCGCGGGGCGAACAAGAAGAACTTTAGCCTGCGACCTGCCGGAAAGTGAAATCCGGGTCCCGGCCGCCCCACGACGGTCAGTCGTCGTCGCCGAGCACCGGCTCGGGCAGGGTGCCGGCGTTGTGCTCCAGCAGACGCCAGCCGCGGGCGCCCTCGCCGAGGACGGACCAGCAGCAGTTGGAGAGACCGCCGAGGCTCTCCCAGTTGTGCGCCTCCAGGCCGAGGAGACGGCCGATGGTGGTGCGGATGGTGCCGCCGTGGCTGACGACGACGAGGGTGCCGTCCTCGGGCAGCTTCTCGGCGTGCCTCAGCACCACGGGGGCGGCGCGGTCGGCGACCTCGGTCTCCAGTTCGCCGCCGCCGCGGCGGACCGCCTCACCGCGCTTCCACGCGGTGTACTCCGCGCCGTGGCGGGTGATGATCTCGTCGTGCGTCAGCCCCTGCCACACGCCCGCGTACGTCTCGCGCAGGGCCTCGTCATGGGTCACCTCCAGGCCGGTGAGCGCGGCGAGCTCGGCGGCCGTGCCGGCGGCCCGCGACAGGTCCGAGGCGACGATGGCGTGGGGCTGGAGAGAGGCGAGCAGCCGGGCGGCTCGGCGGGCCTGTGTGACGCCCGTCTCGGTCAGCGCGACGTCCGTCGTGCCCTGGAAGCGGCGCTCCACGTTCCACGCGGTCTGGCCGTGCCGCCAGAGGATGACACGGCGGCCACGACCCGGCCCCCGGTCGGCGGGCCCCCGGTCGGCGGCTCCGGCGGGGCCACTCACCGAAGCTCCCCGAATCCGGCGGCCTCGTCCTCCTCGGCCTGCAGCTTGGCGTGCTCCTGGGCCTTGCCGCGGGTCGCCTTGGCGTCGGCGGGCAGCTCCAGCTCGGGGCAGTCCTTCCACAGCCGCTCGAGGGCGTAGAAGACACGCTCCTCGCTGTGCTGGACGTGGACGACGATGTCGACGTAGTCGAGCAGGATCCAGCGGGCGTCCCGGTCGCCCTCACGGCGTACCGGCTTGGCGCCGAGCTCCTTCTGCAGGCGCTCCTCGATCTCGTCGACGATCGACTTGACCTGGCGGTCGTTGGGAGCGGAGGCCAGCAGGAAGGCGTCCGTGATCGACAGCACGTCGCTGACGTCGTAGGCGATGATGTCGTGCGCGAGCTTGTCGGCGGCCGCCTGTGCGGCGGCGGTGATGAGCTCGATGGAGCGGTCGGTGGCGGTCACTACGTGGCTTTCCGTCGGCGGACACTTGTGCTCAAGGGTCTCACGGACCGCCGACGGCACCCCACGCGATCAGGGCCTGTCCGGCGGATCAAGCGGATCAAGTCGCAGGAAAGCAGCGGCGCCGCGTCTGCGGCATGATCCGCCGGACAGGCCCTGAGCGATCACCCGGACGCCGAGGGCTTGTAGTCCTCCCCCAGGACGACCGCCACGTCCGCGTTCCCGGGGACGGTGCCCTTCTTCACGGCGCCGTCGTCCAGGCCCAGGGTCTTGGCGACCTGGGTGGCGTTCTCCTTGTCGGCGGCGTCCGCGTAGAGCACCTGGGAGGTGGCCTTCGTGCTCGACGGGGTGCCGGCCTCCAGGAAGGTGAAGCCGCCGTTGAGGAGCACCACGCGCGCGTCCTCAGTGTTGGCCTTGGCGCCGCTGGCGTTCTGGACGGAGACGCTGACGGCCGCGTCCTTGTCGGGGCTCTTCGCGGTGCCGCCGAGGACGTCCTTGACGACGCTCGCGCTCGCGTCGGCGCTGAGTGTGCCGTCGGTCCGGACGGGCAGCAGGGTGGTCTTGTAGTCGCCGCCCTTGGCGAGCTCGGCGAGTTTGGCGAGGAAGGCGCCGAGATCCTTGTCGCTCAGCGAGGGGTCGAGGATCTGCGCCAGGGTCTGGACGGTGACGGTGGCGCCCTGCGCGTCGGAGGACACCTTGCGCAGCACGCCCTGCATGACCTGGCCGAACCGCTCCAGCTGGGCGTTCTGGGCCTCGCCCGTGGCGCGGTAGGTGGCGTAGGCGACGGCCATCTTGCCGCTGAGGGTCTGGTCCGCCCCCTTGGTGACGAGCGGGGCCTCGCCCTTCTTGGCGCCGGGGGCGGGCACGGCCGTGTCGGTGTCGACCTCGATGTTGCCGACGAGGTCGACGAGGTTCTGCAGGTAGGGGGTGTCCAGGCGCCAGGTGCCCTGGATCCGGGTGCCGAGGACGGTGTCCAGGGCGTCGCGTGTGCCGGCCGAGCCGTCGTCGTCGACGGACTTGGCGAGGGTCGTCGTGGTGCCGTCCTCGTCCGTGAGGACGAGGGAGTTGGGCAGCAGGACCGTGGTGGCCTGCTTGGTGGTGGTGTTGTCGACGAGCAGCGCCGTGGCGGTGCCGCCCCCGGCGGTGTTGTGCAGGTGGACCACGATCACGTCGCGTTTCTGCGCGGCGGTGGCGGTCGTGGTGCCGGTGCCGGAGTCCGAGGACGACGACAGACCGGGCAGCTTTCCGGCGTACCAGAGGTAGCCCACCCCGCCGGCCGCGAACACCGCCAGGACCACGACGAGGGCGATCAGGCGGCCGCGGGCGCGGCGCTTGGCCTCCTCGCGGCGCTCGGTGCGGTTCTCGGTGAAGTTCAGCCAGTCGATGACGTCCTCGGAGTCACCGTCAGGTTCCTCCACGAAGGCGAACTGCTCGGTGTGGTACTCCCGTTGGGCCGCCGCTTCGTCGGACCCGGCTTCGTTCCCGTTCCCGTTCCCGGTCCCGGTCCCGGTCCCGGTCCTGGTCTCGTTCTCGGCCGGACCGGCCTGCTGCGGGATGTAGGCGGTCCGCTCGGCGACGCGGGGCTGTTCGACCCGAGGCTGCTGACCGCTGGTGGCGGTCTGCCCGTAGGGGTCGTACGGGGTCTGGGTCGCGGTGCCGTAGGGGTCGTAGCCGACGGGGGCCTGGCGACCGGTGTCGTACGCGGGGGTGGGTGGCTGCTGACCGGTGTCGTACGGGTCGTAGGCGGGCGTCTGCTGCCCGCCTGTGGCGTACGGGTCATAGCCGTATCCCTGCCGACCCTCGCCCTGGGGCTGACCCTGGTGCCCGCCCTGCTGCCCGTACGGGTCGTAGGCCTGCTGAGGCGTCTGCTGGGGCGGGACCTGCCGGTAGACGGGCTGCCCGTACTCGTCGTAGCCGACGAGTTCGTAGGGGTCGCCGCCGTACCCCGCGTCGTATCGGTCGTTCACCGGCACCCCTCTCGGCTCACTCGCCGCGGTACAGCTCGCGCTTGTCGATGTAGCGCACAACACCGTCCGGCACCAGATACCAGACGGGGTCGCCCTTGGCGACTCTCGCACGGCAGTCTGTGGAGGAGATGGCGAGCGCGGGCACCTCGACGAGCGAGACGCCCCCTTCCGGGAGGCCGGGGTCGGACAGGACATGTCCCGGCCGGGTGACCCCGATGAAGTGCGCGAGGGAGAACAGTTCCTCGCTGTCCCGCCAGGTCAGGATCTGACCGAGGGCGTCCGCACCGGTGATGAAGAAGAGGTCGGTGTCGGGGTTGAGGGCCCGCAGGTCGCGCAGGGTGTCCACGGTGTAGGTGGGGCCGCCGCGGTCGATGTCGATGCGGCTGACCGAGAACTGCGGGTTCTCGGCGGTCGCGATGACCGTCATCAGGTAGCGGTCCTCGGCCGGGGAGACACTGCGGTGGGTCTTCTGCCACGGCTGGCCGGTCGGGACGAACACGACCTCGTCCAGGTGGAACTGCGCGGCGACCTCACTGGCCGCCACGAGGTGTCCGTGGTGAATCGGATCGAACGTCCCGCCCATGACGCCGAGGCGGCGCTTGCCCGGGTTCGACGGGCCGGTAGGCATGTCCTGCTCTCCCATGCGTGCAGACCCTACCGGCCCGGTCCCGGGGCCCCGGCAGGCGGATGCCCGGAGTGCCCCGCTATGCCGGACTGCCCGTCGGTGAACACGTGGTGTCTCAGCGGTCGCGGTTGAAGCGGGTGGTGATCCACAGCAGGAGCAGCAGGATGACGAAAGCGCTGCCGCCGGTGAGGTACGGGCTGAGGCTCTCGTGGTTGCCGCCGTGCTCCTCGCCCTCGGCGGCGAGGGTGACCAACTGGGCAGCGGCGCTGTGAAGGCTCATCTTCGGCAGGACCTATCCGGTGAGGGTGGGATAAAGATGTCGGCCCATCGTAAGCGGGCGGCTCGGCGGCGATCACGCCGACTCCGGCATTGGGAACCTTCCCGACGGCTCAGTCGTCCTTCCGCTTGTAGCCCCGCAGCAGGAACCACGCGGTGAGCACACAGCCCAGGATCATCACGACCAGTACGACGCGGAGCAGATTCCCCGCCCCCTGCTGCTGGGCGGCGCCGGCGGCTTCGGTGAGCCAGGCGGCTGCGGGTTGGTGCTCCATGGCGTGGGACTCCTTCGGTGTAGTGCCCGTCCAAGGTAACTCCGCCTAGGCTGGGCCCTGCTTCGGGGGCGCAAAGGGCCGCACAAGGGTCCGTAAAGGGTCAGGTAGAGGGCCACACAGACGCACATGGGGGAAGACATGTCCGACGACGGCCACGACAACGACGGCACGGGCCACGAGAACGTGCCGAGCAGGCAGCGCAGGCGTTTCCCCGGAATCTCCTCGCGTGCGTACGAGCACCCCGCCGACCGCTCCGCGCTGGTGGCGCTGCGCAAGCTGAGCGGCTTCGACACGGTGTTCAAGGCGCTCAGCGGACTGCTGCCCGAGCGAAGCCTCAGGCTGCTGTTCCTGTCCGACTCCGTGCGGGTCTCCGACCAGCAGTTCACGCACCTCAACGACATGTTGCGGGACGCCTGTTACATCCTGGACCTGGAGAAGGTCCCGCCGATGTACGTCAACCAGGACCCGCAGCCCAACGCGATGTGCATCGGTCTGGACGAGCCGATCATCGTGGTCACCACCGGGCTCGTCGAACTGCTCGACGAGGAGGAGATGCGGGCGGTCATCGGCCACGAGGTGGGGCACGCCCTGTCGGGGCACGCCGTGTACCGGACGATCCTGCTGTTCCTGACCAACCTGGCGATCCGGGTGGCCTGGATCCCGCTGGGCAACCTCGCGATCATGACGATCGTGACGGCGCTGCGCGAGTGGTTCCGCAAGTCGGAGCTGTCCGCGGACCGCGCGGGTCTCCTCGTCGGCCAGGATCTGCAGGCCTCGATGCGCGGCCTGATGAAGATCGCCGGCGGCAACCACCTGCACGAGATGAACGTGGACGCGTTCCTGCAGCAGGCCGAGGAGTACGAGGCGGGCGGCGACCTGCGCGACTCCGTACTGAAGATCCTCAACGTGCTTCCCCGCACCCACCCCTTCACCACCGTGCGCGCGGCCGAGCTGAAGAAGTGGGCCGAGTCCCGCGACCACCAGCGGATCATGGACGGCCACTACACGCGGCGCAGCGAGGACAAGGACACCTCGGTCACGGACTCCTTCCGCGAGTCCGCCTCCCACTACGCGACCAGCGTCAAGAGCTCCAAGGACCCGCTGATGAAGCTGGTCAGCGACATCGCGGGCGGGGCGGGCGACCTCGGCGGCCGGGTGCGGCGCGGCTTCGGCGGCTTCACGGGGCCGACCCCGTCGGACGACCAGCCGCCGCGCAACGGCTCGGACGGCGCGACGGACACCCCTCCTCGCGACGGGAAGTGACTGCCCTCGCGACGGGGAGTGTCCGCCCTCGCGACGAGAGCCGTCGGCCCTCGTGACTGACGGGAACCTGCGGCTCGGGCGACGGGTACCCGCGCTTCACGTCTTCGGCTGGGCGCTCTGCGCCAGAGCGCCGCACAGGGGCGTCGCGCCACCGGTCGCGTAGGGGTCCGTGCCGGCCGGTCCGCCCGCCTTCGCGGTCTGTCCGGCCAGCAGGGGGCGCAGGTGGTTGGTGGAGTCCTCGGCGCAGGACAGGGGGCCGGCCTGGACGTAGGACACGATCAGCTGGACCTGGTGGGTGCGCAGGTCCTCGCGGTCGAAGCGGAAGTGCAGCTCCCGGCGGACGGTGAAGAGGGAGGCCGGGGCCGTGGCGGCGGCGCCGGTGGGCCGTAGCGCGTATACGAAGGTGTGGTCGGCGGTGACCTCGAGGGTCGCGGAGTCGGTCTCGGCGGCCTGCAGCGTGCCCTGGACTCGGATGCTGCTGTCGGCCAGCTGGGCCTGCGCGGGGTCGAAGCGGACCAGCCAGCCGGTCGGCGCGTGCCTGCCGTCGGCGGCCGGGTGGCTGAAGCTCTCGTCGAACTGGTCGAGCTGGTCGGCGTCGATCAGGGCGCGCACGGGCCGCACCTGCTGCCCGGTGAGCACCTCCGGGAAGAGCGAGGAGTGCACGATGTAGTCCTTGGCCGTGATCAGCGCGGTGACGACCTGGCTGTCGGAGAAGTGCGCGGTGCTCCGCGAGGGCGGCAGCGGAATGCCCTCGGCGCCGATGCGGAACTGCGCGGCGGGACTGCGCGCGAACAGGGACTCGGGGTCGGCCGCCCCGGGCACGACGCCCTGCGGGGAGAGCGGGATGACGGTCATCCGCAGGGGCTCGACGGGCCCGCGCGCCATCGCACTCTGATAGGGGCTGCGTACGCCCATGTAGACGGCGGTGCCGAAGGCCACGGCGATCAGCAGGACGAGCATCAGCGCCTGCCGGGACAGCCCGCGCCGCAGGGGCGGGCGGCGGCGGACGGCGGGCGCGTGGTCTGCCATGCGCTCGTGGGCGGAGTATTCCTGGAGGCGGGCAGCACGGACGAACGATTCGTCGAAGACGACGGATCGGTATTCGTCCTCGCCACCTCCCGGAGTGCCCTCGGGTGTCCCCTCCGGTGGGTCTCCAAGCCCGGCCATACTTTCAGAGTAGGTCGCGCGGACCCCGGGTAAACGCCCTGCTGTACGACAACTTCTGACAGGTTCTCAACAGCTTCGGCCCCGTACACACGACCCTCGCACGGCCCTGCGTCGCACATGCGTTCAGGGCGTGCGCGGGTCCGCCGAGACGGGTGGCTGAGAGTAGCTGGCGGAGGCCGACGGAGGCGGCACGCTGCCCTGTTCCAGGCCGGTCGTGGCGGGCGGCGGCACCGGGTCGCGACTGCCCGAGGACGCGCCCCGGTAGACCGCGGCGAAGGCCAGCGCGACCATGCCGACGCCCATGACAACGGCCAGCATCCAGGCCACGGGGCGGTGCCAGCGGACCTGCCTGCCGTAGGTCCCGGGCGCGCCGTAGCGGCCTTCGAGGAGGTCGGCGTCGTCCAGGTCGTCGAGATCCGGGTCATGGCCGAAAACGCCGGGTCCGTAGGCGTCGTCGTAGCGGTCGCCTCGGGCGCGGGCTCTGCGGGCCTCGGCCTCGGAGGCCTCGGCTCTCGCCTGCGCGGCGGCCAGGAGGCGTTCGACGGCGGTCGGCTCGTGCACCACGGCCGCCTGTACGAAGGCCTCGTCGAAGACCACGGAGGCGAACTCTTCGTCCGACGCTCCGCGGTCGTGGTCGTCGTCGGGCTCCCAGCCGTCAGGGAACGGCATGCCCCCCACGTCCTCCGGCACGGATCCAGAGTAGACCTGGGGGGTCAATTTGGGCAGACGGTATGGAAATTCATCCGCCGGATGAGACGCCTGTCACGGCCCCTTTGGCCCGGCGAACGCCTCAGCGCCGTACATGCCCGTCGCCCGTGACGATGTACTTGGTGCTGGTCAGCTCCGGCAGGCCCATCGGGCCGCGGGCGTGCAGCTTCTGGGTGGAGATGCCGATCTCCGCGCCGAAGCCGAACTGGCCGCCGTCGGTGAAGCGGGTCGAGGCGTTCACGGCGACCGTGGTGGAGTCGACCAGCTGGGTGAACCGGCGGGCCGCCTGCTGCGACGTGGTGACGATGGCCTCGGTGTGGCCGGAGGTCCACAGCCGGATGTGCTCGACGGCCCTGTCGAGGGAGTCGACGACGGCGGCGGCGATGTCGTAGGAGAGGTACTCGGTCTCCCAGTCCTCGGGCGTGGCCTCGACCACGGTCGCCTTGGAGTCCTTGGCATAGGCCAGCACGCGCTCGTCGGCGTGCACGGTCACACCCGCCTCCGCGAGGGCGTCGAGGGCGCGGGGCAGGAAGACGGGAGCGATGTCCTGGTGGACCAGGAGGGTCTCGGCGGCGTTGCACACGCTCGGCCGCTGCGCCTTGGAGTTGATCAGGATGTCGATCGCCATGTCGAGGTCGGCGTGGGCGTCGACGTAGACGTGGCAGTTGCCGGTGCCGGTCTCGATGACCGGGACGGTGGACTCCGTGACGACGGTCTGGATGAGCGAGGCTCCGCCGCGCGGGATGAGGACGTCGACCAGACCGCGGGAGCGCATCAGCTCGCGCACGCTGTCGCGGCCCTCGCCGGGCACCAGCTGGACGGCGTCGGCGGGCAGCCCGGCGCCGCCGACGGCGTCACGGATCACCCGGACGAGAGCGGTGTTCGACTCGAAGGCGGAGGACGAGCCGCGCAGCAGGACCGCGTTGCCGGACTTCAGGCACAGGGCGGCGGCGTCCACGGTGACGTTCGGGCGGGCCTCGTAGATGATGCCGACGACGCCGAGCGGGACCCGGACCTGGCGCAGGTCGATGCCGTTGGGGAGGGTTGAGCCGCGGACGACCTCACCGACGGGGTCGGGCAGCGCCACGACGTCCCGCACGTCGGAGGCGATGGCCCGCACCCGCTCCGGGGTGAGGGTCAGCCGGTCGATGATCGACTCGCTGGTCCCGGCCTCGCGGGCCTTGGCGATGTCCTCGGCGTTGGCCTCGACGATCTCGCTCGTGCGGACCTCCAGTGCGTCCGCGATGGCGAGCAGCGCGTCGTCCTTGGCGGCCCGGGGCAGCGGCGCGAGGTCGGCGGCGGCCGCCTTGGCGCGGTAGGCGGCGCGGGTGACCGGGGACATGGAGTCGTACGGCGAAAGCGTGGTCATACGGGAAGGGTAGTGCGCCACGCGGGCCCGTCCACCCTTTGTTCCACCCCGCGAGACATCCCCGAGACACCGCGGAGGGCCCGTGAGGCGGAGCCGAGGGCGGACCTGGGGGCGGACCTGGGGGCAGCTCCCCAGGGCGGACCGGGGATATCCCCGAGGTCGTACCCGGGACGCCCCTGAGGCGTCCCCCGAGCGCGCCGCCCCGCGACACACTCGCGAACGGTGTCAACGCGAACGGTGTCAATAGGGGTGAACCCCGACAGGGGTCGTCGGCACCGGGCCGTAGCCTTCCGCGATGCGCTGGTGGTAGGTCTGGCGGTCGATGACCTCCAGGCCGACGATCTCCCAGGGCGGCAGGCCCGCCGTCTGGCGGTGCTCCCCCCACAGGCGCAGGGCGACGGCGGCCGCGTCATGCAGGTCGCGGGCCTCCTCCCAGTACCGGATCTCGGCGTGATCGCCCGCATATCTGCTGGTCAGGAGGAAGGGGTGGTCGTGGGCGAGCTGTTCGAGAGCGCGCCGGACCTCCTTCACCGGGGCTTCCTCGCCGGACACGCTGAGGGTGACGTGCCACAGCCGGGCAACCTCCACGGGCTGCTCGCCCTTCGCCTCGGCGGCCTCCTGGGCCCGGTACCGCTCACCGGCCGCCACACTGGTCAGGGCGCGCTCCTCGCCGGGCGGCCGCGACGACGAACCCGCCGCGCGTGACGACGCCGGCCCGGCCGTACGCGAGGACGACGCCGAGGACGCCGACGACATGGACGACGTCGATCCGGTCTCGCCGGTACTCCCACGGGCCGCTGCCACCCCAGGGCGCACTCGTCTCACGACGGCCTCCTTTACGCAGCGCTCGTGCGGAATGTGTGCCGCGGTCGCCCGCCGGACGCCCGCAGCCTGTCCCTGAGACAAAGTTGAGCAGGCCGCACGCCTTCGTGGGGCGGTTTCACGGAACGTCCCCCACCGGTACGGACCGTTCGAGCGGTTTACGGGTGAAGGATCACCAGGTCGTCCCGGTGGACGACCTCGCGTTCGTACTCCGCGCCGAGCTCCCGCGCCAGGTCCCGGGTCGACCGGCCGATCAGCTGGGGGATCTCCTTGGCGTCGAAGTTGACGAGGCCGCGGGCCACCGCGCGCCCGGCGGTGTCGCGCAGTTCGACGGGGTCGCCGGCGCTGAACTCGCCCTCGACGGCGGCGATCCCGGCCGGCAGCAGCGAGGTGCGCCGCTCGACGACCGCCCGCACGGCCCCGTCGTCCAGGGTCAGCGACCCCTGCGGGGTGGACGCGTGCTGAAGCCACAGCAGCCGGTCGGCCGAGCGTTTGCCGGTGGGGTGGAAGTAGGTGCCGGTGTCGCCGCCGGTGAAGGCGTCGGCCGCGTGGACGGCGCTGGTGAGGACTACGGGGATGCCGGCGGCGGCCGCGATCCGGGCGGCCTCGACCTTGGTCACCATGCCGCCGGTGCCGACGCCCGCCTTGCCGGCGCTGCCGATGTCGACGTGCGCGAGATCCGCGGGGCCGCGCACCTCGGCGATCCGCGAGGTGCCGGGCTTGCTGGGGTCGCCGTCGTAGACGCCGTCGACGTCGGAGAGCAGGACGAGCAGGTCGGCGTGGACGAGGTGGGCGACGAGGGAGGCGAGCCGGTCATTGTCCCCGAAGCGGATCTCGTCGGTGGCGACGGTGTCGTTCTCGTTCACGATCGGGAACGCACCCATCGCGAGCAGCTTGTCCAGGGTGCGGGAGGCGTTGCGGTGATGGACGCGTCGGCTCATGTCGTCGCTGGTCAGCAGCACCTGGCCGACACGGACGCCGTACCGGGCGAAGGAGGCGTTGTAGCGGGCCACGAGCAGGCCCTGGCCGACGCTCGCGGCGGCCTGCTGGCGGGCGAGGTCCTTGGGGCGGCGGCGCAGGCCCAGGGGGGCGAGGCCGGCGGCGATGGCGCCGGAGGAGACGAGGACGATCTCCTTCTCTCCCCCGCTGCGACTCTTGGCGAGGACGTCGACGAGCGCGTCGACCCGGTCGGCGTCGAGGCCGCCGGAGGCGGTGGTCAGCGACGAGGAGCCGACCTTGACGACGATCCTGCGGGCCTCGCCCACGGCCTGCCTTGCCCCTGCCACCTTGTTCTTCGCCCCTCGCGTAGGTCCCCGGCTGCCCGCCAGGCAATCTACGCGAACAGGGGCGCAGGCCGCGCGCGGGTTTCACTTCGCGGACAGTGGCGGAGCGATGACCGCCCACTCACCCTTTGCGTACGGCGAAAAGGTCGTATCGCTTCCTCACACCGCCGCGGGTCCCCCCGGTCTGACCGTGCGTCGGCGGAGTCTGCTGAGCCGTCGGCGGACCTTGCGGGTGAAGCCTCGCAGGAAGGCTTCGGTGGGGTCCTTGCGCCAGCCGGGGTACGCCTTGGCCTCGCGGGGTTCGGCGAGGTAGACGCGGTCGGGGATGCCGGCCTCGGCGGAGCCGTAGTGCGGGTAGGCCAGATAGAGCTGGGTGTTGCGCTTCTTCAGCACGGGCGTCGGCTCGGTCTTGGCCTGCATGAACTCGAGGACGTCCACGAGGAGGTCGGCGCGCTGCCGGGCGACCAGCTCCAGGCGCAGCCGCTCATGGACGTTGAGGCGTTGGGCCACGCCCTCGTTCCAGTAGGCGTCCATCAGCGGCTTGGCCAGCTCCAGCTTGGTGCGCCGGATCTCCTCGTCGTTCTTGAGGAAGATGGGCCCGAACTGCGGCAGCACGGTGACCAGGAACGGACGGACCATGAGCACATCACGCTTGGGGCCGGGCGGGACCAGGCGCTCCAGCAGGCCCATCAGGGCGCGCGCGGAGTCGAAGCGCAGCGTGTAGCTGCCGGTCTTCGTGACCTGCTTGCCGTCGGTGCGGCCCACCAGGTAGTAGCAGGTGTAGTCGGCGACCACGGAGATGCCGTCGGCCCGCAGATAGGCCTCCATGGTGAACAGGGCGTCCTCGCCCGTCCACAGGGACTCGTCGAAGCGCATGTCGTGCCGGGTCAGCAGCTCGCGGCGGAACAGCTTCTGCGCGCTCAGCGTGAACTTGATGTTGGAGGAGAACACGTCCGTACGCCCGACGTTCTTGCCGAACATCGACTTGGCCGCGTTGCGGTTGACGCCTTGGATCTTGCCGAGGACGACGTCCGTGCCGTTGGCGTCGGCCATGGCGACCATGCGCTCCAGGGCCTCGGCGCCGAGCCTGTCGTCGGCGTCGAGGAAGAACACGTAGCGACCGGTGGCCTTGCCGAGGCCGACGTTGCGCGGGCCGCTGGGGCCGCCGGAGTTCTCCTGCCGGATCACGGTGACGGCCATGGGGGCGCGGGCGGCGAACTCCTCCAGGTACTCCCCGGTGCCGTCCCGGGAGCCGTCGTCCACGGCTATGACCTCGATGCGGGCCGGGTCCAGCGTCTGTGCCTCGACCGATGCCAGGCATTCGACCAGGTACGGCATCGCTTCGTACGCCCCGATGACCACGGTGACGTCAGGCTGCGCAACGGTCACTGTTCCCTCTCACCACGCAACTGTCCCCCCAATGAACCTCTGGACATCCGATAGACGACGGATGAACACAGAGGGTTGCCTCGGTTTCCCCGCGTGTTCCACATCACAGGATGCACGAAAGGCCGGGCCCCTCGGAGATTATCCCTCCGAGGGGCCCGGCCTCAGCACACGTCCGTCAGGCGGGCGTCAGACGGCCGTCACTCCCTTGGGCAGTTCCGCCTCGTCGTCCGGCGGGCCGTCCAGCGGATCCATCAGCACTGCGCCGTGGGACTCCTGGCCGACGTTGCGCGCCTCGGCCTTCAGCGCCAGGTCGGCGAGCGCGGTGTCGAACCGTTCGAGGGACGTGGGCTCGTCGGGGCCGAGCAGGTACTCCTTGAGTTCCTTGCGGTCCTTGGCCAGCGGATCGGCGCCCGGGTCGCGCACCGCGTCCAGCAGCTGGTCCAGCTCGGCGGCGCTGTTGCTGAGGAGCACCGCCGCGCGCACCGCGGTGTTCTGCCGCCGGAACTCCTCCGCGCCCAGCTCGGCGGAGTCCGTCACCGCATACGGCTTGCCGCTCGCGATGAAGTCGGAGACCACGCTGGAGATGTCGGAGACCATCGCCTCCGAGGCGTTGAAGCAGTCGTACAGCCGGGGCCCGCTGCCGGTGATCATCCGGTGCTCGAAGGAGGGGAAGGAGCGCCAGTACGTCTCGTTCCACTCGGCGCGCAGCCGGGCGGCCTCCTCGTGCTTGCGGACGTCGACGATGCCGTCACGGCTGGTCACGGCCTCGTCGGCGCGCTCGTCGAAGGCCAGCGAGAGGCCGTCCAGGCGGGCCTTGAGGCGGGTCAGCTCGGCCTTGGCCTTCGCCTGTGGCGCCGGGTCCGCGGTGAAGCGGGAGTCGGCCGCGCGCTCGGCGGCCGCCTTCTTGATCAGGGCGGTGATCCGCCGGTGCGCGGCCGCCGCCTTGGCGCTGCGGTTGCCCGTGAACGGGTGCGGCTTGTACAGGACGCGGACCGGGGGCTCGGCCGCGATCAGCTTCTTGACGATGTTCTCGCCGGCCAGGATGAGCGAGGTGTTGCCCGGGTTGTCGTCCCAGCCCTCCCAGGTGGGCGCGTAGAGAACCGTGGGGATCCGGTCCCGCGGCGGAGCGTCCTGCGCGGGCTCGATCGGCGCGAGCTGCGGGCGGCCGACCTCGACGACGTCCTCGTCGCGGATGCCGACGTCGGCGATGGCGTACCGGTCGCGGCCGGCGCGGCCCGCGACCCACACCTCGTCGTAGGCCTTGGTGAACGGGTTGACGCTGGCGGCCTTGTCACTGTCGCCGTGGCCGATGAAGACGTGCTTCATGGTCGGCACGCGCAGCAGGTGGATGTTCTTGCCGACGTTCGCGCAGTACAGCGCGACCCGCACCATGGACAGGTCGAGGTTCATCAGATGGATCCCGCCGGGCACGCAGATGACCGGCACGGAGGTGGGCGCCATCTTCTCCAGGATGGTGCGCTCCCGCAGGAGGATCAGCGGCCGGGCCTCCATCTGCTCCATGGTCTCCAGCCACATGTTGACCTGGTAGGCGGAGTCGTCGGAGCCGGAGAAGTACAGCACCGTCTCCGGGCGGTACTCGCGCAGCCAGGCGCTGACCGCGGCCAGGACCTTGGGGGCCCTCGGCGGGAGCCGTCGCCCGCGCAGGTGCGGCACCAGCGCGAGGACGTACAGCGCGCCCAGGCCGAGCGTGACGGCGATGCCGGCGTAGCCCGGGCGCACCGAGTCGGTGAGCGCGCAGACGAGCAGGCCCACGACGGCCGCGAGGTCGAGGTGGAGCATCTTCACGGTGGCGCGGCGCAGCAGGAGACGCGGCGGGGCGTCCGGTATGCGCAGCCGGGAGGCCATGTCGACGTTCCTGGTCGCGACCGGCATCTGACGGCGCTTACCGATCAGGGTGACCAGCGCGCCCTGCGGGGCCTGAAGACCGAAGAACACCGTGAAGCACGCGATCGCCGCGTAGAAGACCGGCTCCTGGGAGAGGTCCAGTCTCGCCAGCAGCAGGATCAGCAGCAGTTCGCGGACCAGGAACCGGGTGGACAGACCGGCCCGCACCTTGGACAGCAGGCCGATGAGGCGGCTGCCCTTGCGGTGGAGGTAGAGGTCCGCCAGGTACGTCACGGCGGCCGCGGCGGCGAAGGCGGGGGCGCTCGGGACGAGCGCGGCCGCCATGAGGCCGGGGTAGCCCAGCATCATGAGGACCGCCGCGGCCAGTTCGGCCGCGGAGCCCACCCGGGCTACGCGAATAGCGGTGGATATCACGGAGAAACCTGCTCTGGGAGGGGGCCGGTCATAGGTGCCTAAAAAGTCCGGAAAATCCTTTGTGAAGGTTTCGGAGGTTTTTCGGGTGTTTCGAAAGCTTTACGGGTTCAGGCCTCTGTGAATTCTCCGTAAACAGGGAGCCACAGAGGCCTGAAAATTCACTGGCTATTTACGCTTGATTATGCCACGCCGTCCTGTCGGTCCAGGACGCCGGCCAGGGCCTGGTCGAAGCCGGAGGCCTTGCCCGCGGCCGCCGTCGGGTCCTGCTGACGGACGTCGATGACATGGCCGGTGAGCTCGGAAAGCAGCACGTCGAGGGAGGTGCGGGCGACCGCCTCGGAGGAGAGCAGGCTGCCCGCGGGCTCCTGGCCGAAGGCCTTGGTGCGCATGGGCGTCGCCGTACGCTCCGGGTTGACACAGTTCACCCGGATGCCGTCACCGGCCCACTCGTCGGACAGGGCCTGGGTGAGGTTCACCATTGCGGCCTTGGTCGAGGAGTAGAGGCTGTACTCGGCACGGCCGCGGGTGTAGCTGCTGGAGGTGTACAGCAGCAACTGGCCCTTCGTCTCGGCGAGGTACTTGTAAGCCGAACGTGCGATCTGCACCGGTGCCAGGTAGTTGACCTTCAGCGCTTCCTCGATGGTCGCGTTGTCGGTCTCGGCCAGCTTGCCGATGCGCAGCACGCCCGCGGTGTTGACGACGTAGTCGATGCGCCCCGTCTCGCTGTACGCCTTGGACAGGGCGTCGTCGACCTCCTCCGGGTTCTCCACGTGTGTGCCGGTGGTGGAGCGGCCCAGGGCGTAGACCTTGGCGCCGTAGGACCCGGCGAGTTCGGCGATGTCCTTGCCGATGCCGTACGAACCGCCGAAGACGACCACGGTCTTGTCGGTGAGGAGCTCGCGGTAGACCTCCTCGCCCATCTGCTCGGGGGCGGCCGAGGAGGCCAGCTGGAACAGCTTGTCGGCGATGAACACGTCGACGGGCTGGGTCACCTTCATGTTGTACTCGTCGCCCGCCACGACGTGGATCGGCACGTCGGGCAGGTAGCGCAGTACGACCGTGCAGTCGTCCGTGGCCTGGAAGTTGGGGTCGCCCGCCGCCACCTCGTACGCCCGGCGGATGGTGGACAGCTTGAACGCCTGCGGGGTCTGGCCGCGGCGCAGCCGGGAGCGGTCCGGGATCTCCGTGATGAACTCGCCGTCCTCGCCGTGCGTGCGCGTGACGATGATGGTGTCCGCGGACGGGATGGCGACGTCGACGGCCTGGTAACGCTCCAGCGCCGCCACGCAGTCGTCGATGACGCGCCGCGAGAGCAGGGGGCGTACGGCGTCGTGGAAGAGGACGTTGAGGTCCTCGCCGTCGGCCAGTCCCTCACCCAGGGCGGCGATGGCGCGCTCGGTGGTCTCGTTGCGCGTGGAGCCGCCCTCGATGATCGCCCGGACCTTCTCGAACCCGGCCTTGGACACGATCTTCTCGACGTCGGGCACATAGCCCGGCGCCATCAGCACGATGATGTCGTCGACCGAGTCGGCCTTCTCAAAGGTGGCCAAGGTGTGTTCGATGACGGCCTTGCCGGCGATCTTCAGCAGCTGCTTGGGGATCGACAGACCCACCCGCTGACCGGTGCCACCGGCCAGGATCACTGCGGTGGTACGGGGCTTGGCTATGCGCTGGGACACAGAGGACCTACCTTGGGACGACAGGGACGGTGAAAGCGTCCCACTTTCGGTTACCGCGATGCAAGGTGAGCGTCGTTCGCTGCAAATATGCTCGCAACCTGGCATTCACCTTCCACCGTCGGCGATTGCTGAGCCGTCGGCGCGACTTCCCGTGGAAGCCGCCTGGAAGCCTCCCGGAAACCCGGAAATCCTTGTGAGTAACTCCACAAGGCATAACCCCTTGCCGAGAGTGACGAGAATGACGGCAGCGACAGCGGCGATGACGACGGCAGTGACCACGGCGGTGACAACGGCGGTGACGAGGCTGACTCTAACGTCTGTGGAGGGGTGTCAGCGCCGCCACCGCCGTCGTCGCCGTCATCGCTGCTGGCGCCCTGTACAGGTCGTCGGCGGCCGCCTCGGGCGCGATCCGAGATCTTCACGTCCCGTGAGGTCGGACTACACGTGTTCTTCATATGAGAGGTCGGCCATTACCGCGGAATTCCACACGTCGCGCGACGCTGACTTTACGGGGTTGTCATTGGCCGGATTCAGGATTCGCGTGCATGACAAGTGCCCGAACAAAGAGGGACCCGTCGCGGGGCTGGCCGCAACGGGTCCGACGGGTGAGAGGGGGAAGGGGGAAGGGTGAGGGGGGAAGGGAAGAGGGCTAAATGGCTAGAAGGGCTCGAAGCCCTCGAACTCCTGGGCCGCCTCGTCGCGTTCGGCTTGCTTGTCCCGGCGGCGCTGGGTCGCGGGGCGCGGGGCCTCGAAGCGGTGGTCCTCACCGCGGCGGCCGAGCATCTCGGCGCCGGCCGTCACGGACGGCTCCCAGTCGAAGACGACCGCGTTGTCCTCGGGACCGATGGCGACGCCGTCGCCGCCGCGGGCGCCGGCCTTCATCAGCGCGTCCTCGACACCGAGGCGGTTGAGCCGGTCGGCGAGGTAGCCGACGGCCTCGTCGTTGTTGAAGTCGGTCTGGCGAACCCAGCGTTCGGGCTTCTCACCCCGGACGCGGAACAGACCGTCCTCCTCCAGGCTGACGGTGAAGCCGGTGTCGTCGACCGCCTTGGGACGGATGACGATCCGGGTCGCCTCCTCCTTCGGCTTGGCCGCGCGCGCCGTACCCACCATCTCGGCGAGGGCGAAGGACAGCTCCTTCAGCCCCATGTGGGCGACCGCGGACACCTCGAAGACGCGGTAACCGCGATCCTCCAGCTCCGGTCGCACCATCTCCGCGAGGTCCTTGCCGTCCGGCACGTCGATCTTGTTGAGGACCACGAGCCGCGGACGGTTGCCGAGACCGCCGTACTGCTTGAGCTCCTCCTCGATGATGTCGAGGTCGGAGAGCGGGTCGCGCTCGGATTCGAGCGTGGCCGTGTCGAGCACGTGCACCAGCACACTGCACCGCTCGACGTGGCGCAGGAACTCCAGGCCCAGACCCTTGCCCTGGCTGGCGCCCGGGATGAGGCCCGGCACGTCGGCGATGGTGTACACGGTCTCGCCCGCCGTCACCACGCCCAGGTTCGGGACGAGGGTCGTGAACGGGTAGTCCGCGATCTTCGGCTTGGCGGCGGACAGGACGGAGATCAACGACGACTTGCCCGCGCTCGGGTAGCCGACGAGGGCCACGTCCGCGACCGTCTTCAGCTCCAGGACGATGTCGTGGAAATCGCCGGGCTCGCCGAGCAGCGCGAAGCCGGGCGCCTTGCGGCGGGCCGAGGCGAGGGCGGCGTTGCCGAGGCCGCCACGACCGCCTTGGGCCGCTACGTAGGACGTCCCGTGGCCGACCAGGTCGGCGAGCACGTTGCCGGCCTTGTCCTGGATCACCGTGCCGTCCGGAACCGGCAGGACGAGGTCCTGGCCGTCCTTTCCGGAGCGGTTGCCGCCCTCACCGGGCTTGCCGTTGGTGGCGCTGCGGTGCGGCTTGTGGTGGTAGTCGAGGAGCGTGGTGATCGACTGGTCGACGACCAGGATCACATCGCCGCCACGGCCGCCGTTGCCCCCGTCGGGGCCGCCGAGCGGCTTGAACTTCTCACGGTGGACGGAGGCACAGCCGTGGCCCCCGTTACCCGCGGCGACGTGCAGTTCGACGCGGTCCACGAAGGTGGTCATGGTGGGTGCCTCCAGCACTACGAAAACAGGGGTATTACGCGGGTACTACTTGTACCGACTACTTGGTTAACACGCGAAAGGCGGACCCGCCTTCCCGTAGGGGAAGTGAGGTCCGCCTCGCGAAACGCTCGGTGTGAGCCGTGAATCAGGTGACGCAGGTGATGCAGCTGATTCAGGCAACCGGGACGATGTTCACGACCTTGCGGCCACGGTGGGTGCCGAACTGCACCGAACCGGCCTGCAGGGCGAACAGCGTGTCGTCGCCGCCACGGCCGACGCCCGCGCCGGGGTGGAAGTGCGTGCCGCGCTGGCGGACCAGGATCTCACCCGCGTTGACGACCTGACCGCCGAAGCGCTTCACGCCGAGCCGCTGGGCATTGGAGTCGCGACCGTTCCGGGTGGACGATGCGCCCTTCTTGTGTGCCATGTCTCCTCAGTCCCTTACTTCGCAGCCGCGGGGATCTCAGTGACCTTGATCGCCGTGTACTGCTGGCGGTGGCCCTGACGACGGCGGTAGCCGGTCTTGTTCTTGTAGCGAAGGATGTCGATCTTGACGCCCTTGTGGTGGTCCACGACCTCGGCCTGGACCTTGATGCCGGCCAGCACCCACGGGTCGCTGGTCACAGCGTCGCCGTCGACAACGAGCAGGGTCGAGAGCTCGACCGTGTCGCCAACCTTGGCAGTGGAAATCTTGTCAACCTCAACGATGTCGCCGACAGCAACCTTGTGCTGGCGACCACCGCTGCGCACGATGGCGTACACGCTGATCTCACTCTCTCGCTCTGGGACGGCACCCCCGAAGTCCAGCCACCCGGGAACGAACACGGACGGCCTCTCCCGACCACCGAAACACCGGCAACCAGGAGGAAAAAGGTTTACGGGGATGTGGCACGTCAGTCGACACGCCGAGGGTCAAGGCTACGGGCCGCGTCTCCGGGGGTCAAACCGGGCTGGGGCCCGCTCATCTCACCTGCACCTGACCTACGGCGAACCCGGATGTGTCGAGCTCGAAGTCGAAGGGTGCTGGGACACGCACAGGCTGCCCGAAGGGAACGTTGGTCCGCGACTGGTACCCCTCGGAAGACGGATCCCAGAGGACCTTGATCTCCCCGGCCCGCATATCGAGCAGCAGGTAGACCGGGACGACCCGCCCGTACGTCTCCGTCCTGTCGAGCCAGTCGACGTCCTCGGTGGAATCGGAGGTCAGCTCGGCGGCGAGGGAGAGGGCGGTGCCGTCGACGTGCCGACCTTCCGCGTCGAAGGCGGACTCGTCGGCGACGTGCAGGTCAGGCCCGTACGCACGCTCGGAGCGGGGGAAAGCGAAGAGAAACGGAGCCGCGTCCGCGTAGTGCCCATCGGGGGCATGCGGCCCCAGCTGGAGCCGCAGCGACTTGATGACCTTCATGTACAGCAGTTTCGGCCCCGGCGACACGACGATCTTCCCCCGGACGAGCTCGGCCTTGTATCCGGCCGGCGTGTCCAGTTCCTCGACGATCCGGAGCATCTCTCCGAAGGATCCGCTCGGCGGGACGTCATTGTCCCGGGGGTGCACGGACACGCTGGTCACCACGATCCTCCACCCACCTCGCACCACAGAAGCTTCCCGCCGCCCCCGGCGAGGCCGTCGCCGAGCGGATACCCACCCCACGTCTCGGCGTAATGGCATACGAGAAAGAGCCCGCGCCCGCCCTCGGCGTCAGCGCCCGCCGGAACGGGGAGACGGCGGGACCCGGACCGCGTGTCGAAGGGAGGCGGGATGTGTGGGTTGGCGTCCCAGACGCTCACCCGGAGCCGACTACGACCGAGACCGCGAAGGCGCAGAGCGGCGGGGCCGGTGGAGTGCCGGTAGGCGTTGGTGACGAGCTCCGTGGCCAACAGTTCGGCGGAGTCCTGTAGTTGGCGCATGCCGTGTCCGGCGAGAACGGCTCTGAGCGTGACGCGGGCGATCCGGGCGGCTCGTGGATCATGGGGCAGTTGAAGTGTGTACGCCCAGGTTGGAACCGCTTCGCACTCCGACGGGGATACGGTGACCATGAACGCCTCCTGCGGTGGGGGAAGTTGGCTCACTCGACGGTCCGGCCCGACCGGTCGGTGGCAGTGCCGCGCACGCACGTGATGTGCGGCGCGGTGCGCTTCCGGGTTATCGGCGGGGCTGGGTGAGCGGCTCGGGACTCACCGTAGAGCAGTTCATGGACTACATTCCATGAACTAAAGGGAATGCAGTCCCCATTGCCCTCCTGTGGGTGACTTACGCAACGCACGTACGAACGGGAAGTCGCAGTCGATGCCGCAACCGAGCCCCCTCCCCTCCGCCCGGCGCCGACGCCTCGGGGTCGAACTGCGCAGGCTGCGAGAGCGGGCCGACCTCTCCGCCACCCAGGCCGCAGCCCTCGTCGGAGCAACGCAGTCCCGCGTGAGCAACATCGAAGCAGGACGCTACGGAGTCAGCGCCGACCGCGTCCGCACCATCGCCCGGCACTACGACTGCACCGACGAACCCCTGATCGAAGCCCTCACCGCAATGACCGGCGAGCGCCGGCGCGGCTGGTGGGAGGAGTACCGGGACATCCTCTCCCCCCGAGTCCTGGACCTGACCGAGGTCGAACACCACGCCACCGCACTGCGCGTGGCCCACGTCATCAACATCCCCGGACTGCTCCAGACCCCCGACCACGCCCGCGCCCTCTTCAGCCACACCGTGCCGCCACTGAAGCCGCACGAGGTCGAGCACCGCGTCTCACACCGCATCAAACGCCAGGAAATCCTGCACCGCGAACAGCCCCCGCCCTACACGGCGATCATCCACGAGGCCGCACTCCGCATGCGCTTCGGCGACCGCGCGACCGTCCGGGCCCAGCTGTACCACCTCAACGAGATCAGCGAACTCAGCCACGTCACGATCACCGTCATCCCCTTCGAGAACGGCCCCTTCCACACCTCTGGCCAAGGAATCGACTACTTCCACGGCCCTGTACAGCAACTGGACACCGTCCAGCTCGACACCGACCATGGCGCAGAACTCATCGACTCCCCCGCCCAGTTGGGGCGTTACCGCACGATCCTGGACCGCACCTCTCAAGCGGCCCTCTCCCCTGCCGGGTCCAGCGACTTCATCTCCCAACTCGCTCAAGACCTCTAAAGGAGCCCTCCATGCCCGAACTGCACTGGCAGAAGTCCACGTACAGCCAGGAGGCGTCCGCGTGCGTGCACGTTGCTTCGGACCGGGTCGGAACTATCTATCTACTGGAAAGCGATACACCGGCGACGGCGCTTGCCACGGGGCCTACCCAACTCGCCGCGCTCATAGCAATCCTCACAGACACCGAGAAAAGCGCAGTGGGCCCCAACACATAGTTGAGACCCACCATCACATCGAAAATTTCGGGCAGTACACGACTACGGGAACTTACTCAGTTGTCCCCGATGCACGGCCGAGATCGCGCTTTCCTGGATCTCGATGTCCCCTGACTCAATGCGCTGCAGGAGCCATGGCCGCAAATCTCCGTAACTGACGTCCGGCGGGACGTCAACCGCCATCAGCTTCTGAAATCTTTCCGTGATCTCCCAGCTGCAGCCCAGTTCCCGCAGCCTGCGCTCCACCGAATCCCGTACCTCACTCCGCAGAAACACGATACGGACGGTCGAATGTCCGGACTCCGCGGTGAAGCCCTCATAGACGAGTTCTCGTCGCTCGTGGTCTGCACGAACCCTGACCAGGTCGCCGACCGCTACCCCCGGGTGAAGAACGGCGTGTTCACGAGCCGGATCTCGAACCTGACATCCGTCTTCTCACCCCAGAGGCGCTCCACCGAGACCGGAGGCCAGCCAGAGTCGTCCGATTTCAGGTCGAAAGCAACCTTGAACGTCTTCGCCCCACTGGCTGACACCGGTCGCTCATTCGACCAAGAAGAATCCATTCCCATGGCCCCAGGTAATCTCGGAGTTCGTCATCCCACTCTTCGACTGTTTCGCCAGCACAGCCTTCCTGACCGATCGCTGCTTCCGGAAGCGCCTGCATCGACGCCTCCTTCAGCATTCGTGACACACGACCAGCAGAAATAAAGGGATCACGTTCAGTTGAGACAGGGTTCTGCGCACCGTTCAGACGAATGGGTAGTCGGTTGGGTCACCCACATACTCGTCCACCGATCTGACCCTCAGGCCCCCAGTCGCCGACTTCTCAGCCTCTTGCAGGGCCTCCCTGATCCGCAATCCCTCTCGTGCGGCTGCAGTGATCACATGGATGCGGCGTGCACCTTCCGGAAGGTAGGTGATGTACGGCTCGGAGTAGACGGCCACGCCGTCACCGAGCCACCAGGAGGTCAGTTCCGATGAGGCAGGCCCCTCCGGAGACAGTTCTCCCACAGCAGCCAGGTCCGCCAGTGCAGCTAGGACGGCTGGGACGTCCTGCGGGGTGCCTTCGCACAGGGCCGGCCGCTGCCAACCAATCAGGTCGGCCCAAACGGCGCTCGCCTCGATCAAGTGACGTACATCGGCGTGCCAGGGCAGAAATTCTCCTGACCACGACACCCCAAAGTGGCCGTCCTCCCTGCAGACCAAGCCGCACTGCACGAACTGCGGCTCCGCGAAGTTGAACATCCAAGCGCCGGAACTGGAGAGCCGAGCCTTGCCCGTCTTCATCCCGAGGCGAATCCAGCCCTCCAGCTCACCGCCCAAGATGGGAAACGACAGTCCTCCGAAGCGCCTCTCGTGGGAGACCATGACGCCTCTCAGCTCTGCGGGAAGTTCCGTGGACGCATCAACCACCCCGCGAGGGGCTCGTCTGCCCCAGCTATCGAGAAAACGGCGACCCCTCGGCGTCAGGTCTTCCACCACGCCCCTGTTACCTCTTTCCGTCCAGGAAATCGAAGATCCTCACACATGACGGACACTTCGGATACAACTCCCCGTGCTACTCGGGGCCGTATTCCTGACTTCCGCCCATCACTTTCACCGTCGTGGACTGTGTGCCCGCCAGCGGTGCGCCTTGTTCCGCCAGGTGGTTCCGGCTCTACGCCCGCACGAGATCGAGTACCGCATCTCCCACCGCATCAAGCGCCAGGCCATCCTCCACCGAAGTACACGGCGATCATCCACGAAGCCGCCCTGCGTATGGGCTTCGGCGGCCGAGAAGTGGCGCGCGCCCAGCTGGACCACGTCATGAAGATGAGCGAACAGCCCCACGTCACCGTCCGGGTGATCCCGTTCGACGGCACGGCCTTCCCCACCGTCGGCCACGGCCTGCACTACGCGCACGGGCCGGTTCCCGCCCTCGACACCGCCCAGCTTGACGCGGCCCACGCAGCGAACTCATCGACTCCGTCGCACAGTTGGCCAAGTACCGACTCATCCTGGACCGCATGCAGCCGGCCACGCTGGAACCCGCACCTTCCCGCGACCTCATCCTCCGCATCGCCCAAGACACCTGAAGGCCAAGCCATGACCGAACTAAACTGGCAGAAGTCCACATACAGCGAGGAAGCCTCATCGTGCATCTATCTCGCCGTTACTCCCACCGGAACGATACTTTTGCGCGAAAGCGACGAGTTGGAGAGCGTCCTCACCACCAGCACACCTTCACTCGCTGCTCTAATAGCCAGCTTGCAAACAGCGGTACCAATAAGAGAACCTCAGCAGTGACATGACCAAGCTGCCGAGATGCCTTGAAAGCCTTCGCCGCGCAATATAAAGCAACTTGCTCTTCTGTATCGTTTTGAATATTTTCCCGAGAGTGCAACTTAGAGGAATTGATGCAGATACAGCCCGCTGGCGGTCAGTCCAGACTCTCGGCTAGCTCAATCCAGTCAGCCACTTCTCTCTCCCAATGAGACGGATCATCACTCTCAAGGAAGCCTGCCGCTGACCATCGATCCCACAACCCTCCAGGAGCGAGTAGTTCCTGCGAAATCCGTACGTTCAGACGCCTCTCTATAAACAGCAGCGCGCCAAGGCACCACGGCTGGTTTCCCCGATTTTGCAGCTCGCTCAAAGCGCCATCTAGATACTGCCTCAACGCACGCGCATCAGAGGGTTGACGGAACCGGGTCAGCGCGAATGCGACGCCTTTTCCCGTATGCCTGAGGTCACCCTCTTCGATAAGCCTGTGCAGATCCGCTCGAAATTCAGATTTCTGCGCGAACCCGATGAGCCAACACGCCGTAAGGACTTCTCGCCAGTCGCCCCCCAAGAGCTGCTCCAGATCGCTCGCCAGAACCTGCCGACCGTCGTCCATCATGGCCGCACCGAACTGCAGGGCCTGCTCTCGGCCACCCCTCATGAAGCTCCCGGAGAGGAGTTTCTTATACCTGTTCCCAGGCAAGCAATAGCGCGTGAACAGGTCACTCACACCGGTTCCAGACACACAAAACCCCTCTCCCGAAACAACTACTTTGATTCCGTCACCTAAAAGGCCCCCATTCGCAGCTCACCTGACACCCTGTGACGCGACCTTCAATAAGGACTTCCAACTCTTCGAGTCCCCGCTGTCCGGCAACTTTCATGCGGCTTGGGTCGACCGCACTGCGCGGAATTCTGAGCACCAAGGCCCCTCTACTGCCGAACTCTTCCGAGAACTCTCGTGCCGTCTCCAGGTCTGGCGACCACGACGTGTAGACACTCTCTGTGTCATCACCTGAATGCGCAATGGGATCGCTGTGCCCGCCGCGGGGATCGGCAATTCCTGCTTTCGCTTCCTCAAGCTTGTAGTGATTGTTGGTGACTCCTCGATAGAGGTATTCACCATCAGTGTCACCGAGCTCCGTAGCCCGGGCGAACACATCGTCCACCGTCGGATCGCAGTTGTGCACGAGTACCGGCGTAGCCCCCGCCAGCACATAGTACGTGTGCACGTCGCTGACCGTCAGATCGTGCGTGCGCTGACGCTTGTCGAAGCCGCGGATACCCGTGAGGTCGACCGACTTGCCCTCCGCGGTGTGCAATCGCATGCCGGGCTTAAGGTCGCCGGCCTCGATCCACCCCTTCTCGGAGTCCACCCAGAACGGATGGGTTGTGGTGGAGACCAGGTTCTCGGGCTTGCCGGACTTTCCCTTGATCGTCAGGTCGACGAAGTGCTTGTCGTCCTCGGTGACGATCGTGCCGACGACCTCGCGGATCGCCATTCCGCCCAGCTTCGGGTCGGTCACCTTGACCTTGTCGCCGAGCTTGACCTTTTCGATCGGCTTGGTCTTGCCATCGGCGAGCAGGACTTTGATGCCGGGGAGGAAACTGTGAGGTGCCTTGCAGGAGCCCTTGCCTCTCTTGAGGGCCGCCGCCGCCTTCGCCCTGGCCTCCGCCAGCTTCTCCGTGGCCTTGGCCAGTCCCATTCGGGCCTTGCCCAGGGCCTTGTTCGCCTTGAAGAGGCCCTTCGCGCCGCCTATCAGGTCCTTGACCAGGCCGGTCACTCGTTTGACGAGTCTGAGGCCCTTGGCCCACTTCCACGGGGCGCCGTACTTGGCCATGATCTTGCCGGCCAGGCCGCCCGCGAAGCTGCCTGCGATGTTGAGCAGGGTCTCGCCACAGGCGCCGACATCGCCGCTGGAGATGCAGTCCAGGGCCGCGTCCACGCCCAGGATGTCCCGGGCTATCTTGATCAGCGCCTTGCCCGCGGACTGCATGCGCCGCTTGGCGGAGGACTGTTGGGACTGTGCCGCCGCCACGTCCCCAGACGCCACGCTGACGTCGGACTGCGCCTGGCTGACATCCGAGACAGAAGGGACAGAGGGCGCACCGGGGCAGTGCATCTTGCTTTCCCGGCAGTCGACGACCATCAGTCCAGAGGGGTCCGCCTCCGTGACCGGCGAGTTGTTGGCGTAGGCATAGCCGTTGATCTGCTGCGGTTGGGTGTAGTCGATGATCGGGTCGACCGAGATGAACTTGCCGATCGCCGCGTCGTACTCCCGCGCTCCCAAGTGGGTCAGGCCGGTCGAGGCGTCGATCGTGCCGCCGACGTAGCCCCTCTCGCCGGGCCAGGGGCCGAGTTTCTCGCCGCGTTCGACGCCGAAGGGGTCGAAGCGCCGTTGGGAGATCGCGCCCGTCGCTGCGTCGATTGCCAGTTCGCCTGTGCCGTGGTGGTCGGCGGCGACGAAGGAGAGCTTTGCCGCGGTACGGACCGCGACGGTCTGGCCGGCGTACTCGTAGTAGCGGGTCGCTTCCTTCTTGGTGCCGTCAGCCGACAGCTTCAGCTCAGTGCCCGGCAGGTAGACGGTCGTACCCGAGGGATCCTTGCGGACGAGACGGTTGCCGGACGCGTCGTACAGGTAGCTGGTCTTCGAACCGTTCGCCTCGGTGACCTCGCCCACCTTGCCCGTGTCGTTCCAGGTCAGGGACTGGGCGTTGCCGCCGATCGTGCGCTTGGTGGTGTTGCCTGCGTCGTCGTACTCGTACGACGTCTGCCTGTCCCCGGTCGGGGTCTTCTCGGTGACCTTGGTGACCTGGTGCGGTCCGTCGCCGAGCGCGCCCGCGCCGCCGTACTCGTAGGTGCGGGTGATGTTCTTCGTCGCGTCGAGACCGGTGTCGTGGTGGGTCTCGGAGATTCGGTTGCCGATGGCGTCCGTCTCGTACGACTTCCAGTACGGGGCCGGGCCGCCGAGCGCGCTCGAACCGGCCGCGGTGTCACAGGCCGTGGGGCCGGTGCCGTTCACCGGGGTGGCGGAGCCGCGGGTACCGGAGCCGGCCGCGGTCGTTGCGGTGGCCGCCGGGGTCCAGGCGTCCGCCAGCCGCTGCCGGCCGTCGTAGGCGAAGCACTGCACGTCCGGCGTCGAGGCGTTCGCCGTGTCCGCGACAGACAGGACGTTGCCTGCCTGGTCGTAGGAGTAGTTCGCGTTCTTCGCCGGGGCCGTCGCGCCGTACACGTCGACCACCGAGCGGGTCAGCCGGTCGGTGCCCTTCTCATAGTTGAAGGTCTGCCAGACCTTCTTGCCACTGCCGTTGGACAGCTCCAACTGTTGGAGTTGGCTGGTCTCGGAGTAGACGGTGTCGGTGACGTACGAGTTGGCGTCGCCCGTCATCGACGTCGGCCGCTGCAGGTCGTCGTACGTGTAGACTAGGCTCTCCGCCGGCAGATCGCCGATGGCGGGCATGCCCGCGGTCTGGACTGTTCCGTCGGTGTGGTAAGTGGTGGTGAAGGCGTATGTGCCGGCCAGGGAACCCTGGGAGTTGGGGATCTGGTAGGCGGTTTTCAGCGGGCGGTAGAGCGAGTCCATCGACTGGACGACCGTGGCGAAGTACTCCGTCGGCGAGATGTAGCTGAGGAAGCCGTAGGCCTGGCCCAGCCAACCCGCCTTGTCGTACCTGGTCTCGCTCAGCTTGGTGCCGGTGCCGGCGTCGCCCTGCCACGTCGAGACAACGCGTCCGAGTTCGTCGTAGACCGTGGAGGTCTTCTTGTTGCGTCCGTCGTACGTGGCGATCGGGCGGTCCAGCTCGTCGTACTCCGTGCGTGAAGTGCCCGCGTCGGGATCGACACTCAGCTTCTTGCGGCCCAACTGGTCGTACTCGTAACGCCACACGTTGTCCTTGGCGTCGGTGACCGTCTCCAGCAAGCCCGCCTTGTTGTACGTGTACTTCGTCGAGTCGTACGGCACCCCTGCGCCGGGCGAGGAACCCCGGTAGTGGCGGATCTCGGAGACGTTGCCCTGGCCGTCGGTGATCGTCGTCGTGGGGACGCCGCCGACTGGCGGGTTCACATGGGTCGACTCACCGTCGTAAGCGGTCGTAGTGCGCCACTGTTCGGCGCCCGAGACCGCGAAGATGTCGGCCGTGGTCCGGCCCAGACCGTCGTACTCGATCAGGTTCTGCGAGCCCACCTGGCTGTCGCTCATGAGGAGCAGTTCGCCCTCGGCCGCGCCGGCCGCGTTGTACGTCGAGTTGGTCTTCCTGACGTTGCCGGTGGCGTCGTAGAACGTGTCGGCGACCATGCGGGTGCCGTCCGGGCCCTCGGTCTGGATCTGGCGGGGCCTGAGCATGCTGTCGTAGAGTTGGTACTCGGCGCCGTAGGTGCCGTCGTTCTCGATCTTCTCCGTCTTGATCGAGGTGACCTTGTCCTTGCGGACGTTGTACGAGTACCTGATGCTCGGCGTCTGCTTGCTCGCCCGGTCCGCCAGCCACACGGAGGTCAGGCGGCCCAGGGCGTCGTACGCGAGGTCGGTGCGCTTGCCGTTGGGGTCGGTCTGGCCGGCCGACATGCCCCAGGCCTGGGCGTAGTCGGTCGTGGTGGTGTGACCGAGTGCGTTGGTGACGACCGTCTTCGACAACAGGCCGTTCGTCTCGGTGTAGACGGTCTTCGTCTGGCTCGTCGTCCCGTACTGTTTCGCGTCCTGCTGGGACAGCGGGCGGCCGAAGTCGTCGTAGGTGGTGGCGCCGGTGACCTGGTACGTCGCCGTGGTGCCGTCGTGTGACGTCATCCGCTCGGTCTTGGTGGCGTCGCCCTTCGTGGGCGCCGCGCCGAACGCGCCCTTGTCGTACGAGGTGCGCTCGTCCGCCAGTACCTGGGTCCTGCGGTCGGGGGTCGTCGCGCACTTCACGGTGACGGACTCGCTGCGCGCGGGCAGCGAGAGGATGTTCTTCGCCGCGTTGTCCGCGTAGGCAGTACGGGTACAGGTGTCGTCCTTGGCGGTGGAGACGTCGCCCAGGTCGTCGACCTCCAGGACGCGGCCGGTGCCGTTGGACGTGTCGTACGTCGTCGTGGACTTCGTCTCGCGCCAGGTGCCGTCGGACTTCAGGCTGAAGCCACGGCCGGTCTGACTTCGCACGATCGCCGCGCGGGTGGTGCCCCAGCTCCTGGTCTGGGTGGCCGTGTAGTACTTCCACGGGGCGTCGATCGTCTTGGAGACCAGTTTGCCGCCGTCGTAGGTCGCCGCCTCCAACTGGTGGCCGGTGAACTCCTCGGCGTCCGTGTAGGAGGCTCCCGTGGAGTCCTTGACGGTCACCGAGCGGGCGTTCCCGTCGGCATCCTTGTCGCCGTCCATGCCCTGGAGGTACGTGTAGTCGACTCGGGTCGTCTGCTTGTCCGAGCTGCCGCTCGTGACCTTGACCTTGCCGTAGCCCTGCCAGCCGCCCCAGGTCAGGTACTTGTCATCGGTGATGCCGTCCGGCTTCGCCTTACGCCAGGCGGCGTCGCCCTGGTAGTCGTAGCGGGTGACCATCGAGTCGCCGCCGCCCGTGCGGTCGGTCTCGATGATCGCCGACACGACGTACTTGTGGAACCAGTCCGTGATCGGTTCCACGTAACCCGGTGGTGCCCACTTCACCGGATAGCAGCGCTTGGTCGACTCACCCGGCTTGGGCAGCGACGCCTTCGCGCAGTCGACGGGCGCGTAGGTGACGTCGAGTTGGGCGCCCGTCTCGCTGAGGACCATCGAGAGTCGGAAACGGTGGAACGGGGCGATGTTGTCGCCGACGGCGTCGACCCGGTTGGCGAGTTGCTCCCCGAAGAGCTCCACCGACGGCAGTTTCACCGCCGTACCGGCCCGGCCCTCGTGGTCGATCTTCGACAACCACAGCGTCTTGGAGTCGTCGCCGTTGTCCGTGAACAGGTGTGTAAAGCTCCAGGCGTCCACGTCCGCGTAGGTCGTGGCGTCCTTGCGCATCTGCGTGACGATCGACGTCAGCCGCTTGGTCGTCCAGAACGTCTGGACGGGTGATGTGCACTTCGTGCCGGACTTGCACTCCTGGTCGACCGGGACGTCCGGCCAGTGTGAAGCGTTCGCCTTGGTGCGCTTGCTTTCCGCGCAGTCGAAGTCGGTTGTCGGCAGGCAGCGTTCCGTGGTGTTGAAGACGACCCGGGCCGGAGCCTTCGCGGCGTAGACCTTCGTGTCCTGCTGACCGTAGTCGATGCGCTTGAGGTAGCCGCCGCGGTGATACGCGGTGCCGTTGACGTCCGTCTTGCCGTTCAGCGCGTAGAAGTTGGTCTCGCGGTCGTAGAAGTAGGACATGACGTTGCCGTGCGTGTCCTTGACGTAGTCCAGGCTCCAGCGCCACGCCTGCTGGCAGTACGCGCTGGTGAAGGCAGCGTTGTAACAGGGCTCACCGGAGTCGTCGCCGAACACCGGGGCCGTCCAGACCGAGTTGGTCTCCTCGTTGCCCGTGGCCCAGCCCGGCAAGCGGTTCAAGCCGAAGGAGTACTCGGTGCCCTCGGGGGTGGTGATCTTCCAGTGCTCGCCCTTGTCGCCCTTGTCGCCGGCGCTGCCGTCGTCGCCGTTGGTGGCTCCGGTCAGCCTCTCGACCTTGGTGCCGTCGTCGGACGACAGATGCCACTTGTCGGTCGTGTCGTCCTTGACCAACTCCCCCGACATGCCGTTGAGCATGATCGTGGCGTTCTCGAACGCCCAGCACTGCTCGCCGGAGCCGTCGTGGCCGTCGTCGGAACAGGGCTTGTAGCGGCGCTCGATGTAGCCGGGATCGTAGGAGAAGCCCTCACCGAGCCAGGAACCCTGGTTGTTGGTGGCCGAAGTACGGCCGTCCGCCGACTGGGAGGAGTAGCCGAGACCCACCGTGGGGACCAAGCCGCCGGGAGTCGGGACCGAGGTCAGCGGATAGTTCCAGCTGAACCCGCCCGAGGAGGGGGCGACATTCCAGCTCGAGGAGGGGGCCAGGGCCGTGGCCTTGTAGGTGCCCTGCGCGCTCGACGGTCCCGCCGCCACCGCCACCAGGGACGTCGCGTCGGCCGCCATCGTAGACACCCCGTCGGCCGAGCCCGGGGCGGCTGTCACATCGGCGGAGACGGTGCCCGCCTCCACGTCGTTCACCGTCGGCAGCACCGTGGGCTGCTGCGGGCACGCCTTGCTGCCCGGGATGGCGACCATGGCGCAGGCGGGCAGCTGGACGAGTTGGAGACGGGAGGCGTAGGAGCCGCCGAAACCCTCGGCGAACTCCGAGTAGTCGACCGTCAGCCGGACCTTGGCGGCCTTGCCCACGTCGTCCGCACGCGCGACGTGGAGGAGGACGCCGGCGCCGAGTTGAGCGGTGCGCTTCGGGTCGAGGACGTCGACACTGACCTTGCCCACGACATTCGCGGCGTTGGTCTGGGGCTTTCCGAGGCTGACCGGCAGACCGCCTGCCTCCGCGGTGCCCCCGAGCCGCACCTCGGTGCCTCCCTGCTCGGGCCACACCGCCTTGTCGAGCCCCGTGACCGCGGCCTTGTGCGCCGGGTCGGAGGGGCGGGACCTCGCTTTCGCGTCCGATCCCTTGGCGGGATCGCCGTCGTCCTGGACGCCGGGGCGGCTGGTGCGGCCCCGGTCGCCGTCGTCGAGCGCCATGGCCTGGACCGAGGAGGCGGACAGCGCGAGCGTGAGCCCGAGCACTGTCGCGGCGAGCATCGGTCTGGGCATGCGGCGGCTCAGTGAGCGGCCACGGAAGAACATCGGACAACTCCCTGATCGATGGAGCACGTCGTGGGAAGGGAGGGTGTGCCGGGACTCACCAGTCCCGGCACACCGAGGGAATGGCGTTCCGTCACATGTCAGGCGCCGCGGTCAGGCTGGCCATCCGCTCCACCGTGACCGGGTCGGCGGCTCCGCTGTAGACGCGCACCTCGTCGATGGCCCCGGCGAAGTACTCGCTGTCTCCGAGCAGGGATCGGCCCACCTGCAGACCGCCGGTGGCGGACCAAAGGGTGTCGTCCGTGCCGTAGGCGCCGGCCACGAGCTCGCCCTCGACGTACAGGCGAAGGGAGTTGGCGAAGGCGTCGTAGACCACCGCCAGATGCTGACCGGAGCCACCGGTATCGGGGAGTTCGTGGTCGTTGGTGAAGGTGACGAATTCCGGGGCTGCCACGTCGGCCTTGGCCACGGCCAACTCCCACTGTCCGGTGGCCGCCTGGTAACGCACCTGAACGCGGTTGGCGTTGGCCCCCGGCAGAGACAGCACCGTCTGCGACTTCTCCGCCTCCAGAGTGGTGAGCTGGGCGCGGGCAGTCACGGTGAAGCTGGTGTTGCCGGTGACCGGGGCGGTGGCGGTTGACGCGTAGTCGCCGTCGCCGTCCAGGAGCAGGTTGCCGTCACCCACCAAGGCCGCGTTGTCGAACACGTCGGCAGGCCGGTAGATCGCCGCATTGCCGGACAGCGTCAGCGCCTGACCGCCGCCCGTCTCGGCAGAGGCGCCGCTACTCGCGTCGTCGAGCTGCCAGTAACCCTTGCGCTCCGGCTTGACGGTCATCAGCTCGACGACCTGGGCGGCCGGCAGGACGCGGTCGAAGACACGGACCTCGGCCAGGTCGCCGGTGAAGTTGTCGCGATAGCCGCTCTTGGCCGTGGTACGGCCGATCTGCAGCGGACCGTACGACTTCCACGTGGAAAGACGCTGGCTGACGCCCTTCAGGTCCTTGTTGATGTAGAGCTGGAGCTGCGGCCCACCGCTCTTCTGCGCGTCGTACACGCCGGTCAGCAGCACCCACTGGTCCTTGACCACGGAGACGCCGGTGGAGACGGCTTTCCATTCGCCGAGTGAGGTCACGTCGTTGACCGGTACGGAGAACTTCCAGGTCCGCGCGACCGTGTCGTAGCCGAGGGTGAAGCCGGGCTCGCCGGTGCCGTCCTGGCTGATCACCGTCATGTTCTTGTCCAGTGCGGTGGGTCGCACCCACGCGCTGACACTGAAGCTCTTGGTGGTGTCGAGGACGGTCTCGCCGGTGTCGAGGTAGGACTGGGCGGTGCCGTCGAAGCGGGCAGCTCGGTCGGCCTTGCCGCCCGGCCCGTCGACGCCGAACGTGACAGCGGTGCCGGCGGTCGCCGAGAACTCGCCGCTCTCGTCGTGGGCCTCGACGTCACCCGCCTCGTCAGCGAGGTTCCACTGGGCGCGGACCGGGTCACCCTCACTCACCAGGAAGTCGTAGTAGTTCTCGCTGGAGTGCGCCGCCTTGTCGACCGCAAGCACCCGCAACACGTGCCGCCCGGACCGGGTAGGCATCCACTGCGTGGAGACCGAGCCTCCCCCAGAGGCCGGGGTGAGTGTGGCCAGGGCTGCACCGTCGAAGGAGTACTGGTACTTGACGACGTCGGTGTCCGGGATGGAGTCGTTCGGGTTGGGCGCGAAGGTGAAGGTGCCGTACGTGCCCACACCGTCGTGGTAGACGGTGTCGGACGGATACTGCTTGGACAGCACGTTCGGCTTGCCGGGCCACGTCTTGTCGTAGACGAACTCGCAGCGCTGCGTGCCTTCCGAGCTCCATGGGCCGTAGCCGTCCCCGTCGTAGGCGCGTGCGCTCCAATAGATGGGGGTGTTCTGCGGGATCGACGACTTCACGGTGTGCGTGAACTTGGTTGCTGCCGTCGGGGAAAGCCAGTCCGGGGTGGTGTACGTGTACGAGCCTCCGCTCCACTCGACCTTGAACTCGACCTTCACCTTGTCGGTCTGGCCGTTGCCATGGTCGGGGTCGCTCGCGATGGCCTGCAGCTTCGGCGGCGCGTCGGTGTACGTACGGCTCGCGCCCCACTTGCACAGCCCGCCGGGGTCGGTGGACATGTCGGAGGTCTTGATCTGGCGCGGCAGGGAGTTGTACTTGACCGACAGGTAGGCGTTGCCGCAGATCCGCTTCCACTCCGCGAAGCGGGACTCGTCGGCCGCCCGCAGACCGAGCGTCATCGCGTTCCAGCCACCCGCGGCGGCCGTCCTGATCTCGCTCGTCAGCTCGCCGCTCGCACCGCTCTCGAAGTGCAGGTTGGCCTGGCTGGAGCAGGAGGTCGGGGAGATCGCCTTGTCGACGGTCTGCAGATAGTCGTCCCAGTCGTCCGACGTGTTCGACCAGTTGCTGGACGACGAGAGCGAGTAGTTCTGCCCGCCGATCCGGTACAGCTGGATCGGCTCGGCGGTCGGGGAGGCGCTGTAGATGTGCTCGACCCGCGCGGAGAAGGTCGCGCCCAGGATCTGCTTCCCCTTGTAGAAGGACAGCGGCATCGTGAACATCACGCGGCGCACGCCGACTCCGTTGCAGGAGACCGGGTTGTAGTCGGTGGGGCACTTGCCGGCGCCCGCGCTGCCCGAGTACTTCCAGTCCTGCTGGCTCGGCATCCCCGACATCACGCCCGTCCACGCCGTACGCGAAGTGGTGCGCTGGATCGGGTCGATGACGACCGGGAAGACGGTGTTCGCTCCTTTGAGGAGATTCTGGTCGGGGATCAGGCTCAGCTTGTCCCTGCTCACCTCCACCTCGAGCGGCGCCACGCGTCCACCGCCGCCCGGCCCCTCCAGGGAGGGCTCGACGAGCTGATCGGCCTCAGGGCCCGGGGTAGCGGCCATGGTGGCCGTGGTGGTGTCGTCCGCGCCGGCTGCCGCCGCCTTCAGCGCCTTCGCGACGGCTTGGGGGCCCTGCTCCTGGGTGGCGGACTCCTCCGCTGCGGCCGAGTCCCACATCGATGGCCTGCCCGCCTGGAAGACCGTCCCGCCTACCGCAGCGTCCTCAGCGAGGATCGCCCCGGAGGCATCCTCCGCGACCTTCAGGCCGTCAGTGGTCATGCCCAGATCGAGGCGGGCCAGCCTCGGGTCGGCGGCCGCCTGGGGCGTCTTGACGACCAGCAGGTGACCGAAGCCGTCGGCCTCGGCGCGCACGGTCAGATCGACGCCGGGCAGGGCGTCGACGTAGGTAGCCGTGTCCCCGTCGATCGTCGGCGCGGGCAGCTCGCCGTAAGGCCAGGTCAAGGCAAACTCGCGGCCCGCCCGCTGCATCGCCACGAAAGGCTTGCCCGCCGCGCCCGAGGAGACGTCCAGGTCCACGGTGGCGGCCTTCGGCCCCCAGCTCCCGTCCGCCCGCTTCACCAGCCTGGCATCGACGTCCACCCACTTCCCGGCCTGGACCGTGCGCACCGGCTCGGTGTACTCGCGGGCCGTGAAGGTGCCGTCGGGCTCGGCGAAGACATCCCTGCGCTCGGTACGCAGGCCCACGACTTCCGTCTGCTCGCCGCTTTCCTTCGCCGCGGCCATCGCCTGCTGCTCGGTCACCATCGGCTGATCGGCGACAGTCTGCGCCTGATCCCGTGCCGAGCTGCCACCGTTGGCGGGGAGAGCCGCAACCCCGGCCACCAGCGCGCCGGTGACGGCCGCCGCAGCGGTGGCGCGAAACACCAGGCCCCGCCGTGTCGATCTGGGTCTGGCTGGGGACACGCGTCCACTCTCCGCTCGGCTCGTGTCTGTCTGCGAAGTCGGTTCGCCGGAAGGCCCTTTCGGATGGGCGGCGCGTGGTCGACGAGGACTCATCGGACCGCCGCCCCGAAGGCGACGCCACCCGCGGGAATACCGCCCTCACCGGGCTTCCACGTCTGCGTCGGAGCACCGCCCGAGGCCGCATTCCACGGGAAGCCGTGCACCGCCCGCCCGTCGACCGGGCCGTACGGCAGGCCCACGTACAGCAGCGACGGACTGGCACCGAGGCTGATCCCCGCGTACGTCCGGGCCGCGGGACCGGAAGGGATGCCGCTGCCGGGCTCGATCCAGGCGTCCGACGCTCCAGGCGCTCCGATCAGCGGAAAGATCTGGACACCGCCCGCCTCCGGAGCCTCCTGCGTCGATTCCTCGCCGGGCACGCCCACAGCGAGGCGCATCGTGGTCGCCGTACCCACCGCATTGGTCGTGGTGTTCACGGCAGCGAGCTGCTGGCCGAAAAAGTCACCGGGTTCGGCCTTCTCCTCGACGCCTTCGGTGTTCTGGTCGATCCAGTTGAGCAGGACGACCGTGCCGTCCGCCTTCATGTGGTAGACGTGCACCGCCCCGGCGTCGACCGTGGTGTCGAGGTCCTCCCCCGGCACCCCTACAGCGAGGATGGAGTCAGTGGCGGTGGTCGCTCCCGACGGACGGTAGGGAGCCATCGCAAGGGCGGAGCCGTACCGGTCGTCCGTCTGTGCCGCAGCGTTGGACGTTCCCGTACGGCCCTGCCCCATGCCGTAGAGCGGATTCGGGACGCCGTCCGTGTTGAGCGACGGCTGGAGTGCCTGAATGCCGCCCGCGAAGGCGACCGTCCCGATGCTCTCGCCGGGGGCGCCGACCACGAAGTACCGGCCCGTGGCGGCGACCGAGGCGCCGAAGCGGTCGTACGCCTCCGCGTCCTCCCACATCCCGGGGCTGTTCTGGTGGAACGAAGTCACAGCCGGAGTAACCCCGTACGCGTACGCCGCGAGCCCCATGTCCGTGAGCCCCGAGCTGTCCTCCCCCGGGACCCCGATGACGAGGAACGGCACACCGGTGGACGACACACCGCCGGCGACCGAGTAGCCCACCCAGTCCTCGGCCTCGTAGGCGTCGGCCATGTTGCCGTCGGCTCCCTGGCGGAAGCCGAGCGAACCCGTGGTTCCCTGGCCGATGCCGGCCGGCGAGCCGTAGATGAGCTGCACGAGACCGGCGTCCTGGACCGACGCGATGTCCTCGTACGGCATTCCGACAGCGATGTCACTGCAGCCGTCGAGGTTGGCGTCGTACACGGCGAGCGAGAAGCCGAACTGGTCGCCTGCCTCGGCGGCGTCGGAGACGTTCGGGGTGTCCTGGGAGAGGGTCGTCACGCCCTTGCCGCCGCCGAGGACGATCTGGATCGCGCCCGCGCCCTCCTGGCCCGACACCGTCGCCTGCGGGTCCGCTATCGCCGTGTCGCGTACGCCGTCGCCGTTGAAGTCGGAGTCCACTCCGCCGGTGCATCCGGCCGCGTACGCGGAAGTCGAAGGACCAATTCCGCATGCACCTGACATGAGAAGTGCCGCCGATATGACACCTGCAGCTCTACGTCGCCTACCGGTCCCCCGACCAGCCCCCCGATCAGCCCTCAAGCCCATCCCCGCCCCGAACACCAAAAGTCACCGCCCCCGAACGGTCAGTTAAACGACCTCGATCCTTTACCGGCTTTTGATTTCGCACCATGCGCATATATCCGGCACCGACACATTCGACAGGTCACGTTTCCATCACAGAACACCCTCACCCCTCGCCGAACATCCCGCAACGCACCGTTATGCCCCAACACCCCGTCCCACACCTTCGGTTGAACTTCTCTTGACCCGCACGGAAACCCACAGGTTTCACATACGATCCACAACACCGCCAAACAAGATCATCTGAATGATCACTGCTGTTCAACACCCTTGGGGGGGACCAGAGTTATGGCTGGAAAGAGGCGTGCCGAATACGGCCGGAGACGGTTCATACGACTGGCCGGGGGCACTGCCGCGGGGGCGGCGGCCGTGGGGGGCGGCGCCGTCACCGCGATGGCCACCGGTGTCTTCGAGTCACCCACGCCGACCGACCCGTTCGTCAACATGCCGCGGTCGATCGCGCTGAGCCTGCCGTCCGGCACAGGCGGGGAGACGCTCCCCGTGCCGCCGCTGCCGGACCCGTTAGAGGGCGGCAGCGTCAGCGCGCCGAGTCCCGGCACGCGCATCCCGTACACGGGCGGCACGCCGACCGAGACCGACGTCCCGACCACTCTGCCGTTCGAGTTCAAGAAGGCCGGCTACCAGATCGTCCCGGATCTGCCGGAGGCCCTGCGGCCGTGGCGCAACCGGCCCACGACCTGGGCGAACGCGAACCTCTCCGCGGGGACCTACCACCTCAACGCCGACGGCGTGTACATGAAGTACACGGAGAGCGGGAAGTCCTACGACCACCCCGTGGGGCAGATCCAGTTCGGCCTCGGCTGCCTCACCAGCTACCGCGTCGAGAACGACCCGACCCGCAAGGCCGTGTTCCTCCAGCGCGCCAAGGCCCAGGCCGACCGGCTGATCGCCAAGCGCGTCGAGACCCGCGGCGCCTGGTACTTCCCGTACCCCTTCGACTTCACCCACGCCGAGCACAGCGGTGTCGTCTACAAGGCGCCCTGGTACTCCGGCATGGCCCAGGGCGAGTCGATCAGCCTCTTCGCCCAGCTCGCCGCACTGGAGGACGGGCTCAGCGCGGAGGAGCGCGCCCGGTACAAGTCGGCCGCCGACGGCGCCTTCGCCTCACTGCTGCGCGCCGACAACAACAACCCGTGGGTGGTGAACAAGGACAAGGCGGGCTACCTCTGGATCCAGGAGTACCCGTTCAAGACTCCCGGCACGGGCGACTACACCTACAACGGCATGATCTTCGCCATGTTCGGCATCTGGGACTACTTCCGGCTGACCGGCAACGAGCTCGCCGCCCAGCTGTACGACGGCGCCTGCACGACGATCTCCCGGTACTTCACGCTGCTGCGCAACCCGCGCTGGTTCTCGTACTACTGCCAGACGCACCGGATCCCGGCGCACACGTATCACCACCACCACATCGCGCTGTGGCAGCAACTGCACTGGCACACCAACAGCACAGTCTTCGCACACCAGTTGGACATGCTGATCGAGGACGTCCCGCCGGGCGTGAAGTCGGGCTCGGCGATCGCCATCGCCGCCGGCACGCACACCCTGTACAAGCTCGACACCGACGCCGACGGCAGCTGGGACAAGGCCAGGGCGGACAAGATCCTCAGCTCGAAGAAGGTCGTCTTCGCGCGGGCCACGCAGGCGCCGATCGACGTGCGCCGGCGCATCCAGGGCGCGGGCATCTGGTACCGGATCAGCGCCGGAGCGTACAAGGGCTACTGGGTCGGCGAGTCCTACCCGAAGGTATTCCTGCGCGGTGAGCACATCACCGTCAGCTACCGGGTGGCCCGCACCCTCACCATCGCGGCGAACACCTCCGTCGAGGCGATCGACTACGGCACCAACGGCGTGGCCGGCACGCTCAAGACGCTGAAGTACTCCGAGGCGCACACCCTCCAGTTCGACCGCAGGGCGGTCGTCAACGGGCGGACCATGGTGCGGATCGCCTCGGAGGAGCTCGCCGGGTACTGGATTCCGGCCACCCAGGTCACCACCGACGGACACTGATCGCACCGGTCTGCAGGCAGGGGCCGCCCGCGTCGTGCGGGCGGCCCCTCCCCGTATGCTCGCCAGGCGTAGCCAGACACCGGAAGGCGGAGAAGTGAACTACAGGGTCCAGCCCAGCGCCCAGGTCGACGCCAGTGCGGAGATCGGCGACGGCAGCAGTGTGTGGGACCTCGCGCAGATCCGGGAGGGCGCGCGGCTCGGTGCGGGCTGTGTGGTCGGGCGTGGGGCGTACGTCGGGTCCGGTGTGCGGATGGGCGACAACTGCAAGCTGCAGAACTACGCGCTCGTCTACGAGCCGGCCGAGCTCGGTGACGGCGTCTTCATCGGCCCCGCCGTGGTCCTCACCAACGACCACAACCCGCGCTCCGTGGATCCCGAGGGCAAGCAGAAGCGGGGCGGCGACTGGGAGGCCGTCGGTGTGAAGATCGCCGACGGGGCGTCCATCGGGGCGCGCTCGGTGTGTGTCGCGCCGATCACCATCGGCCGTTGGGCGATGGTCGCCGCGGGGGCCGTCGTCACCAAGGACGTGCCGGACTTCGCGCTGGTCGTGGGTGTTCCGGCCCGTCGCGTCGGATGGGTCGGGCACGCCGGTGTGCGGCTGGTCGAACGGGACGGCGAGCCGGGGGTGTGGGAGTGCCCGCAGACCGGTTCCCTGTATGAGGAGAAGGACGGGGCTCTCGTCGAGCGCGCCCTGTAGGGGCTATCTCCGTAGTCACCTCCGTAGTCACCTCGGCGGCCGCCCCGGTAGCCGCCCCGGCAGTAGCCCCGGTAGCCGCCCGAGTTGACCCGGTTTCCACCCGCGTAAACGTAAGATTCACGAAATCGTTATGCGAGCGAGTCGAAGCCCGAAAGCCGTGTTCTGACCACGGCCTGACCACGGCATGGACACGACTCCCTCACCGCGGGGCAACCCACCACGGACCTGGTGCGTCCAACGCTCTGCCTACCATTTCCTTGCCCGTTTCTTTTGCTCAGTCGCCCCACAGTCCAGAAGCTCACAAGCCCGCCCCCCAGAAGAAGAGTGCTCTGTGAAAGTCATCAGCATCGTCGGTGCCCGTCCTCAGTTGGTGAAGCTCGCGCCCATCGCGGCGGCGTTCGCCGAGACCGAGCACGAGCACGTCATCGTGCACACCGGGCAGCACTACGACGCCGACCTCTCCGACGTCTTCTTCTCGGGACTCGGCATCCCCGACCCCGACGTCCACCTCGGCGTCGGCTCCGGCAGCCACGGCGTGCAGACCGGCGCCGTCCTCTCCGCGCTCGACCCGGTCCTCGAGCGTGAGCGACCCGACTGGGTGCTCGTCTACGGCGACACCAACTCCACCATCGCCGGCGCGCTGTCCGCGGTGAAGATGCACCTGCCCGTGGCGCACCTGGAGGCGGGCCTGCGCTCCTTCAACCGGCGGATGCCGGAGGAGCACAACCGCGTCCTCACCGACCACAGCGCCGACCTGCTGCTCGCGCCCACCGAGGAGGCCGTGCGCCACCTCGCGAGCGAGGGCCTCGCCGACCGCACCCGCCTGGCCGGCGACGTGATGGTCGACATCTGCCTGCGCATCCGCGACCAGGTCCGGGCCGGCGAGTTCGCCGCGCCGGAGCTGCCCGAGGGCATCGACCCGGCGAAGCCGTTCCTGCTGGCGACCCTGCACCGCCCGGACAACACCGACGACCCCGAGCGGCTCGCCGCGATCGTCGACTCGCTCGCCAAGCTGCCGGTGCCGGTGGCGCTCGCCGCCCACCCGCGGCTGGTCGCCCGCGCCGAGGAGCACGGCATCGACCTGTCCCAGGGCAACCTGCACGTCGGCCGCCCGCTGCCGTACGCGAGCCTGGTCGCCGCCGTGCTGGCCTCGGTCGGCGTGGTCACGGACTCCGGCGGTCTGCAGAAGGAGGCGTTCCTGCTGGAGCGCATCTGCACCACGATCCGCCCGGAGACGGAGTGGGTGGAAACCGTGAACACCGGCTGGAACGTCCTTGTACCCGACCCGCACACGCTGTCGCCCCAGGAGTGGGCCGAGACCGTGACCCGTGCCGTGCCGACCGACGACCCCGGCACGCCGTACGGCGACGGCCGCGCGGCGCAGAACGTCGTCCGTCTCATGGAGGAATGGAAGGGGGGCAGCCGGCCCGCATGACATGAAGCAGCGGAACCGGGGCCGTCCACGGCCGCCTTCGGGCGGCCCTGCGCGCGCCACGGTCCGTGCATGTCAGCGTGCTAGCGTCAACCGCTATGTCATCGTCTCCCCCGTCCGGGCCGCCTGCGGAAGGCAAGCGACCGCACGTCATCTACCTCGCCATCGGCTTCCCGCCGGCCGCCAAGAGCTCCACGTACCGGATGCGGGAGACCGCCAACCAGTTCGTGAAGGCGGGCTGGGACGTCACGGTCGTCAACATCGCCCGGGAGTCCTGGGAACTCGACTCGGGCATCGACCTCTCCCTGCTGGAGCAGGTCGACCCCCAGGTGAAGATCGTCGAACTGCCGCTGGCCCGCGAGGACCTCGAGACGGACATCCGCCTCTTCGACGAGGCGCGTGCCCTGGACCCCAACGGCTGGGTCGCCAAGCTGCGCCGCCGCCAGACCGAGACGTTCCCGGAGCCCAACTTCGGTGAGTGGCGCGGCGACCTGGAGCAGGCCGTGCTGCGCATCCACAAGGAGCACCCGGCGGACCTGCTGCTCGCCTCCTGCGTGCCGTACGTGAACCTCGCCGCGGCCTGGAAGCTGTGGGAGGACGCGAAGGTGCCGTACGCGGTGGACTTCCGCGACGGCTGGTCCATCGACGTCATCGACGGCGTCGAGGCCTTCGCCCGCGACTCGGCGGAGGGTCTGTGGGAGCAGAAGATCCTCGACCACGCGGTGTCCCTGTGGGTCGTCAACGACCCGATCGCCGAGCATTACCGCAAGCGCTACCCCGAGTTCGCGAGCCGGGTGCACGTCGTGCGCAACGGCTACGACGCCGACAGCTCGCCGGGCCGGGCGCACAACCCGGACCCCGGCGCCGGTCTGGTCTTCGGCTACCTCGGCACGGTCAACTTCACCGTGCCGCACCTGGAGACGGTGCTGAACGCCTGGCGGGCCGCCCGGGAGAAGGAACCGCTGCTGGCGAACGCGCGCTTCGAGCTGCGCGGCCACCTCGGCAACGGCGCCACCCGCGGTGCGAACCGGCACGCCGAGGTCTTCAAGGAGGCCGAGGCCGACGGCGTCGTCTTCGGCGGTCCCGCCGCCAAGGCCGAGGTCTCCTCGATCTACGCCGGCTGGGACGCGATGGTGCTGATCCTCATCGGCGGCCGGTACGTCACCTCGGGCAAGGTGTACGAGTACATGGCGACCGGCCTGCCGATCGTGTCGGCGCACGCCGCCGAGCACGACGCCTCCAACGTGCTGCGAGGTCACCCGCTGTGGACGGGCGCCCCCGGCATCGACGAGGCGGGCCTGACCGAGTCGTTCATCAAGGCCGCCCACATGGCGGTGGAGACGACCGACGAGGAGCACGCCGAGGCGATGGCCCACGCCGACCAGTTCACTCGTGAGGCGCTGATGTCCGTCGCCGTCAAGAACCTTGTCGAGGAGCTCGCCAAGTGACCGAAGTCCTGCTCGTGGCGTACGTACGGCCGCAGCTCGGCGTGCTCGCCGACGCGGTGCGCAAGTTCAACGCCCAGGGCGCGCGCGTGCACCTGGCGGGCATGTTCGACCTGGAGGCCGAGGGTCTCCCCGAGGAACTCGCCAAGGTCGGGCTCGCCAGTACGCACCAGCTGCCGCGCACCCTGAAGCACCGCAGCCAGGCGGTCCGCCGCCGGCTCGGCAAGGCCCCGCGCGGCCTGCGCAACTGGACGCAGATCAAAAGCGACCGGTGGCTGCGCTCGCACGGCCGCAAGGCCGATGTGCTCGTCGCCCTGGACGTGGCGACCGTGTACACGGTGTGGCGGCTCGCCGAGTACAACCGCACCGCGGCGGCCAAGTTCGGTCTCGCGCCCGCGCTGAAGGCCGTCGAGGAACTGCAGGCGCAGGGCGGCGTCACGGAGCGCCGCTCCTCGGTCCTGCCGCCGCTGCACGCGGTGACCCGTGGCATGAAGCGCAAGGTCGACCAGCTGCCCGCGCAGATCGTGCGGACGGCGACCCCGCGGCCGCTGATGCGGTCCGGCGTCGGCGCCCGGCTGTGGCGCTCGGCGGTGACCGCGCCCGGCATGCCCGTCAGGGTGCGGGCCGCGACCTCACGGTATGTCGCCGAGGGCATGCAGTGGGCGGGCCGCACCAGCGGCGCCGCGCTCACCCTGGCGGACGCCGCCGCGAAGATCCCCGACCTCCAGATGCGGGCGGACCTCTACTACGAGGGCTGCATGCAGGAGCTGAGGAAGGGCATCAGCCCCCGGTACCTGGGCAAGGCGGTCACGGCCCAGCTCGCGAACGCCGACTCGCTCTTCGCCAAGGGCAGCACCGACGACTCGGCCGAGGCGATCAACCGCGCCCTGTTCCTGCACTTCCACCGGGTGCTGCACATCGACCAGCTGTCGTCGCCGCTGGCCAAGGACGCCGAGGGCTTCGTGGCCCCGCTGCACCGCTCCAAGGCGTTCCAGGCGCTGAGCCGCCCCCGCGGCCGCAAGGTGCCGGCCGCGGCCGCCCCCACCGACCGCCCGCTGCGGCTGCTGGTGACGACGAGCGCCAACGACAACTTCCTGCACCTGATCAAGGAGCACTTCGCCGACCACCCCGGCGTCGAGCTGCGGTACCTCGACCTGGCGGCGAACAAGCACCTGAAGCGGATCTCCTGGGCGGCCCCGCGCATGCTCAAGGACCGGCTGGCCGACGGCACGAGCGACTACCAGGAAGAGGTCGAGCGTCTGATGCGCCCGCACCTCGACTGGGCCGACACCGTCTTCCTGGAGTGGGCGGCGGGCCCGGCCGGCATGCTCACCTCGATCGACCCGGGCGACACCCGGATCGTGGTGCGCCTGCACAGCTACGAGGCGTTCACGCGCTGGCCGCACATGACGGACTTCTCCCGGATCGACGATCTGATCTTCGTCGCCCCGCACGTGAAGGACCTCACCGCGACGCTCGTGCCGATGCTGCGCGGCGAGCACGCTCCGAAGTTCCACCTCATCGACAACGCCATGGACCTGTCGGGCTTCAACCGGACGAAGCCGGCCGAGGCCCGCTTCAACCTCGGTCTGGTCGGCATCAGCCAGGTCGCCAAGGACCCCAAGTGGGCTTTGGACGTCCTGGAGCGGGTCCGCAAGCACGACGAGCGCTACCGGCTGCTGCTGGTCGGCGGCGACATGGACCCGAAGACCAGCCAGGCCACCCGGCTGTACCTGAACGAGTTCGAGGAGCTGCTGGCCCCGCTGGAGGAGTCCGGCGCGGTGGTCCGGCTCGGCCCGACGGACGACGTCCCGTCCAAGCTCGTCGAGATCGGTACGATCCTCAGCTCGTCGGTGCGTGAGGGCTGCCACGTCGGTCTGATGGAGGGCGCGGCCAGCGGCGCCGTCCCCGTCGTCCGCGACTGGCCGTTCTACGCGGGCAAGCCCAACAGCGCCCGCACCCTCTACCCCGAGGGCTGGGTCGTGTCCTCGCCCGCCGAGGCGGCCGAGCGGATCCTGAAGGTCACGGCCACGGAGGAGTCCTGGCGCGGTGCGGGCAAGCTCGCCACCGAGCACGCGCTGACGGTGTGGGACTGGCCCGTGGTGCAGAAGCACTTCGAGAAGCTGTTCATCGAGGACAACTGACGACGATCAGCGACCGGTTGTACGAGGAAGGGCCCCCGGGAACATCCCGGGGGCCCTTCCTCGCTTGTTTCCTGGCGTCTGCGGCAGCGGCGGCTACGGGTGCCGCAGTCGCCACCCCGCCCACGCCGACTCCACCATCTCCCGTACGCCGTGCCGTGCGCTCCAGCCGAGTTCCTCGCGGATGAGGTCGGCGGAGGCCACGACCCGGGCCGGGTCGCCGGGGCGGCGGCCGGTCACGCTCGGCTCGGCGTCCGTGCGGCCGGTGACGTCCCGGATGACGTCGATCATCTCGGTCACCGAAACGCCCTCGCCGCGGCCGATGTTGAGGACCAGCCGGGTCTCGGGGTCGGCGGCCAGCCGGCGCACGGCGGCGACGTGCGCGGAGGCGATGTCCTCGACGTGGATGTAGTCGCGGACGCAGGTACCGTCGGGCGTCGGGTAGTCGGCGCCGAAGATCCGCGGCGCCTCCCCCGCGTCGAGGCGTTCGAAGACCATCGGGACGAGGTTGAAGACGCCGTCGTCGCCCAGTTCGGGCGTGGCCGCGCCCGCCACGTTGAAGTAGCGCAGCGAGGCCGTCGCGATGCCGTGCCGGGCGCCGGCCGCCGCGACCAGCCACTCGCCGGCGAGCTTGGTCTCGCCGTAGGGGTTGATGGGCGCGCAGGGCGTCTTCTCGGTGACGAGGTCGACGTCCGGCATGCCGTACACGGCGGCGGACGAGGAGAACAGGAACCGGCCGATCCCCGCGGCGACGGCCGCCTCGAGCAGCACCCGCATGCCCTCGACGTTCTCGCGGTAGTAGTACAGCGGCCGGTCCACGGACTCGGCCACCTGCTTCTTGCCCGCGATGTGCACGATGCCGGTCACGGCGTGCTCGCGCAGCACCCGCGCCACGACGTCGCCGTCGAGGACCGTGCCGACCTCCAGCACGACGCCGTCCGGGAGCCGCTCGGCGCGGCCCGTGCTCAGGTCGTCGAGGACGACGACCCGCTCACCTGCGTCGGTCATCGCCTTCACCACATGCGAGCCGATGAAACCGGCACCGCCCGTGATCAGCCAGGTCATGGGAAACCTTTCTGCACCAGGGCCCCGCCCCGGGATACGGGGGCGGGGCCACGGGGTTGTTCTCGTGACTGCGCCTCAGCCGCCGATGACGACGCGGCGGACGCCCTTCCAGGCCTCCGGGTCCGTGGTACGGCGACCGTCGACCAGGACGGTGACGTCCGGCAGGTCGGCCGGGGTCAGCGTGCGGTACTCGGCGTGGTCGGCCTGCAGGATCGCCGCGGTGACCTTCTCGCCGGCGTGCGGGGTCAGACCGTGCGCGGCGAGCTCCTCATCGGTGTACATCGGGTCCGAGACGAACGGGACCGCGCCACGCGCCTTGAGGGCCTCGACGGTCGGGAAAACACCCGAGAAGGCCGTCTCCTTCACTCCACCGCGGTAGGCGGCGCCCAGCACGAGCACGCCCACGCCGGTCAGGTCGCCGTAGGCGGCGGCCAGCAGGTCGACCGCGTACTCGGGCATCGCGGCGTTCGCCTCACGGGCGGAGCGCACGACGGTCGCCGCCGGGTCGTTCCACAGGTACATCCGCGGGTAGATCGGGATGCAGTGGCCGCCGACGGCGATGCCCGGCTGGTGGATGTGGCTGTAGGGCTGCGAGTTGCAGGCCTCGATGACCTTCTTGACGTCGATGTCGTTCTGGTCGGCGAAGCGCGCGAACTGGTTCGCCAGACCGATGTTGACGTCCCGGTAGGTCGTCTCGGCCAGCTTGGCGAGCTCGGAGGCCTCGGCGGTGCCCAGGTCCCACACGCCGTTGGCCTGCGGCAGGTCGGCGCGCTCGTCGAAGTCGAGGACCTGCTCGTAGAACTCCACACCGCGGGCCGTCGACGCCTCGTCGATGCCGCCCACCAGCTTGGGGTAGCGGCGCAGGTCGGCGAAGACCCGGCCGGTCAGGACGCGCTCCGGGGAGAACACCAGGTGGAAGTCCTCGCCGGCGGTCAGACCCGAGCCCTCGGCGAGCATCGGCGCCCAGCGGGTGCGGGTGGTGCCGACCGGCAGCGTGGTCTCGTACGAGACGAGGGTGCCGGGCTTGAGGCCCTGGGCGATCGCCTTCGTCGCGGAGTCCATCCAGCCGAAGTCCGGTGTGCCCTCGGCGTCCACGAACAGCGGGACGACCACGACGACGGCCTCGGACTCGGCGACCGCGGACGCGGTGTCCGTGGTCGCGCTCAGCAGCCCGGCGTCGACGGCCTGCTTCAGCTTGACGTCCAGGTCGTGCTCACCGGGGAACGGCTCGACGCCGGCGTTGACCAGCTCGACGACCTTCTCGTTGACGTCCGCGCCGATGACCCGGTGGCCCTTGGAGGCGAACTGCACGGCCAGCGGGAGGCCAATTTTGCCGAGTGCTACTACACAGATGTTCATGGAGGGTCGCTACTTCCTTTTGGAACCGGTCGGCTTCTTGAAACCGGCGGACTTCAACTTTCTGACGCCGACCGCTCGCACGCGGACGGCCAGGGACTTCAACTTCTCGACGGGAGCTGCCAGCGCCCGCAGGACCAGGGTCCTCTTCGGCGGATGCATCTGGGCCGTGTCGATCACGACCCGCCCCTTGTCGTTCACGATGGCCGACGCCCGGTAGGGGTCCCCCTCCCGGCCCCACTGGCGGGCCAGCGGCATGGGCAGATCCTGGCCCCGCACGGGGACCTCGTACGTGGCGCCGGCCACGTCCAGGTATACCCGCACGCCCCGCTTGGCGGTGACGTGGTCCAGCGGAACCCGGGCGTGCAGCACCGTGCCGGCGCCGTCCGCTCCGGGCTCCGACCGTATCTCGCCCACCGGCGCGGGCAGTCCGTGGTCCGCCTTCAGCCGGCGCGCCCCGGGCTTGTCCGCCGACTTCGGCATGGCCTTCCCCGCCAGCCGCAGCGCCGCGCCGTCGACGTCGCCGACGACCTGCACCCGCACGGACACCGCGTAGGTGAGCGCCTCGCCCTGCTGCTCCCAGGCCGAGGTCAGCAGCCGGGTGCCCTTCGCGAGCGGGGCGGCCACCGACTCGTCGAGCACCTCGAAGACCCGGTCGGCCAGGCCGATGCGCGGGTCACGGAAGCCGGGGTAGCGGGCGTGGGCGCGGCCGCCCTCCACGACGAACGTGGGCGCCCCGTCGTCCAGCTCCGAGCTGATCGCCTCGACGAGCTCGTCGATCGCGCCGGCCTGCGCCAGCGCGATGCGCACCCGCCGCTTGACGTCCATCGCGTCACGGATGCCGTCGGTGAAGTAGACGTCGGCGAGCCGCGCGATGCCCGCGCAGAGCTGGCTCTGCACCTCGCGCTCCAGGTCGGGGAAGTCGTCCTGGACGAGCTTGGCGAGCTCCCAGGTGAAGTGCCGGCGCAGCACGTGGTCGCGCTCGGGGCCCGCCTCGATGAGACCGGCCGTGAAGTCCATGATCTCGGCCGTGGCCCGCAGCCGCGCCAGATGGTCGGCGCGGTAGGTGATGTTGCTGGCGTCGCCCCGCTTGACCGCGTAGTAGCAGGTGTAGTCGGCCACCACCGAGATCTTCTTCGCGCGCACGCACGCCTCGATGGTGAACGGCTGGTCGCTGCCCACCGGCAGGTGCTCGGGGAAGCGCAGCTTGTACTTCTCGACCAGGTCCCGGCGGAACAGCTTGGTGTTGGCCAGGGTGAAGGGCAGCGCGGAGTCGTACAGGCTGACGTCCGGGTCGCTCTCCTTGTACAGCGCCTGGTGCACGTAGCGGCCGTTGGTGCCGACCATCTTGCCGACCACCACGTCCGAGCCGTGCTTGTCGGCGCACTTCACCATGCGCTCCAGGGCTTCCTCGCCGAGGTAGTCGTCGGAGCCGATGAAGTACACGTACCGGCCGGTGGCCACCTCCAGCGCCCGGTTGCTGGGCGCGGCGGGGCCGCCGGAGTTGGGCTGGTGGATCACCTTGACGATGTCCGGGTACAACGCCGCGAAACGGTCCAGCTCGGGCCCGCTGTCGTCGGTGGAGCCGTCGTCGACGGCGACGATCTCCAGCCGCTCCCGGCCGATGCTCTGCCCGACCAGCGAGTTCAGGCACTCGGTCAGGTACGGCATCGTGTTGTAGACGGCAACGATGACGCTGACGTCAGGCGCAGCACTCATTCTCCGGCTCCTGGTCTCCGACAGCCGACGGCCGGCTGGGTCCTGCGGGGAAAGTCTCACAGAACATAGGAGTCCCGCCGAGCACGCACCGTTCCCCCGATGTGTGATGCTCAGCTGCCATCTGCGGCCAGGTCCTCCGGCTGAAGGGACACGCTGTTACCCGTGGTCGCCGACTCGAGCACCGCGGCGGCCACCTCGACGGTGCGCATGCCCTGGCGCAGGGTGCAGATGTCGGCGGGCTTGCCGAGCACCGCGTCCCGGAACAGCTCGTGCTCGACCTGCAGCGGCTCACGCTTGGGGATGGCGTACCGGATCATGTCGCCCTCGGAGACACCGCGGAAGGCCCGCAGGGCCTCCCACTCGGTGGTCACCGCGGCGTTGGAGTGGAACGTGAGGTCGGCGGTGAGGGTGTCGGCGATGAAGCAGCCGCGCTCACCGGTGACCGAGGTGAACCGCTCCTTGAGCGGGCTCAGCCAGTTCACCAGGTGGTTGACCATGGTGTCGTCGTCGAGCCGGCCCACCGCGGAGACCATGTCCTCGTGCTCGCGGCCGCTCTTGGAGACGGTGTGCGCGGCGATGGACACGTACTGGCGGCCGGTGACCCAGCCGGTGAGGTCGATGTCGTGCGTGGCGAGGTCCTTGACCACGCCGACGTCCGCGATGCGGTGCGGGAACGGGCCCTGGCGGCGGGTGACGACCTGGTAGACGTCGCCGAGCTCGCCGGCCTCCAGCCGCGCGCGCAGCGACATCAGCGCCGGGTTGCAGCGCTCGATGTGACCGACGCCGGCCACCAGCGAGCGCGACTCGAACGCCTCGACGAGGCGACGGGCGCCCTGCACGGTCTCCGCGACCGGCTTCTCGATCAGCGCGCAGACGCCGGCCTCGGCGAGCGCCAGGCCGACCTCCTCGTGCAGGTGCGTGGGACAGGCCACGACGGCGTAGTCCACACCGAGGGCGATGAGCTCCTCGACGGTGTCCAGAATCGGCACGCCCTGGGCTGCGCCGAACTTGTCGCCCATCGGGTCGACGACGGCGACGAGCTCGACGCCGTCCAGACCCGCCAGGACGCGGGCGTGGTGACGCCCCATGGAACCGAGGCCGACGAGACCCGCTCGCAGCGACTTCCCGGTGCTCACAGCTGCTCCCCCAGAGCATTGACGGCGGTGACGATGCGCTCCAGGTCCTGCGCCGACAGGGCCGGGTGGACGGGCAGCGACACGACCTCGGCGGCCGCGCGGTCCGTCTCGGGCAGGTCCCAGGTGCGACCCGCCTTCTGGTCCGGCTCCCAGTACGGCTTCAGCCGGTGGATGGGCGTCGGGTAGTACACGGCGTTGCCGATGCCGGCCTCGGTCAGCTTGGCCATGGCGGCGTCGCGGTCACCCTGGATACGCACCGTGTACTGGTGGTAGATGTGCCGGGCGCCCTCGGCGAGCTTCGGCGTGATCACGTTCGGCGCGGTGATGTGCTCGGTGAGGTACGTGGCGTTGGCGATGCGCTGCTCGGTCCAGCCGTCCAGCTTGCGGCGCTGGACGCGGCCGATGGCGGCGGAGACGTCCGTCATGCGCACGTTGGCGCCGACGATCTCGTTGGCGTAGCGCTTCTCCATGCCCTGGTTGCGCAGCAGGCGCAGGGTGCGGGCGGTCTCCGCGTCCCCGGTGGAGATCATGCCGCCCTCGAGGCTGTGCATGTTCTTCGTCGGGTAGAAGCTGAACGTGCCGACGGCGCCGAAGGCGCCGACCGGGGTGCCGTTCAGGGCGGCCGCGTGGGCCTGGCAGGCGTCCTCGACGACGGCGAGGCCGTGCTGCTCGGCGATCGCCATGATCTTGTCCATGGCGGCCGGGTGCCCGTACAGGTGGACTGGCATGATCGCGGCGGTGCGCGGCGACAGGGCCGCCTCGACCGCGGCCGGGTCCAGGCAGTACGTCTGCGGGTCGATGTCGGCGAAGACCACGTCGGCGCCGACCAGCCGCACCGCGTTGGCGGAGGCGGCGAAGGAGAACGACGGCACGATGACCTCGTCGCCCGGGCCGAGACCGAGGGCGAGCAGCGCCAGGTGCAGCGCGGAGGTACCGGAGTTGACCGCGACGCAGTGGCGTCCGCCGACCACGTCCGAGAACTCCTCCTCGAAGGCGGCCACCTCTGGCCCCTGGACGACCATGCCGCTGCGCAGCACGCGCACCGCGGCGTCGATCTCCTCCTCGCCGATCACGGGTTTGGCGGCCGGAATGAACTCATGGGCGTCGGTCATCGACATCCCCTCCTCTACGGCGACCTCGAAGGCGCACCACGTCATGCATGGTCGGGAAGGGACCGTGTCGAAGTGCAGCACGGCCGCATCCCTGGTTGTCCGCCGGTGCCTGTGGGCGGGCGGACGGCTTTGTACACAGGGCCCCGCCCCGTGCGGGTTCCTTGCGGGAAGTCAGCCGTGTCCGGCTGGAAGACCGGATGCGCTCATCGGCTGTGGTCACGGTGTGCATGTCTTTGGCCACCGGGACCAGAGTGCACGTTACCAGCCCGGAGACGGCGATTTTCCCCAGGGTTATCACAGCGGAACCCACCGCGCGGGTGCCCTCCCTCACAAGCGAGACACAGAGTAACTCTCCCATGAACTCAGGGCGACGCGGGCATGTCGGGGCGGTTACGGCACCGGGGGGGGGGGGGGGGGGGGGGGGGGGGGGGGGGGGGGGGGGGCGGCGCGCGCCCCGGGTTGGGGGTGGGCGGGGCCGCGGGCGGCGCGCGGGGGGGGGGCGGGGGGGCCGGGCCGCGGGGCGGGCCCCCCCCCCCCCCCCACGAC